>NZ_JACNDU010000009.1:0-196712 GCF_017351735.1 Pseudomonas sp. FW300-N2A2 | reverse complement strand
GCCAGGGATGGCCGATCGCGGCGGGCCCACGGAGCAGGACCGGAGCGAGGGCATGCCGAGCCTAGGCGAGGCACCGAACGAAAGGGGCAAGAGCCCTTTGGTTACTTTGGGGCTTTTCCAAAGTGACTCGCTGTAAGAGCGAAACCAATAGCCGCCCTCACCGAAGAAACGGATATGCCCCCATTGTTACGTTTCCTGCAAAGCTGAATCAGCCCCAGCCCCCTTTATCCATCACCACCAAGGACTAAACTTCAAGCATCAAAACCAACACCGAGCACACAAAAATGAAAACCCTGAGCACCCTGTTTCTGACCCTGATCGCCACCTCAGCCATGGCCGCCAGCGAACCCGCTGCCACCCCGTACGACCCGGCGCAACCGCTGGACATCGCCAAGGTGGTTTCCGTGACCGACACCGCAACCGCGTGCGACGTCGTGCCGGCAACCATGGTCTACATCGACCATCAGGGCCAGACCCATCGCGTGACCTACCAAGTCATGGGCAACTGCACAAGCAACCTGTAACACCAGGCATCACACGATCAGCCGTTTCGCCTGCAACGCCAAATCATGCAGGCCGGCCAAACGCGCCATGATCCGCTCGACCACCTCGACTCTGGCCACCGCACCGCTTTGCAATTCCCCCATCGAATGCAAAGCCACTCCAGCCTTTTCCAGCCCCAGACGGGTGGAGCCGGATAACTGCTGAATCCCTTGGCGTGCATGCTCCGCCGACTGTTCCAGCCCCGTGGCGATTTGCCGGATCTGCGCACTGGAGTCCGCAGCCTGACGCGAGAGATTGCGCACCTCATCGGCGACCACCGCAAACCCTCGGCCATGACTGCCCGCCCTCGCCGCCTCGATTGCCGCGTTGAGCGCCAGCAGATTGGTCTGACGGGCGATGTCCTGGATGCTGCCGACAATCGCACCGATGCGCATCGACTGACTGCCGAGCTCATCGAACACCTGATCCAGACGCTGCATGTAGAGGTTCAGGTCCTCCAGCACACTGGCCGAAGATTGCATGCTCTGCGCACTCGCCTTGACCCGATCGCCGGCCGTGCGCGCCAGTTGATTGGCAAAGCGCATGTCTTCCTCGGTTTGCAGCACCGACTCGGTCAATTGCTCCAGCTTGACCTGCAAGCCGATGTTGTAAGGCAGTTGTTCTTTTTCAATGGTCATAGCAGCGTCCAGGTGTAACTGAGGATCAGGCGGTTTTCGTCGATATCACTGCGGTAGTTGGAACGGGCCATCACGTTGCGCACCCGGATCCCGAGGCCTTTGAGGCTGCCGTTTTGCAGCACGTAGCCGAGGTCGAGATCACGCTCGCGATCCTTGCCCTCGAACCCTTGCCCTGTGTCGACGTTATTACCGGAAATGTAACGCACGGTGCTGGTCAGCCCCGGCACACCGAGGGCGGCGAAGTCGTAGTCGTAACGCGCCTGCCAGGAGCGTTCGTCGGTAAAGGCAAACTCGTAGGTCGGCACCTCGTTGCCCAGCGGCGAGATGTTGGCGAAGACACGCGGGAATGCGCTGTCACCGAACATCCCCTGATAACCGACATAAAACGTGTGACCACCGCGCTTGGCCGACAGCAGCGAGAAGAACGCCTGGTTATCGATGTTGCCCAACAGCTTCTTGCCGTCTTCGCGCGAATCGTAATAACCAAGGTTGGCGCCCAGGGTCCAGTCACCCATCGGCTGGCTGTGCTTGAGACCGAGAAAACGCTGGTTGTAGATATCTTCCAGTTGCCCGAACCAGGCGCTGACCGAGCTGCGTTTATCGTTGAAGGCGTAATCGGCGCCGGCAAAGTTGAAGCCATCACTGCTGACCTGGCGCTGCGGCACGTGGCCGAGCATGGCCTGCATTTTCTCGTCGCCCGCCTCGTTGCGCAGGCTGGTCGTGTTCAAGTGACCGCCTTGCAAGGTCAGGCCATTGATCTCATTGGAGCTGATGCTTGCACCTTGATAGCTGGGCGGCAGCAGGCGGATATCACTGAACGCCAGCACCGGCAGGTTGGGTTGCAACTCCCCGACCTTCAGCTCGGTTTTGGAGTAACGCACCTTCAGCGCAGCTTCGAGACGGCTGTAATCATCTGCCGCGCGCCCGTCATCCTTGACCGGCAGCAAACCGGTATTGACCCGATCCGGGCTGCTGTCGAGTTTGAGGCCGAGCAGGCCGATCACATCCACACCAAAACCGACAGGCCCTTGGGTGTAGCCGGATTTGACGTTAAGGATGAAGCCCTGCGCCCACTCTTCGGCCTTCGACTGTTTGTTCGCCCCGACGATGTCGGAGAAGTCCCGGCTGAAGTAGTAATTGCGTGCCTGCAAGGTGGCCGTGGTGTCTTCGATAAAGCCGCCCTCTGCCGCCATCGCACCGGTGGAGAAACCCGAGACGAGCGCCATGGACAACACGGAACCGGTTGTTGGAAGAATCTGTTTCATCGTTTTTTCTCTTATTTTTATTGATCGACAGTTGGAAGTGCTTCAGCCGCCGCGCTTTCGCGACGGGCGTTTAACAACACATGGGTGACCATGCCGAAAATCAGTCCCCAAAAAGCCGCGGACAAACCCAACAACGACATGCCCGAAGCGGTGGTGAGGAAGGTCACCAGCGCGGCTTCGCGATCACTCGGCACCGCCATTGCGCCGGCCAGTGCCCCGGCAATCGCGGCGAACAGCGCCAGCCCGGCCAGCGCCGCGATCAGCTCTTTGGGGAACGCCGAAAACAGCGAAACCAGGGTGGCGCCGAAGATGCCCAGCAGCAGGTAACACAGCCCGCCGACCACCCCGGCCACGTAGCGCTTGCCGGGGTTTTCATGGGCCTCGCGACCGGTACAAATGGCTGCGGTGATCGCCGCCAGATTCAGCCCGTGGCAACCGAACGGTGCCAACAGCGCCGTGCCCAACGCACTGCTGGCGATGATCGGGCCGGACGGCGTCGCGTAACCGCTGGCCCGCAACACCGCCATGCCGGGCACGAACTGGCCGGTCAGCGCCACCATCACCAACGGCAAGGCAATGTTCAGCGTCGCGCTGAGGCTGAACACGGGCGTGATCCACACCGGTGTGGCCAACCCGATCACCAGCGCTTCGCTGTGCAAATCACCGCCGAGAAACGCCATCGAGCAGCCCACCAGCAGCACCATCACCACCGCATAACGCGGCATCAGCCGTTTGCAGATCAGGTACGTGGCAAACATCGCCAGCACCAGCAACGGTTTGCCCTGCAACGAGACAAACAACCCGGTGCCGAAACTGAACAGAATCCCCGCCAGCATCGCCGCCGCAATCGCCGCCGGCAGTTTGCCGATGATCCGGTCAAACGCCCCCGACACCCCGACCAGGAAAATGATCAGGCTGCTGACCAGGTACGCGCCCACCGCCTCCGGCATCGAGATCCCCGGCAACAGCGCCACCAACAATGCCGAGCCCGGCGCCGACCACGCGATGATCACCGGCACGCGGTAACGCAGGCTCAAACCGATGCCGAGCACCGCGCTGCCGATGGAAATCGCCCAGACCCACGACGACAACACTTCCCGCGACAGGTGTGCGGTCTCGGCCGCCTGGAAAATAATCACCAACGGGCCGGCATAGGAAATCACCGTGGCGATAAATCCGGCGACGGCCGCCGACAGGGAAAAATCCCGGACAAACGTTTTCATGAAGCTTCGCCGACAGACCCGTCTGGCGAACCGTTGCGCAGGCCCGACAGCGCTTGCCTGTGACTGCGCTGACTGCTGATCGCAAACACGGTCATGGCAATCGCGGCCACCGCGCCGGGCAAGGCAAACGCCATGAAGTTGAGTTGCAGCGGCAGGCTGATCCCGAGCAATGCACCGCCCAGCAGCGGCCCGACAATCGCGCCGTTGCGTCCGATGCCCGAGGCCCAGCCCAGACCGGTCGAGCGAATGGTCATGGAGTAGAACTGCGCGGCGCAGGCGTACAACAGAATCTGCGAGCCGATGGTGGTGGCGCCGGCGATGGCGATCAGCAGGTACAGCAGCGGCATCGGGCTGTTGAAACCGAGCAAGGTGATCGACACGGCGGCCACGGCGAAGAACACCGCCAACACCCGCGGCAGATTCAGTTTGTCACCCAGCACGCCGCCACCGACCGCGCCGAAAATGGCGCCGAAGTTGAGCACCAGCAGGAACGACAGGCTCGAACCCAGGCTGTAACCGGCGTTGGCCATCAGTTTCGGCAGCCAGGAACTCAAGGCGTAAACCATCAGCAAGCAGCAGAAAAACGCCAGCCACAACATCAGCGTGCGCAGTGCGCGCCCCTCGCGAAACAGTTGCAGCACGGGGGTGCCGGTGCCCTTCACTTCGCTCATGTGCAGTTGATCGCCGGACTGCGCGACGTACTCCGGATCGACCCGTTGAAGAATGGCCCGCGCCTCTTCATTGCGTCCCTGACGCAGCATGAAACCCACCGACTCGGGCAGGAAGTACATGATCAGCGGCAATAACACCAACGGCAGCACCGCGACGTAAAACACCGACTGCCAGCCGAAGCTCGGGATCAGCACGATGCCCAGTCCCGCCGAGAGCATGCCGCCCACGGAGTAGCCGCTGAACATGATCGCCACCAGCGTGCTGCGGATCTTCTTCGGCGCGTACTCGTTCATCAGCGCCACGACGTTGGGCATCACCCCGCCGATACCCAGGCCAGCGATGAACCGGCACAGGCCGAACTCGGTGGGGTTGCGGGCAAAACCGTTGAGCACGGTAAAACCGCTGAAGAGCATCACGCAGATCGTGATGGCTTTCTTGCGGCCGATCTTGTCCGAGAGCGGGCCGAAAAACAGCGCGCCGAACATCATTCCAAACAATGCGTAACTTCCCAGCGCGCCGGCCTGCAAGGGACTGAGCCCCCACTCCTTCATCAGCATCGGCAGCACCACGCCGTAGATCACCAGATCGTAACCGTCGAAAATGATGATCAGGGCACACCAGAACAGCACCATCCAGTGGAAGCGGTTGAATCGAGCGTTGTCGATAACCTCATGTACGTCGATCTTGCGCATGGCATTCATCTCTTGTTGTTGTTTTATTCAGAACGTCGGTAAAGCGGCTAACGTCCCGTAAAGCCGAGGGTAAAGCTGCCAGGCGCGGGGCAATATCCGCTTTGCGCAGATCGCTATCCGTTTTGTGCAGGGCCCTGAAACGGGCGGGGGATGGGGCAATGGCGTGACAGGCTTTTGCTCTTCTCCGACAAACTGTCTTCTTTGCGAACGCATTTGAACGCTAAGCTTGGGCCTATGGATGACTCAGATTACTTACGCCTGCTGACCATTGCGGCCGAGCAAGCCAACGCGTTTCTTTCCAATGCCCGCAAATGGGAGCGTGAGCGTTGGGTGTGCCAGCGCCTGCTGCAAGGGCTGAACATTCCTTACCGCACCGACGAATTCGCGCCCGCCGGGGAGCCGCCGGACGTGCTGTTTCGCGAGGCGAATTTCGAAGTGTTTTTCGTGCTCGACGAAGGCCGGCGCCTCAACGATGAGTGGCGCGATGAACTGCAACGCCGACGCAGTGCGTTTTCGCTGAGTTCGCTGGTGCGTCGCGAAGCCAAACCCAGGCGCATTCCGGCCAATGAATTCCTGCTGAGACTGGCGCCGACCTTGCGCAAAAAAGCGCACAACTACAAAGAGCGCGGCATGGACCTGGGCGAACTGGACATCATCGCCTTCGCCAGCCTCAAGCGCGAAGTGCTCGACCTCAATAGCCATTTCCCGCCGCCCACCGAATACTTGCGTCAGGGCTGGCGCTCGTTGTCGCTGGTGGGGCCGACCTTCGCCCGTGTTTTATTTGCGCATCCCGATGCTCCGGATTTCCTGCGCAGCAACCTCGGTCGCAGCATCGTCTTTGATGTCGGGATCAGCCTGTGAGTCCGTTGCAGGAACTGATCGCTGAAGTCCCGCAAACCGGCCGCGTACGCTGGATCGGCGTGCGCCCGCAGCCACACGTGCCGATGATAGAACTGGAGGCCGTGGAGGCACGACTCGAGGCCGGGTTGACCGGCGATCGCGCCCGCCCCGGTGTGCGCAATGCGCGGCAGGTGACGCTGATTCAGTGGGAGCATCTGGCGGTGATCAACTCGCTGATGGGCCGCTCGGAAGATAATCCGCTGTTGCCTAATGATTTGCGGCGCAACCTCGTTATCAGTGGGATCAACCTGTTCAGCCTAAAGGGTCGCCGTTTCAAAATCGGCCAGGCGATTTTCGAAACCACCGGTTGGTGTCAGCCCTGCGCGCGCCTGCAAAACAACCTCGGCCCCGGCACCTTTCAGGCCGTTCGCGGACATGGCGGAATCACCGCCCGAGTGTTACAAAGTGGAATCATTCGCCTGGACGATACGGTCAGCGTCGAGCCTGTTCCAGCGAGCGGCTATGCTCCGTTCAATGCGGGCTGATGTGTTACACCGCCGCCCGCATGTAGCTTCCCCACATTCAGCAACGTCTACCCCTGACGAGGCCCGATATGACCAGCCGCCTGAACCCCGACGACCAAAAGCATGTCGAAGAGTACCTGCACCTGTCCCAGCACCGAGTCGAGCGCCGGCCTTTCCGGCCGTGGATGCTCCTGGTGGTGGTGCTGGCAGTGACTATTGGCCTGGGCCTGTTGAGCCGATTTATCAGTTACCTGACGCTATGAGCTGCATCGCGCTCGCTCGGGTAATTGCACCGATTTCTTTTAGCCTTGCGAGATATCCCCATGACTCATCGTATTGTCATCGTTGGCGGCGGCGCCGGCGGTCTGGAGTTGGCTACCCGCCTGGGTAAGACTCTGGGCAAGCGCGGCACGGCCAGTGTGATGCTGGTCGACGCGAACCTGACCCACATCTGGAAACCGCTGTTGCATGAAGTGGCGGCCGGTTCCCTGAACTCTTCCGAAGACGAACTCAACTATGTTGCCCAGGCAAAATGGAACCACTTCGAGTTCCAGCTGGGGCGCATGAGCGGGCTTGATCGGGCACAGAAAAAAATCCAGCTGGCCGCCACCTATGACGAAGCCGGTCTGGAACTGGTGCCGGCGCGTGAAGTGCCGTACGACTCGCTGGTGATCGCCGTCGGCAGCACCACCAACGATTTCGGCACCCTGGGCGCGGCGCAACATTGCCTGTTCCTCGACACGCGCAAACAGGCCGAGCGTTTCCACCAGCAACTGCTCAACCACTATTTGCGCGCGCACGCCGGGCAGACGGATGTGGTGCAGCGGATCAGCGTCGCGATTGTCGGCGCCGGTGCCACTGGCGTCGAGCTCGCCGCCGAACTGCACAACGCCGCGCATGAACTGGCGGCTTACGGTCTGGACCGGATCAAACCGGAGAACATGCACATCACCTTGATCGAAGCCGGTCCACGGGTGCTGCCAGCATTGCCGGAACGCATTGGCGGGCCTGTGCATAAAACCCTGGAGAAACTCGGGGTCAATGTCATGACCAACGCGGCCGTTAGCGAAGTGACCGCCGACAGCCTGATCACCGCCGACGGCAAAGTGATCAACGCCAGCCTGAAAGTCTGGGCCGCCGGGATTCGTGCGCCGGGTTTCCTCAAGGACATCGACGGTCTGGAAACCAACCGCATCAACCAGCTGCAAGTGCTGCCGACCCTGCAAACCACCCGCGACGAGAACATCTTCGCCTTCGGTGACTGCGCGGCCTGCCCGCAACCGGGCACCGATCGCAATGTGCCGCCGCGCGCCCAGGCTGCACATCAGCAGGCGTCGTTGCTGGCCAAATCGCTGAAGCTGCGGATCGAAGGCAAGGCTTTGCCTGTGTACAAGTACACCGACTATGGCTCGTTGATTTCGCTGTCGCGTTTTTCGGCTGTGGGTAACTTGATGGGCAACCTGACCGGCAGCGTGATGCTCGAGGGTTGGCTGGCGCGGATGTTTTATGTGTCGCTGTACCGCATGCACCAGATGGCGCTGTATGGCGCGTTCCGCACGGCGATGTTGATGCTGGGCAGCAAGATTGGCCGCGGGACTGAGCCGCGCCTCAAGCTGCACTAATAACCATCCCCTGTGGGAGCGAGCCTGCTCGCGATAGCGGAGTGTCAGTCACCACATGAGTTGGCTGACACACCGCTTCGCGAGCAGGCTCGCTCCCACATTTGATCTCCACTGATTTGGAGATCCGTGTCTTACTGTACCTCCCCCCGCGATTTTCCCCCTTCGCTTACAAACTCCCCCTTGCGCGACACAGCAGCGATACACCTCGCCCGTTAAATGGCCACATCCGAGCAAGGCACCCGGCCGCGCTTCTCCACCGAGAGGTGCGGCTTTTTTTCGTCTGGCGGTTTTACACCCGAAAACGCTGCACCATCCCTTGCAACGCATTGGCCAGTTTCGACAGCTCGTGGCTGGAGGCACTGGTCTGATCCGCGCCGGTAGCGGAACGCACCGACAGATCACGAATGTTCACCAGATTGCGATCCACTTCCCGGGCCACTTGGGCCTGCTCTTCGGCCGCACTGGCAATCACCAGGTTGCGCTCGTGGATTTCGTGAACCGATGCAGTGATCGTCTGCAATGCGTCACCCGCCCGCTTCGCCATCACCAGAGTTTCGGCAGCACGGGAAGCGCTGGCATTCATGGAGTCCAGCGCCAGGCTCGAACCATTGCGCATGCCCTGAACCATTTGTTCGATTTCCTGGGTCGATTGCTGCGTGCGATGCGCCAGTGCACGCACTTCATCGGCCACCACCGCAAACCCGCGACCGCTCTCCCCCGCACGCGCCGCTTCAATCGCAGCGTTGAGCGCCAACAGATTGGTTTGCTCGGCAATGGCCCGAATCACATCCAGCACCTTGCCGATGTCCTGGGACTGATTGGCCAGCGATTGCACCAACTCACCGGTGTGCTGCACATCATTGGCCAGGTCGCTGATGGCACTTGCAGTTTCGCTGACCCGCTCCTGCCCCAGATGCGCCGACTCGCTGGACTGGCGAGTGGCATCGGAGGTCGACACTGCGTTGCGCGCAACTTCTTCGACGGCGGAGGTCATTTCGTTGACCGCCGTGGCGGCTTGTTCAATCTCGTTGTTCTGTTGTTGCAGACCCTGGGTGCTATCCAGGGTGACGGCGTTCAGCTCATCTGCCGCCGTGGCCAGTTGCGTCGCCGAGCCACTGATGGCTTGCAGGGTTTCCCGCAGGTTCTGCTGCATGGTCGCCAGCGCCTTGAGCAAACGGCTCACTTCGTCGTTGCCATGGGTCGCGATAGGTCGGGTCAAATCGCCCTGCGCCACGCTTTCCGCCGCACTCAGGGCTTCGTTCAGCGGACGGACGATACTGCGAGTCAGCAACATTGCCAGGCCGACTGTCGCCAACGCCGCGAGTGCGATGAACAGGCTGACGATGGACCGCGAGGTTTCGTAGTGCGCTGCGGATTTCTGGCTTTCAACGGCGACCTGTTTGGCGAACAGTTCCGCCAGGTCATTGAGCTGCTTGCCGGAACCATCGACCACGGTTTTCATGTCGATCAACAGCAGTTTGGTCAGCTCGTCACGGCGACCTTGCTCGGCCAGGGTGAACGACTGGGCAATGCCGGTGCGATAGGCGGCGAAGGTGGTTTTGAACTGGTCGTACAAGGCCTGACCTTCAGCGGTGTCGACCAACTTGTCGTAAGCCGCAATCTTCTCGCTCAGTTCCTTGTCGCGAGTGTCCATCTGGCCGCGGTAGGTGGGAATGTTCTTTGGGTCTTGATCCAGTGCCATGCGCAAGGAAATGGTACGGATGCGCAGCATCAGCTCGCGGATCTCATCACCACCACGGATGCTCGGCAGCCATTGCTTCTCCACCGCCACCTCGCTCTCGCGAATGCTCGACATTTGCCCCAGGGCAAATATTCCAAGCAACGCCACCAGCACGGCAATCAAGGCAAAACCCAGCGCAGCACGAGGGGCAATATTCAGCTGACGAAGAAACATAACGAGTGCCTTTCTTGTTGTTGGCCTGAATGGGAGGTCGCGAGTGCGCCCCGACAGCTCGTTATCGGCTAGTTGTACGATGACTTGAAAGGATTCGGCTTTTTCAAAGGCAAAAAAAATCCCCGTATCTTTCGATACGAGGATTTTTAATATGGTCGGGGTAAGGGGATTCGAACTCCTGACATCCTGCTCCCAAAGCAGGCGCGCTACCGGACTGCGCTATACCCCGGTAAAAAAAAGGCACCTTTAAAAGGCGCCTTCTGCGAACAGAGCTTTTGGCGTCTGATCTTAAGATTCGATTCCAGCGTTAACTGGTTTCAAAAATGGTGGGTCGTGTGGGATTCGAACCTACGACCAATTGGTTAAAAGCCAACTGCTCTACCAACTGAGCTAACGACCCAAAAATGGTCGGGGTAAGGGGATTCGAACTCCTGACATCCTGCTCCCAAAGCAGGCGCGCTACCGGACTGCGCTATACCCCGGTTTGAAATTGGCTCCGTGACCAGGACTCGAACCTGGGACCCAATGATTAACAGTCATTTGCTCTACCGACTGAGCTATCACGGAACTACATATTTCAATTTACAACGGTGAAGCTTTACTGCGTTCTCTTCGACCCGTTCGCATCGCTGCGTTCGTGTGTCTGAGGCGCGCTATTCTACAATCTTAAGCACCTCTGTCAACCCCCTAAATTGCATTCAAGTTAATGATTTGCAACTTATTTCAGATTCCTGCTTGGGGAGCAGAAACCCTTCCGGGTGACTTACTGCGGGGCGCACTTTACAAGCCTTTTCCTTTGAGTTCAACAACCTGACGAAAAAAAGGTCTCGCAATGCGAGGCCTCTTCAGTTTTGTTGCTAACGCGGATCAGGCGAAGACGATTTCGTCGTTTTCCACCACACCCTTGGCGGTATCGCCGGGCATGAAACGCCCCGACAAAATCAGCTGCGCCAGCGGGTTTTCGATCCAGCGCTGAATCGCACGTTTCAGTGGCCGTGCGCCGTACACCGGGTCGTAGCCAACCGCGATCAGCTTGTCCATGGCCTCAGGGCTGAGTTCCAGTTTCAGTTCGCGCTCAGTCAGACGACTGCGCAGACGACCCAACTGGATCTCGGTAATGCCCGCGATCTGATCCCGCGCCAATGGCTCGAAGATCACCACTTCGTCGACCCGGTTGATGAACTCCGGCCGGAAGTGCGTGGAAATCGCATCCATCACCGCTGCGCGCTGAGCCTCACGATCACCGACCAGTTCCTGGATTTGCACCGAGCCCAGGTTGGAGGTCATGACGATCACGGTGTTCTTGAAATCCACCGTGCGGCCATGGCTGTCGGTCAGACGGCCATCTTCCAGCACTTGCAGCAAGATGTTGAACACATCCGGGTGGGCCTTCTCGACCTCATCCAGCAGGATCACCGAATAAGGCTTGCGACGCACCGCCTCGGTCAGGTAACCGCCCTCTTCATACCCTACGTAGCCTGGTGGCGCACCGATCAACCGGGCCACGGAATGTTTCTCCATGAACTCGGACATGTCGATCCGCACCATCGCCTCTTCTGTATCAAAGAGGAACTCGGCCAACGCCTTGCACAACTCGGTTTTACCGACACCGGTCGGGCCGAGGAACATGAACGAACCGCTTGGACGATTCGGGTCGGACAAACCGGCCCGCGAACGACGCACCGCGTTGGAAACCGCGATCACCGCTTCGTCCTGACCGATCACACGCTGGTGCAACAGGCCTTCCATCTTCATCAGCTTGTCGCGCTCGCCTTCGAGCATTTTCGACACGGGGATGCCGGTCCACTTCGAGACGACTTCGGCGATTTCTTCCTCGGTCACCTTGCTGCGCAGCAACTGGTTTTCGCTTTTGCCATGCTGGTCGACCATTTGCAGGCTGCGCTCCAGGTCCGGGATCACCCCGTATTGCAGCTCGGCCATGCGGTTCAGGTCGCCTTTACGGCGTGCCGCTTCCAGTTCCTGACGGGACTGTTCGATTTTCTGCTGGATCTGCGCAGAACCCTGGACTTCGGCTTTTTCCGAGTTCCAGATTTCTTCGAGGTCCGAATACTCCCGTTCATGACGAACGATTTCTTCCTGGAGTTTCTCCAGACGCTTGATCGCCGCTTCGTCGCTCTCTTTCTTCAGCGCCTGGGATTCCACCTTCAGCTGAATCAGACGGCGCTCCAGACGGTCCAGCACTTCCGGCTTGGAGTCGATCTCCATGCGGATGCGGCTGGCGGCTTCGTCGATCAGGTCGATGGCCTTGTCCGGCAACTGACGATCGGTAATGTAGCGATGACTGAGCTTGGCCGCGGCGATGATCGCGCCGTCGGTGATCGCCACTTTGTGGTGAACTTCATAACGCTCTTTCAGGCCACGCAGAATGGCGATGGTGTCTTCTTCGCTCGGTTCATCCACCAACACTTTCTGGAAGCGCCGCTCAAGGGCCGCGTCCTTCTCTATATATTGGCGGTACTCGTTGAGCGTGGTCGCGCCGACGCAGTGCAACTCGCCACGGGCCAACGCAGGTTTGAGCATGTTGCCCGCATCCATCGAGCCTTCGCCTTTACCGGCGCCGACCATGGTGTGCAGTTCGTCGATGAACAGAATGATCTGCCCTTCCTGCTTCGACAGCTCGTTGAGCAGGGATTTCAGGCGTTCTTCGAACTCGCCACGGTACTTGGCACCGGCAATCAGCGCGCCCATGTCCAGGGACAGCAGGCGTTTGCCTTTCAGGCCATCCGGCACTTCGCCGTTGATGATGCGCTGGGCCAGGCCTTCGGCGATGGCGGTTTTACCCACGCCAGGCTCACCGATCAGCACCGGGTTGTTCTTGGTGCGGCGTTGCAGCACCTGAATGGTCCGGCGAATTTCGTCGTCACGACCGATCACCGGATCGAGCTTGCCGTCTTCGGCGCGCTTGGTCAGGTCGACGGTGTATTTATCCAGCGCCTGACGCGACTCTTCGTGGTTGGCGTCGTTGACCGCTTCGCCACCACGCAGGTTGTTGATCGCGTTTTCCAGGGCTTTTTTGCTGACGCCCTGACCGAGCAACAATTTGCCGAGTTTGCTGTTCTCGTCCATGGCGGCGAGCAGCACCAGCTCACTGGAAATGAACTGATCGCCCTTCTGCTGGGCCAGGCGATCCGCCTGGTTGAGCAGACGCGCCAAGTCCTGCGACATGTTGACGTCGCCGGTCGGGTTCTGGATTTTTGGCAGCTGGTCGAGCTCTTTGGTCAGCTCTTTACGCAGGCTGTTGACGTCAAAACCGACCTGCATCAACAGGGGTTTGATCGAACCACCCTGCTGTTCAAGCATGGCTTGCATCAAATGCGCCGGTTCAATACCGGGATGGTCAAGGCCGACGGCCAGCGATTGGGCGTCGGATAGAGCTAACTGCAATTTGCTGGTTAAACGATCTATACGCATGGGTCACCTTCCTTTTGAGCAGGCCGGACCTATAAAACATCCTGAATGAAGAAACCTGCCAGATACCGCTATAGATGTGGTCGATTCTGGGAGTTTCAAGCGTCGTGACGTTGATGCAGATCAGTCGAGTCTAGCTTTCGAGCCAGACCAGGGAGGCAAACCGACCAGTGCGAGGACTACGACGGTAAGAAAAGAAGCGGGGATCGGTCACGGTGCAGAAACCGCCACCATAAACAGCAGTGACACCACGAGCCGCCAGACGCAAACGCGCCAGCTCATAGATGTCGGCCATGAATTTGCCAGCGTTTTGGCTGGGCACGAAGGCTTTCGCGGATTCGGGCAATTGCTCGACGAAGGTAGCCCGCACTTCCGGGCCGACTTCAAAGGCTTGCGGGCCAATGGCCGGACCGAGCCAGACCAGCACGTCTTCCGGGGGCACGGCCAGCGCATCGAGCGTCGCTTCGAGCACGCCCGCCGCCAACCCGCGCCAACCGGCGTGGGCCGCAGCGACGCGAGTGCCGGCACGGTCGCAAAACAACGCGGGCAGGCAATCAGCCGTCATCGCCGAGCAGGCAATGCCGGGCGTTGCCGTCCAGCTGGCGTCGGCGGTGGCCACAAGGCTTGGGTCCGCATGAGCCACGGCGATGCCGTGAACCTGCTTCAACCAGGCCGGCTGCATGGAGAAATGATCGGTGAGGCGACGGCGGTTTTCGGCAACAGCTTCGGGGCTGTCGTCGACGTGATCGCCGAGGTTGAGGCTGTCGAACGGCGCCAGACTGACGCCGCCCGCACGGGTGGTGACGCAGGCTTTCACCCCGGCAGGCGCAGGCCAGTCGGGAATCAGCCAGTCACTCATCCGATGAACGCCTCGCGGTCTTGCTTGAGCAGCGTCAGCAACCAGACGAAATCGTCCGGCAGTGGCGATTCCCAGCTCATGCGTTTACCGGTAGTCGGGTGATCCAGCTCCAGGAATCGCGCATGCAGCGCCTGACGCGGGAACGTCTTCAAGGAATCGACCATGGTCTGACTGGCGGCTGGCGGGATACGGAAACGACCGCCGTAGGCAGGATCTCCGACCAACGGGTAGTTGATGTGCGCCATGTGCACGCGAATCTGGTGCGTACGACCGGTTTCCAGCTTCACCCGCACGTGAGTGTGGGAGCGGAAACGCTCAAGCACACGGTAATGGCTGACGGCTTGCTTGCCACCTTCCATCACGGCCATGCGCTGGCGTTGCTGGCCGTGACGACCGATCGGCGCGTTGATCTTGCCGCCCGCCGTCACCACGCCGATCACGATGCACTCGTAGATCCGGCTGACGCTGCGGCTCTGCAACTGTGTAACCAGCTGCGTCTGCGCTTGAATGGTCTTGGCCACCACCATCAGACCGGTGGTGTCCTTGTCCAGACGATGGACGATACCGGCGCGGGGCACATTGATGATGTCCGGCACGTGGTGCAGCAAGGCGTTGAGCAAGGTGCCATCAGCGTGACCGGCAGCCGGGTGCACCACCAGGCCCGCAGGCTTGTTGATCACCAGGATGTCGTCGTCTTCATAGACGATGTCCAGCTCGATGTCTTGAGCGATCCATTCGCCCTGAGCTTCCTGCTCGGCAGTCAGTTCAAGAATGGCGCCACCGTGAACGATGTCTCGCGGGCGGATAACCGCCCCATCCACAGTCAGGCGGCCGTCTTTGATCCAGGCGGAAAGGCGCGAGCGCGAGTGCTCAGCGAATAATTGTGCGGCGACTTGATCGAGGCGTTGGCCGCCCAATTCGGACGGCACCTCTGCGCGAAGTTCAATTTTATCGGACATGCTCAGACTAGGCGTCGGCACAGCCTTTGGTTTCGGCTGCGCGCTTGTGGTTAAATACGGCGTCTTTTGCCCCGAGGCTATTCAACGGGGCGCTCATCATAACAGGACGGCCTCGCCCAAGACAGCGGCCGTCATAGGGACGCAAGCCGCCATGCAAGTGAAACACCTGCTGCTGATCGCCATCCTCGCATTGACCGCTGCTTGCTCATCGAAGGAAGTCGTAGACGAAAACCTTAGCGAAGTCGAGCTGTACCAGCAGGCTCAGCAAGATCTGGACAACAATAGCTACACCGCCGCCACAGCCAAGCTGAAGGCGCTGGAGTCGCGTTATCCGTTCGGTCGCTACGCCGATCAGGCTCAACTCGAGCTTATCTACGCCAACTACAAGAACACCGAGCCTGAGGCTGCGAAGTCTGCCGCCGAGCGCTTCATTCGTTTGCACCCTCAGCATCCGAACGTGGACTACGCCTATTACCTCAAGGGCCTGACCTCTTTCGACCAGGACGTCGGCCTGCTGTCGCGTTTCCTGCCGCTGGACATGACCAAGCGTGACCCGGGTGCTGCCCGCGACTCCTACAACGAGTTCGCCCAGCTGACCAGCCGCTTCCCGAACAGCCGCTACTCGCCGGACGCCAAGCAGCGCATGATTTACCTGCGCAACCTGCTGGCTGCCTACGAGATTCACGTCGCCGACTACTACCTGACCCGTCAGGCCTACGTCGCTGCCGCGAACCGTGGTCGTTACGTGGTGGAAAACTTCCAGGAAACCCCATCGGTCGGCGACGGCCTGGCGGTGATGACTGAAGCCTACCAGCGTCTGCACCTGGACGACCTGGCAGCCACCAGCCTCGAAACCCTGAAGCTCAACTACCCGAACCACCCAACGCTGGTAGACGGTCAGTTCGTGCCATCGGTCGACGAAGCCGACAACCGTTCGTGGTTGAGCAAGGCGACTCTGGGCCTGATCGAATCCCGTCCACCGCTGCCGCCGGGCGAAACCCGCGCCAACCAGGACGTGCAGAGACAATTCCGGGACGCCAAAGAAGCGATTCCGAACGATCTCAAGCCTAAAGATGAAAATGGCGACGTGATCGAAGAAGAAAATCACGAAGCGGAAGGCAACAACAGCGACCGCTCGTGGTTCAGCTACATGACCTTCGGCGTGTTCGACTGATACGACCGGTGGTGCAAAAAGGAGCCTTTCGAGGCTCCTTTTTTATGTCCGGACTTTTATTGCGGCGCTAACAGGCTGTGCGCCCGTCATGTCCTTGGCTAAACTGCTTAATCACTCGTCATAAAGCAGCTCATCATGCTTCGTTTACTGTTCTGGATCGCCCTGATTGCCGCTGCGGTATGGTTCTGGCGCAAGTTCAAGGGTCAGGCTTCTGTGCCCAAGTCCCCCGCCGAACTGGAAGCCGCGCCCATGGTCCGCTGTGCCCATTGCGGCGTACATCTGCCCCGCGACCGCGCGCTGAGCCTTCAACAACAGTGGTATTGCAGCCAGGCTCACCTCGAGCAAGGCCCGGGCTCCAGTGATCGCTGAGACGTCCAGTCCCGGCAGCAAACAGGCTCAGCGACTGCTGCGCCTTTATCACCTCTACCGCCTAAGCGTCGGCATCACCTTGGTGCTGCTGATCTCCAGCAACCTGGACAACCAGTTGCTGACGTTCGCCAATGACAGCCTGTTGCGCAGTGGCAGCTGGCTGTACCTGGTGCTGAACATCTTGCTGGTGGTCTTCTTCGAGAACACCCGCCGCCCGGCGCAATTGTTCGGCCTGGCGCTGATTGATGTCTTGCTGTTGTGTGGCTTGTTCTACGCCGCCGGCGGTGTCGCCAGCGCCATCGGCAACTTGCTGATCGTCTCGGTGGCCATCAGCAACACCTTGTTGCGAAGCCGCATCGGCCTGCTGATCGCCGCCGTGGGCGCGCTCGGCATCGTCGGGCTGAGCTTTCTCCTGAGTTTCAGCCATCCCGCCAGCCCCAACGATTACCTGCAAGCCGGCACCCTCGGTGTGTTGTGCTTTGCCGCGGCGTTGCTGGTGCAAGGCTTGATCCAACGCCTGGAAGTCAGCGAAACCCTCGCCGAACAACGGGCCAGCGAAGTGGTGGGCCTCGAAGCCCTCAATGCATTGATCCTGCAACGCATGCGCACCGGCATCCTGGTGCTCGACGGCCAACTGCGGGTGCAATTGGCCAACCAAAGCGCGCTGATCTTACTGGGCCGAGACCATCTCGAAGGCCAACGGATCGACGACTGCTCGCCCATTCTGGTCGAACGCCTGCAACTGTGGCAGAACAATCCGACGCTGCGCCCCCAGAGCCTGAAAATCGCCAACAGCGGCCTGGAACTGCAACCGAGCTTCATTGCCCTGGCCCAAAGCCCACACCACCAAACCCTGGTCTTCCTTGAAGATCTCGCACAAATCGCCCAACAGGCCCAACAACTGAAGCTCGCCGCTTTGGGTCGCCTGACGGCCGGTATCGCCCACGAAATTCGCAATCCTTTGGGCGCCATTAGTCATGCCGCTCAGCTATTGCAGGAATCGGAGGAACTGAACGGCGCGGATCGACGTCTGACCCAGATTATTCAAGACCACTCTCAGCGAATGAATCGGGTTATCGAAAACGTCCTGCAACTGTCCCGCCGCCAGCAAACCGTACCGCAACGACTCGATCTGAAGCCGTGGCTGGAGCAGTTCGTGGCCGACAGTCGTGAAAGTGCGCTCGATCGCCAGCAGATTCACCTGCGCATCGGTTCAGGCGACTTCAAAACCCTGATGGACCCGAACCAGCTCACCCAGATTCTCGACAATTTGTTGCGCAACGCCTGGCGTCATAGCGCTCAGGTCCACGATCAGGCGCAGGTCTGGCTCGATTTGTTTGTCGACCCCGACAGCCAGTTGCCGATCATCGAGGTTCGGGACGATGGCCCCGGCGTGGCACCGGACCAACAGGTGCATTTGTTCGAACCGTTCTATACCACCAGCGCCCAAGGCACAGGCCTGGGGCTGTATCTGTCCCGTGAGCTGTGCGAAAGCAACCAGGCCCGCCTAGACTTCAAGCCACGCCATGATGGCGGCTGCTTTCGCATCACCTTTGCTCACGGACGGAAACAAAGTTGAACATGTGCCCACGGCAAAAAGTCCTGATCGTCGACGACGAGCCGGATATCCGCGAACTCCTGGAAATCACCCTGGGACGGATGAAACTCGACACCTTCAGCGCCCGTAACCTCGGCGAAGCCCTGGCGCTGTTGAAGCGTGAGACCTTCGACCTGTGCCTGACCGACATGCGCCTGCCGGACGGCACCGGTCTTGAACTGGTGCAACATATCCAGCAACGCGCCCCAAACCTGCCGGTGGCCATGATTACCGCCTACGGCAGCCTCGAAACGGCGATCAACGCCCTCAAGGCCGGCGCCTTCGACTTCCTGACCAAACCGGTGGACCTCACGCGATTGCGCGAACTGGTCACCAGCGCCCTGCGCATGCCAGCACCGGGCGCAGCCATCGACCGACGGTTGCTGGGCGATTCGCTGCCCATGCGCAGCCTGCGTAAACAAATCGACAAACTGGCCCGCAGTCAGGCGCCGATCTACATCAGCGGCGAGTCCGGCAGCGGCAAGGAACTGGTCGCCCGACTGATCCACGAACAAGGACCGCGCGCCAACCAACCGTTTGTCCCGGTAAATTGCGGCGCGATACCGTCGGAACTGATGGAAAGCGAGTTTTTCGGCCATCGCAAAGGCAGCTTCAGCGGCGCCATCGAAGACAAGCCCGGGCTGTTCCAGGCCGCTCAGGGTGGCACGCTGTTCCTCGACGAAGTGGCCGACTTGCCGCTGTCGATGCAGGTCAAGCTGCTGCGGGCGATTCAGGAAAAAGCCGTTCGCAGCGTTGGCGGCCAGCAGGAAACCGTGGTCGATGTGCGGATCCTCTGCGCCACCCACAAAGACCTCGACGCTGAAGTCGCCGCTGAACGCTTTCGCCAGGATTTGTACTACCGGCTGAATGTGATCGAACTGCGGGTTCCGCCTTTGCGCGAGCGCCGCGACGACATCGAGTCATTAGCCGGTCATGTACTCAAGCGTCTGGCGGCAGCCAGCGGCCAACCCGCCCCGAAGCTCCACCCACAAGCGCTTGAGGCGCTGAAAAGCTATCGCTTTCCGGGCAATGTGCGGGAATTGGAGAACATGCTCGAACGCGCCCACACCCTGTGCGACAACAAGCAGATCGAAGCCAGCGACCTGCGACTGGCCGAAGGCAATTGCAGCGCCGACAGCGGTGTGCCGGACCTGACGCAGATCGACAATCTGGAAGACTATCTGGAAAACGTCGAACGCAAACTCATCCTCCAGGCCCTGGAGGAAACCCGCTGGAACCGCACGGCAGCGGCTCAGCGATTGAATTTGTCGTTTCGGTCGATGCGTTACAGGTTGAAGAAATTCGGGCTGGATTGAAGGCCCCTTCGCGGGCAAGCCTCGCTCCTACAGATGTCAATCTGTCGTTGATCTTGTAGGAGCGAGGCTTGCCCGCGAAGGCGGTCTGTCAGACGCCCAATATCCCGCGACTAGATCCGCCCGGCCGGCGCATACGGCGCCGGATCAATGATCGGCGTCCTGCCCAGCATCACATCCGCAAACAACTGGCACGACGCCGGCGCCAGCACCAACCCGTTACGGTAATGCCCGCAGTTGAGCCACAACCCCTCGAAGCCCGGCACTCGGCCAATGTAGGGAATGCCCTCCGGTGAGCCCGGTCGCAACCCCGCCCAATGCCCGACCACCTCGGCATCCGCCAGCGCTGGAATCAATTCCACCGCAGACGCTTTCAGGCTCTCAAGCGCAGAGCCGGTCGGCGTCTTGTCGAAGCCTTCATGTTCCAGCGTGCTGCCAATCAGAATGTGTCCATCCCGGCGAGGAATCGCATAACGCCCCTTGGCCAGCACCATGCTCGGCAAGAAGTCCGCAGCGCACTTGTAAAGAATCATCTGCCCTTTCACGGGTTCAACCGGCAACGCAAGGCCCAGGCTTTTGAGCAAATCACCGCTCCAGGCACCCGCCGTCAGCACCACCTGATCACCGAGGATCGCGCCCGCCGAAGTCTGCACGCCGACGACTTTTTCGCCCTCGCGAACGAACCCGCTGACTTCGCACTGCTCATGAATCGTCACGTTCGGCATCGCCAGCAAGGCAGCCTTGAGGGATTTCACCAGCCGCGGATTGCGCACGTTGGCCACGTCGGCCATGTAGATCGCGCGGGTGAAACCGCCACCCAGGACCGGCACCGCGTCGTGCGCCGCCGAGATATCCACAGCCCGCAGCGGACGGTTTTCCCGCTCGGCCCAGGCCAGCGCCTCGGCCTCATCGTCCAGGTCCAGCCAGTACAGGCCGGTGGTGTGCACTTCGGGATCAACCCCGGTCGCGGCAAACAGACGCTCGCCCAGCTGTGGATAAAAGTCCTGAGACCAATGGGCCAGCGCGGTAACTGCCGGGCTGTAGCGCCACGGGTAGAGTGGCGAAACGATGCCGCCACCGGCCCAGGACGATTCCTGACCGACATTCGAACGGTCCAGCAGCACAACGCTCTGTACTTGCGACGCGAGATTGAACGCTGTCAGCAGGCCAATCACACCGCCGCCGACTATCACCACTTGCTGTTGCATGGTCATGTTCCGATCCAACCGTTAAAGAGACAGGAGGCGCAAAAGGCGCCCGAAAAAAAAACTCAGCGACCCCAGCAATCTTTGGTGGTCAGTCCGGCCGTCGCATTGACCATGCTTCTGACACCGGTGTTGGTGATGGTGAAATCGCCACACTTGTCAGTCGCCATGCTGCCGGCCTTGCGTGTAGCGGTCAGCAGGAAGGTCTGGTCGGTCAGGGTCGGGGTGATGGTGTAATAGTCATTGCCGGCGCTCAGGCCGGTGGCACCGGTGTAGACATTACCCTTCGAGTAAAACCGTTCAAGAACCTGCGCCTGCTCGGAGAGCAGCCCGGCCACTTCAGCCCGGCGGCCCTTTTTCACGTATTCGGTGAGGCTCGGGTAGCCAATGGTGATGACGATCCCGATGATCGCAATCACGATCATGATTTCGATCAGGGTAAAACCTCGGTTGGATCTGCGCATGCCTCAACTCTCACTTACTGTATTTGTCGCCACATGATGCGACGGCTGCCACCGCCGCCCTTTTCGGTCAGCTTGGTCACCGTTGAACCTGTATCGGTTACGATCTTGCCGGTGCCGCCGTTGGTAACGGCGCTCAAGAATGGCATCCCGCTAGTGAAAATCACCCCGCTGGATATCGCATCGTTGCTGTCGACTAGCCCATCGCCAGTGGTGTCGAGCACCGCGTAGTTGAGCATCTTACCGCTGAACGCATCCAGTTCGACCAGTTTGCCGGTGCCAAAACTGGCACAAGGATCTGTGGTATCCACAATGGCCGTGGTAAATACGATTCGCCCCAGCACCAGCGCCGCCTGGCTGATCACCCGCTCGCCGGTTAAAACACTGTTGTAGACCAGCGGCAAATACCAGCCCTTCTCCGCCGGATAGGTCACTTCGTTCTGGCTGGTGGTGATGAATTGCCCCGTGCTTCCCGAGAACACACCGGTCACCGATTGGGCCTGCAAACTGGATGTGGTGATCTGTCCAGAGCCGCCGTCAGCATCCCACACCGCATAGAACGCCTGCAGATCCTTGTTGGTCTTGTCGACCGTTTCATTGAATTTGCCGGTACCGAAAAACACCACTTTGCCGCCCAGTGAATTGTCCGCCAACAGCGGCTGCGCGGTGATTGGCTGGGTGGCGCCGCCCGCCGTCGTGAACAACGGTTTGCCGGAAAACGCCACGCCCCAGGTGTCCGTGGTGGCGCCGCTCAGATCAAACTTCCATAAACGCCCTTTCAGATCCCCGCCATAGGCGGCCTGCACCACATTCTGCGAGTTGACCTTGAGTTTCACCGACGACAAACCGTTGGTGGTTTCCGTACTGTCGATGACGATTTTCTTGATAAGCGACCCATCGCGGATATCCACCACGTACAACGCCGCCACACCCGAATTGCTGCCGTAGCCGTTGGAGATGAATGCCGCCCATCGACCATCCGCCAAGCGTGCCACTTCCGGACGGGCGTAGGCATAACCCAGATCATTGAAAACGTTCGCCGTGTTTGCTGTGGCAGGTGCACTGATTTCCCACAACGCCTTGGTCACGTTGCCGGCCGAGGCGTCAAACAGCTGCAAGGCGTAGAACGTCTTGCCGCCCGCGCCTGTTCCCCCGAGCGCCAGGGTTTTCCAGGCACTGTTGAGTTGTGCATCAAAAACGCCGACCTGACCGTCGACCAGAAACTTGTGGCTGATGCCATTGATGTAGGCGGTATCGGCGATATAGCGCAACGATGGCAAAACACTGGAGGGCATGTAGGCATAACGTCTGGCGCCGTTACCCGAGTTGATGACGCTGACAAAACCATCGTTGGCATTGACCACCAGGCTGGTGTTCATGTTGCTGGATTTGGTGGCCAGATAGGTGCTGTAGCTGGTGTCACTGACCAGATCGGATGCGGTTTTTTCCGTTGGCGAGGCCAGCACCAAAGGCGAGTTGATGATGTCGCCGAGCAACACGCTGCGTACTTTCAACCCGGTCTTGTTGGTGCCCTTGCTCCACTCCACAAGGTCGCTGCCCGTGATGCCGGTTGGCAGGCCCTGATTCAGCACCGTCTGCTGTGCCGGGGCGAAATTGGCGAAGGCCAGCGTGACGGGGGCGTTGCTCACGTTGTTCCACGACTGGTAAATCGGCGCTGTGGCGCCGGGCACGATGGCCGTATCAGTCGTCCAGAGCACCGTGGAGGTATTGACCGAGCCGGTGGCGGTGAACCCGTAAGACTTGATGGTGCCGCGCCAGTCCTTGGGGTCGTAGCTGGTCTGGTAGTAAGCGGAACCGACCCCGACGATTGCGCTGCTGGTGGTGCCGCTCCCGCCGGAACCGGCTTTCGACGTGATGTCGCTCAGCGCTGATGACAACGCGGTATTCAGGCCGGCACTGTCCGTCGCCTGGTAGTACTTGCCCTGCCCGTAACCGGCGGCGTCCGACAACATCTGGTTCGCGGCGGTGAAACCCACGGTGTAGGTGTTCATGTTCTGTTTGGGGAAATCTGCGGCGTTCCAGTTTTTGCCACCGGCATCGGTGCCGGTAGTGCGCATATCGATGTCGAAGGCGAATTTGGCGATGTCGTCCAGGTACAACGTGTCCCCCTCGCCATCACCGGAGAGGTTGTCACCATCGTTCGCGCTGTTGCCGTCCCAGTTCGGCAAGCGGGCGCCACCGAGCGGATCGTTGGTCGGGAAGGTCCTGTCGAACGTAGGCAAGCCATCGGTGATCACTACGCCATAGTTTTTCTGGCAGCGATACTGGATCGGGCTGGTGTAAGTGGTTGGCGTCGAGTTGTAGTACGGCGCCATGCCGCGCATGTACCGCGTGATCTCGTAATAGGTCTCCGCCAACGGGGTACTGGCGATTGCACTCAAACCATTGATCGAAGAGATCAACGCGTTGTAGTTGGTGTCCGCCTGGGCCTGGGTAATGCTACCACTGACGGGAGATAGGTCACTGACCGCGCGGGCGATAAAACCGCCGGGGCCGGAGTTGCCACTGACAGAAGGGTTGAATGTCGCGAGGCCTATTCTCAATGAACGGTTGCTGGTGACCAGATTGGTGGACACATCCTGCGCAACGCTGATGCGGTAATCATTGGGGATCGCACCGGTACCGGTGGTGAAATCCCTGTTCGAACCGTTGGCCAGTGTGACCAGATAAGACAGATAGTTAGCCGTATAACGCGTGTTTTCGTTGCCCACCGGGTCGGGCAGCTTCAGGCATATCGATGACAGTCCCAGGAAGCCCCGATAAAAACCGTACCAGTTGCCATTGTTGGAGCAACCGCCGCGATTGAGGCTCGACAAGGCGATGTTGGTATCGTCCATGTCCAGGTTCTGACCAGTCAGACACGAGCTGTTCGAACTGCAATTGGCAATTTGCGGGCGACTGACCGTCGGATCGAATCCCGGCGCCCAAATGATGTTGTTCATGCTCCCCGAATCATCGATCAGCAGCATCACGTTGGGCGCAACCGCCGCAGCGCTCAACAGGGGCGAGTCCGAAGGCGTGAACGCGTACGCAGGCGCTGACAGGTACAGCGCCAATGCAATACCACTCAGAAACCGCCAGATCCCTGAGCATCTATTAGTATTTGGCATAGATGCTCTCCACCACACTGCGCACGTTGTTGCCCACGATGGCCACTGCCGTGACCCGATAAAGCGTCGCAGAGGTGTTGCTCGGCACATTCACGGCATTCAACGTGGTACCGATGTTCTGTACCCCATAGAAACCGTTGGCCGCCGCGATCCAGGTGACCCCCGAGGAGGAATTGAGACCGGCAGCCGTGAGGGTCGATGACTCGGCGGGCGGCAAACATTGATTGCCGCTGCAAACCGGCAATGTATAGGTATCGAGCTGAACCGCACTTTCGCCGATGCGCAACGCGGCTTCGGCGATCTGGAACGACTGATTGCGCAGGGTTACGCTACTGGCCATCTTTTCCTGCAGGGTTGCGTTCTGCATCGATGAAATACCAATCAGCGTCAGCAACAGAAGGAACACCAGGCTGACCAGCAGCGCCATGCCGCGCTGGGTGTGAGGGGTAGCGGGAGAAAAACTCATCGGCCCTCCCCTCATGGCAAGCGGTTGCGCAAAGCGGCAACCACGTTGAATGTTTGATCGCGGACCCGGCTGTTCGGATCTTTCAGTATCAGCGTCAGGCGCACACTACGGATTCGCGCAGGGTCGGACGGGTTGGTGCTGTAACTGGAAGCGGCCGTATCTGTGGCTGACGCTGCGAGACCGAAGCTCACGTCAAAGGCTTTGACGTTGTCGACAAGCACCGCCTGAGCCGGCGTGCCGATGCCACTGCCCATCGTCAGTTGGCCGTTCTTGAGGCTGTAGATCAGTCGTCGAATCGGAAACGCCAATTGTCCTGTGGCGGGAGCCTGCACGTTGGAGTAAGCCGTCGCGGTGTTTCGGCAATCCGAAACCACCGTCCAGGTCGGCGTACCGCCACCCGCTCCGACATCGGCGGTCACCAGGGTCAGCTTGAGGTTGGCATTATCCCAACTGATCGGCGCTATCTGGCTGGCAGTAAAACTCGCCCCGGCGCTTGCATCAGTAATCGCCCCCAGACAACCAAACATCCCCACCATGCGGATTTCCTGAATCATTTTGCTCAGCACGAAACGCGCGTCTTCCTGCATGTTCGCCGCCGCGTTCTGGCTGACATAAGTGTTCTTGGCCGCTATGAAAATCTGCGCCACACCGAGCACCACGACCAGGCTCAACGCCAACGCGATCAACATTTCGATCAGGCCGAAACCTCTGTTGAGCCGGTTCATGGTGTCGCCACCGGATCAACGGCGGCGCGACTGGTCAGCACAAAGCTGCGACGGGAATTGGCGGCATTGGCCGCCCGCGAGTCGTCCCAGGTAATGGTGATGGTGTACACCCGCTGATTGAGGGTGACGCTGCCCGTAGCGGTGGCGCCGAGCATACTGACGATATTGGTGGTGAAGTCGTAGAGGTCCTGATCCCGGGCAACGTTGAGGTTGCCCGACGTCGGCGGCGTGACGGTGTAATCGGCGCCGGCGTTGGCGCGGATGCGGTCCATCATGTCGTAGGCGATAAAACTGGCCTGGCTGGTCATCCGCGAACTGTCGGTGTACTTCAGCGCATTGAGCTGGAACGCCGCCGCCCCCAACAGCCCCACGCTCAAAATCAACAACGCCACGAGAACCTCGATCAGCGTCATGCCCTCCTGTGCACGCTTGCTCCATCCCCTCATCCGCAACTTCCACCCAATAGAATTCGTCCGTTCAAACACACATTCAGCGTCCTGCTTTGCGCCCCCAGTACGTAGCTGATCACCACCGCCGTGGACGGTGCCGACAGACCGCCCAGATTGTTGAAATCGATGGCGGTCACGCCTGAGGTTAGCGTCAGAGTCGCGCCGCTGCTCATCGCGGGAACAACCCGCAATACATTGGCCACAGTGCCAGTACTGTCATACACCGCCAATTCCCCCGTCCAGACGCTGCCACCCGCCGTCGGCCGCACCCGGGTGGTGATGCCGCGGTCGATGGCTTCAAGCCGGGCGAAATTCAAGGCGCGCTGCAGGTCGCCGATCTCGGTGTCGGCCCTGGTGCCTTGCACCGAACGGGTAAACGCCGGCACTGCCAGGGTGATCAGAATCAAAAAGACCGCAAGCGCGACCAGCAACTCGATCAGCGTGAAACCTTTTGTACGATGATCCATCAATGCCCTCCGTTGCCGTCGGCTATACCTGCTGTTACACGCTAGAACAATCGACCCACAGGTGTCGGTTGTTTTGCCATTACTGCGCAAGGATTGCGCGGGCCACCGCACTCCAGGGAGGGAGATGTCATGCATCAGCAGGGTTTCAGTCTGATTGAACTGCTCATGGGACTGACGATTGTCGGGATTGTTCTGCATCTGGTCAGTCCGGCGTTTGCAGCGCTCACGGAATCGAACCATCAGGAGGAGGCAGCGAAGTCGCTTGTCAGTGGCATGCGCAGTGCCAGGAGCGAGGCGATCACGCGAAACCAGGCTGTCGTCATACACGGGATAAACGACGATTGGGGCCAAGGCTGGCGGATGATTCTGGATTTAAATGGCAAGGGACATGAGGACAGCAACAATCCGCTGCTGGTCGAGCGCCGAAGCGACACTCGGGTGCCGGTTATCGGCAATCACTATGTCAGGACTTCAGTACGATTCAGCCATCTCGGCGAACCGCAGCACGGAGGCTTTCAAGCGGGGACATTGCATGTTTGCGCAAAACACGAGCCAGTGAGTCAGCACCAAGTGGTGCTGGCCCCGAGCGGTCGCGTCAGCCTGCGCAGCATCAAGGCTGAGCAGGCGTTGTGCGAGAAAGGAAAAAAATCAAAGCAGCGAACGAACGCGTAACTCTTTCGGCATGGAGAACGTGATGTTCTCCTCGCGACCCGCCAGTTCATCGGCACCGGTAGCGCCCCAGGCCTGCAACTGCTGGATCACACCACGCACCAGTACTTCCGGTGCAGAGGCCCCTGCGGTAATGCCGATGCGCTCGACACCGTCGAACCAGCTCTTTTGCAGGTCTTCAGCGCCGTCGATCAGGTAGGCCGGAGTGGCCATGCGTTCGGCCAGCTCACGCAGGCGATTGGAGTTGGAGCTGTTCGGGCTGCCGACAACCAGCACCACGTCGCATTCGTCGGCCAGCGTCTTGACGGCGTCCTGACGGTTTTGCGTGGCGTAGCAGATGTCGTCCTTGCGCGGGCCACCAATCGCCGGGAAGCGTGTACGCAGGGCATCGATGACGCGGCTGGTATCGTCCATGGACAGGGTGGTCTGGGTCACGAACGCCAGTTTTTCAGGGTTATTCACCTGCAACGCGGCGACGTCTTTCTCGTCCTCGACCAGGTAAATCGCGCCGCCATTGCTGCCATCGTACTGGCCCATGGTGCCTTCGACTTCCGGGTGACCGGCGTGGCCGATGAGGATGCATTCACGGCCATCACGGCTGTAGCGCGCGACCTCGATGTGCACTTTGGTCACCAGCGGGCAGGTGGCGTCGAACACCTTCAGGCCACGGCCGGCGGCTTCGGTACGCACCGCCTGGGAAACGCCGTGTGCACTGAAGATCACGATGACGTCGTCCGGTACCTGATCCAGCTCTTCAACGAAGATCGCGCCGCGAGCGCGCAAGTCTTCGACGACGAATTTGTTGTGGACCACTTCGTGGCGCACATAGATCGGCGGCCCGAAGACTTCCAGGGCGCGGTTGACGATTTCGATCGCCCGGTCCACACCGGCGCAGAAGCCACGGGGGTTGGCGAGTTTGATTTGCATGCTGTGCCTCGTGTCTTGCGCGCAGGAAAATTAGATCTTTGTAGGAGCCGGCTTGCCGGCGATGAGGCCCTTGGCGTTGCAGCGAGCCTGATGGCCCCATCGCTGGCAAGCCAGCTCCTACAGAACAGCGTTTACAGCGATTTGACGTTGATGATTTCCACGTCAAAGGTCAATGTCTTGCCGGCCAACGGATGGTTGAAGTCGATGGTCACTTGCTCGTCATCGAACTCTTTCACCACGCCAGGCAGCTCAGTATTCGCCGCATCGTTGAAAATCACCAGCAAACCCGGTGACAGGTCCATGTCCTTGAACTGCGAACGCGGGATGATCTGCACGTTTTGCGGGTTCGGCTGACCGAAAGCGTTTTCCGGCTGAATCGTCAGCGCACGCTTGTCACCGGCCTTGAAGCCGAACAGGGCCGCTTCGAAACCTGGCAACAGGTTACCGTCGCCGACCTGGAAGGTCGCCGGGGCTTTGTCGAAGGTGCTGTCGACGGTGTCGCCGTTCTCCAGGCGCAGTGCAAAATGCAAGGTGACTTCCGTGTTCTGGCGGATGCGTTGCTCAGCCAATACCTGTTCAGTCATGAACTGCTTCTCCCGTCTTCTTTGATTTGAACATGTCCAGCGCCAGCATCACCGCACCCACAGTAATTGCACTGTCGGCGAAGTTGAACGCCGGGAAGTACCAGCGGTTCTGCCAATGCACCAGGATGAAATCGATCACATGGCCTAGGGCTATGCGGTCGTACAGATTGCCCAGCGCACCACCCAGGACCAGCGCCAACGCGATGGCCAGCCAGGTTTCGTTGCGCCCCAGACGCTTGAGCCACACCACCAGCACCGCACTGACCACGACCGCGATCAGGGCGAACAACCAGCGCTGCCAGCCCGAGCTGTCGGCCAGGAAGCTGAACGCCGCGCCTGTGTTGTAGGCCAGGGTCCAGCTGAAGTAATCGGGGATCACCACGATTTGCTGGTACATCTCAAGCTTGCCTTCGAAGTAGAACTTGCTGGCCTGGTCGATGACCAGGACCAGCAAACTCAACCAGAGCCAGCCCAGCCGTCCGAAACGGCCAATGGCGTTAGGCATAGTGACGAACCTCGCCAGTGCCGCTGATGTTATCGACGCAACGACCGCAGATTTCCGGATGTTCCGGGTTCACGCCGACGTCTTCACGGCAGTGCCAGCAACGGGCGCACTTGGCGAAGGCCGACTTGACGATTTTCAGCTTCAGGCCGCTGACTTCGGTGACCACTGCATCGGCCGGAGCCTGTACGAACGGCGCAACGCTGGCGGTCGAGGTGATCAGTACGAAGCGCAGTTCGTTGCTCAGCTTGGCCAGGTCGGCGCTCAGGGCGTCTTCGGCGAACAGCGTCACTTCGGCCTGCAGGTTGCCACCGACGGCTTTGGCCGCGCGCTGGATTTCCATTTCTTTGTTCACAGCGACCTTCACCGCCATGATCCGCTCCCAGTAGGCGCGGCCCAGTTCGACGTTTTCCGGCAGCTCGGTCAGGCCTTCGTACCAGGTGTTGAGCATCACCGATTCGTTGCGCTCGCCCGGCAGGTATTCCCACAGTTCGTCGGCGGTGAACGCGAGGATCGGCGCGATCCAGCGCACCAGCGCTTCGGAGATGTGGTACAGCGCGGTTTGCGCCGAACGGCGGGCCTTGCTGTTGGCGCCAGTGGTGTACTGACGGTCCTTGATGATGTCGAGGTAGAAACCGCCCAGCTCCTGCACGCAGAAGTTGTGGATCTTGGAGTAGACGTTCCAGAAGCGGTATTCGCCGTAGTGCTCTTGCAGTTCGCGTTGCAGCAGCAAGGTGCGATCCACGGCCCAACGGTCCAGCGCGAGCATTTCTTCGGCCGGCAGGATGTCGGTGGCCGGGTTGAAACCGGTCAGGTTGGAGAGCAGGAAGCGCGCGGTGTTACGGATACGCCGGTAGGCGTCCGCACTGCGTTGCAGGATCTGCTCGGAAACCGCCATTTCACCCGAGTAGTCGGTGGAAGCTACCCACAGACGCATGATGTCGGCGCCCAGGGTGTCGTTGACCTTTTGCGGCGCGATCACGTTGCCCAGCGACTTGGACATCTTGCGGCCGGACTCGTCGACGGTGAAGCCGTGGGTCAGCAGCTCGCGGTATGGCGCGTGGTCGTCGATGGCGCAACCGGTCAGCAGCGACGAATGGAACCAGCCACGGTGTTGGTCCGAGCCTTCCAGGTAAAGGTCGGCGCGTGGACCGGTTTCGTGGCCCATCGGGTGCGAACCGCGCAGGACGTGCCAGTGCGTGGTGCCCGAATCGAACCAGACGTCCAGGGTGTCGCTGATCTTGTCGTACTGCGGCGCTTCGTCACCGAGCAGCTCGGCAGCGTCCATCTTGAACCAGGCTTCGATGCCTTCGACTTCAACGCGCTTGGCGACTTCTTCCATCAGCTCGGCGGTACGTGGGTGCAGCTCGCCGCTTTCCTTGTTCAGGAAGAACGGAATCGGCACGCCCCAGTTGCGCTGACGGGAGATGCACCAGTCCGGACGGTTGGCGATCATCGAGTGCAGGCGCGCCTGGCCCCAGGCCGGAACGAACTGAGTTTCTTCGATGGCTTTAAGAGCGCGTTTGCGCAGGGTGTCGCCGCTGACAGGCTCTTTGTCCATGCCGATGAACCACTGCGCGGTGGCGCGGTAGATCAGCGGGGTCTTGTGACGCCAGCAGTGCATGTAGCTGTGTTCGATGATGGTGGTGTGCAGCAGCGCACCGACTTCGGTCAGCTTGTCGACGATGGCCGGGTTGGCTTTCCAGATGAACTGGCCGCCAAAGAACTCCAGCGAAGTCGCGTATACACCGTTGCTTTGTACCGGGTTGAGGATGTCGTCGTTGACCATGCCGTATTTCTTGCAGGTCACGAAGTCGTCCACGCCGTAGGCCGGAGCGGAGTGAACCACGCCAGTGCCAGCGCCCAGTTCAACGTAGTCGGCCAGGTAAACCGGCGACAGACGGTCGTAGAACGGGTGACGGAAGTTGATCAGTTCCAGTTCTTTACCGGTGGTGGTCGCGATGACCGAACCTTCCAGGCTGTAACGGACCAGGCAGGATTCAACCAGCTCTTCAGCCAGCACCAGCAACTTGTCGCCGACATCGACCAGGGCGTAGTTGAATTCCGGGTGAACGTTCAGCGCCTGGTTGGCCGGGATGGTCCACGGGGTGGTGGTCCAGATCACGATCGAAGCAGGCTTGCCCAGCGACGGCAGACCGAAAGCGGCAGCCAGCTTGGCTTCATCGGCAATCGGGAACGCTACGTCGATGGTCGAGGACTTTTTGTTCTCGTACTCGACTTCCGCTTCAGCCAGGGCCGAACCGCAGTCGAAGCACCAGTTCACAGGCTTCAGGCCCTTGAACACGAAACCGCCCTTGACGATTTCGGCGAGTGCGCGGATTTCACCGGCCTCGTTTTTGAAGTCCATGGTCTTGTACGGGTTGGCGAAGTCGCCCAACACGCCCAGACGGATGAATTCGGATTTCTGGCCTTCGATCTGCTCGGTGGCGTAGGCACGGCACAGTTCGCGGGTCTTGTCCGCGCCCAGGTTCTTGCCGTGGGTCACTTCGACTTTGTGCTCGATCGGCAGACCGTGGCAGTCCCAGCCCGGAACATAAGGCGCGTCGAAACCCGACAGGGTTTTCGAGCGGATGATCATGTCCTTGAGGATCTTGTTCAGCGCATGACCGATGTGAATCGTGCCGTTGGCGTACGGAGGACCGTCGTGCAGAACGAACTTCGGACGATCCTTGCCAATCTCGCGCAACTTACCGTACAGGCCAATACTGTCCCAGCGCTGCAGAATCTGCGGTTCGCGCTGTGGCAGGCCGGCCTTCATTGGGAAGGCGGTGTCCGGAAGGTTTAGCGTGGCTTTATAGTCGGTCATTTATGGCTCTTCATTAGCGATTGGCGCTAGGTGCGACAGGGCACGGGCGGCGGCGACATCCGCATTGATCGCCGTCTTAAGCGCCTCCAGAGAGGCGAAACGCTGCTCTTCACGCAGCTTGTGGTGGAAAACCACCGTCAAACGCCGGTCATACAGATCGCCGGCAAAATCTAAAAGATGTACTTCGAGGTGGGCTTTGCCATCCCCTTGGACCGTGGGCCGCACGCCGATATTGGCGACGCCTGGACAGGTCTTGCCGTCGATGTCGACGTTGACCAGGTAAACCCCGGTGAGCGGCACGCGACGGCGCTTGAGTTGAATGTTGGCGGTTGGCGTACCCAACTGGCGCGCCAGTTTCTGACCATGCAGGACTCGCCCGGTAATCTGGAACGGCCGACCGAGCAGGCGCTCTGCCAAGGCAAAATCGGCAGCGGCCAGGGCATTTCGCACCTGGGTGCTGCTGACGCGAATGCCGTCCAGCTCAACGGTTTGCGCCGCTTCGACGGTGAAGCCCTGCATGACGCCGGCCTGTTGCAGGAAATCGAAATCCCCTACCCGGTCACAGCCGAAGCGGAAGTCGTCACCGACCTCAAGATGCTGCACGCCGAGACCGTCCACCAGAATGGTATCAACGAATTCGCTGGCGCTGAGCTTGCTCAGGCGCTGGTTGAAAGCCAGGCACAGGACCCGGTCGACGCCTTCGTCAGCCAGCAGCTGGAGTTTGTCGCGCAGGCGCGCCAAGCGGGCCGGCGCTGTCTCCGGGGCGAAAAACTCCCGTGGCTGCGGCTCGAAAATCACCACGCAGCTGGGCACGCCCAACTCGAGCGCTCGCTCACGCAGCCTCGCCAGGATAGCCTGGTGGCCACGGTGAACACCGTCAAAGTTGCCAATAGTGGCGACACAGCCCCGATGCTGGGGGCGCAGGTTGTGGAGGCCTCGAACCAGCTGCATAACGCGCTTCTTGCTCATAAAGTGGTCGATTATAACCACACCCGGCGGCCGACGACAGGCAACACCGTAACCCAAAGTGATCGAACCGACAAAACCGCCGGCCCGCCCGTGTTTATCGAGGCAAAAGCCTCAGTTCAGCGCCTTGCGATTGAAGTCGCGCAAACGGAAGCCCATCAACAGCAACATGCCGAAATACGAGACCACGCCAGCCCCTACCAGAGCGCCCAGACGCAGGAATCGCTCAAGCATGTGGCCCTGATCCCAGGCCGGCATGAAATGCATCCCGGCCAGCAACACCGCGGACATCACCGTGACCGCTACCACCAGTTTGGCACCGAACTTCGCCCAGCCCGGCTGCGGCTGATACATCTGCTGTTTGCGCAGCTGATAGAACAGCAACCCGGCGTTAAGGCAGGCACCGGCGCTAATCGCCAGAGCCAGACCGGCATGGGCCAGCGGCCCGATCAGCACCAGGTTGAACAACTGGGTAACCACCAGGGTGAAAATTGCGATTTTCACCGGCGTGCGAATGTTTTGTTGCGCATAAAAGCCCGGCGCCAGCACTTTGATCACGATAATCCCAAGCAACCCGACCGAATACGCAATGAGCGCCCGCTGAGTCATTGACGCATCGAAGGCGTTGAACTGGCCATATTGAAACAGTGAGACCGTCAGCGGCTCAGCGAGAATCCCCAACGCCAGCGAGCACGGCAGCACCAGCACAAAGCACAAGCGCAGCCCCCAATCGAGAATCCGCGAATACTCTGCGCGATCCTTGCTGGCGTAGGTCTTGGCCAGGGTCGGCAGCAGGATCGTGCCCAGCGCCACACCCAGCACGCCAGAGGGCAATTCCATCAGGCGGTCGGCGTAATACATCCACGACACCGAACCGGCGACCAGGAACGAGGCAAAAATGGTGTTGATGATCAGCGAAATCTGGCTCACCGAAACGCCGAGAATCGCCGGCAGCATCTGTTTCATGACCCGCCACACGCCACTGTCACGCAGGTTCAGGCGTGGCAGCACCAGCATGCCGATCTTTTTCAGGTGCGGCAGTTGATAGAGCAACTGCGCCAGACCACCCGCCAGCACCGCCCAACCCAGCGCCATGACCGGCGGATCGAAATACGGTGTCAGGAACACCGCAAAGATGATCATGCTGACGTTGAGCAAGGTCGGCACGAAGGCCGGCACCGAGAAGCGGTTATAGGTGTTGAGGATCGCCCCGGCCAATGAAGACAGGGAGATCAGCAATATATAAGGGAATGTCACCCGCAACAGGCTGGAGGTCAGCTCGAATTTTTCCGGGGTATCGGTGAAACCGGGCGCGGTCACCCAGATGACCCACGGCGCAGCGAGCATGCCCAACGCAGTGACCACTGCCAGCGCCAGGGTCAGCAGTCCGGAGACGTAAGCAATAAAGGTTCGTGTCGCCTCTTCGCCTTGCTGGCTTTTATATTCAGCAAGAATCGGCACAAACGCCTGGGAAAACGCCCCTTCGGCGAAGATCCGGCGCAGCAGATTGGGCAGTTTGAAGGCGATAAAGAAGGCGTCGGTGGCCATTCCCGCACCAAAAATACGCGCAATGAGGGTGTCACGGACGAACCCCAGAATCCGGGAAAGCATCGTGATAGAGCTGACGGCGGCCAACGATTTGAGCAGATTCATTGAAAGAGTTTGTGCCTGTCGATAAACAGCAGGCGAACAAAGCGCCCACTTATGCGATACTCCGCGCCGCAGCAGCACAGAGCCAAAGCTCGCGAGTTTACAGGTCAAGCGCCGGAAATAAATATCCCGCCTCTTTATACCTACCACTTAGCGGAACGTCTCAACCGCCCTTGACAAGACATCAACTCATCGGCATGATTCGCGGCCTATTTTGTTTGCTATTTCCTAAAAAGTCTTTCGAGGAGCTCGACGGTGGCCAACACACCTTCCGCCAAAAAACGTGCAAAACAGGCTGAGAAGCGTCGCAGCCACAACGCCAGCCTGCGTTCCATGGTTCGTACCTACATCAAGAATGTAGTTAAAGCCATCGACGCAAAAGACGCTGAAAAAGCTCAAGCTGCTTACGTTCTGGCCGTGCCAGTTATCGACCGTATGGCCGATAAAGGCATCATCCACAAGAACAAGGCTGCTCGCCATAAGAGCCGCCTGAATGGCCACGTCAAGGCTCTGAACCTTGCTGCTGCCTAAGTAACACGCTTGTTAAAAAACCGACCTCAGGGTCGGTTTTTTATTGCCTGCGAATTGTGTTGCACGCCTGAGATCCCATTGAAACTGATCGCCAGCAAGCCAGCTCCTACAGGTATTGCGCAATCCTTGTAGGAGCCAGCTTGCTGGCGATAGCGGTCTTCAGATCACTGATGAGCCCAAGGCAGGATAGGAATCGCCGTCACCGCATTCTGCGGACTACCCTCAATCAAGCGATCGCTGTACACCAGATACACCAGCGTATTGCGCTTCTTGTCGAGGAAACGCACCACCTGCATGGTCTTGAAGACTAGCGACGTACGCTCCTTGAACACTTCTTCGCCATCCTTCAACTCACCCTTGAAGTTGATCGGACCAACCTGACGGCACGCAATGGACGCTTCCGCTCGATCTTCAGCCAGACCCAAGCCACCCTTCACACCGCCCGTCTTGGCTCGGGACAGGTAGCACGTCACCCCTTCGACCTTCGGATCATCAAATGCCTCAACGACGATGCGGTCGTTCGGGCCGACGAACTTGAACACCGTCGACACCTGACCAATCTCCTCGGCCGAAGCCAGCAGCGGCATTGCCAACAGCAGGCCCAACAATCCTTTTGCCACGCGCATTCAAATATTCCTTCAGACCAGGATCAGGTTATCGCGGTGAACCAGTTCCGGCTCCGCCATGTAACCCAACAGACCGACAATCGCCTCAGACGACTGACCGATGATTTTTTGTGCTTCCAGCGCGCTGTAGTTGGCCAGGCCACGGGCGATTTCACGACCGTCCGGCGCGACGCACACCACCATTTCACCGCGACGGAAACTGCCCTGAACCAGCTTGACACCCACCGGCAGCAGACTTTTATTGCCTTGAGACAAGGCCGTCACCGCACCGGCATCCAGCACCAGCGTGCCGCGAGTTTGCAGATGCCCGGCCAGCCATTGCTTGCGCGCCGCCAGCATGCCGCGCTCCGGCGACAGCAAGGTGCCGATGCGCTCGCCCGCCTTCAGGCGATCCAACACACGCTCAAGGCGCCCACCGACGATGATGGTGTGCGCACCGGAACGGGCCGCCAGGCGCGCCGCACGCAACTTGGTCTGCATGCCGCCACGACCCAACGCACCACCGGTACCGCCCGCCACTGCATCCAGCGCCGGATCATCAGCGCGCGCTTCGTAAATCAGCTTGGCATCGGGATTGTTGCGCGGATCGGCGTCGAACATGCCGTCGCGATCCGTCAGGATCACCAGCAAATCAGCCTCGACCAGGTTGGCCACCAGCGCCGCGAGCGTATCGTTGTCGCCGAAACGGATTTCGTCGGTGACCACGGTGTCGTTTTCATTGATCACCGGGATCACTTTCAACTCGACCAAGGCACGCAAGGTGCTGCGAGCATTCAGGTAGCGCTTGCGGTCGGACAGATCGTCATGAGTCAGAAGAATCTGCGCAGTGTGCCGGCCATGCTCGGCAAAGCTCGACTCCCACGCCTGAACCAGACCCATCTGACCGATGGCGGCAGCTGCCTGCAATTCGTGCATTGCACTGGGTCGCACGGTCCAGCCCAGACGGCTCATGCCCGCCGCTACCGCCCCGGAGGACACCAGCACCAGCTCGACGCCCGCCTCATGCAAGGCCACCATCTGTTCGACCCAGACACCCATTGCCGCGCGATCCAGGCCCTTGCCGTCCGCCGTCAGCAACGCGCTGCCGATTTTCACGACCCAACGCTGCGCACCTGTCACCTTGCTCCGCATCATCTTCAACCTTAGCTTGAGGGCAGCGCGACCCAGCGCTGCCCGTGACGTTAATCGTGGCTATTTGTTACCAACAATCGATTTCCAGATACTAAAACGCCGCTCCAGGGAGCGGCGTTCAAGTTTATCGCAACAGATCAGTCACGCACGTAAATGATTTCCGGACCGTCTTCGTCATCCACATCTTCTTCGTCCCAATCATCGTCACCGATGTCATGGACCGACTTCACGCCGCTGCGACGCAGGGCACGCTGGTCATCCAGGGCCTGCAACTGAGCGCGCGCTTCGTCTTCGATGCGCTGATCGAGCTCGGCCAGCTCTTCCTTGTAGGCCGGGTCGTTCACCAGGCGGTCAGCACGATCTTCCATGTAACGCATGATGTCGTGGCACAGACGCTCGGTACCGAGCTTGGAGATGGCGGAGATCACGTAAACCGGACCGGTCCACTCCAGGCGATCAACGATTTCCTTGACGCGAGCATCGTGCTCTTCTTCAAGGATCTGGTCGCACTTGTTCAGTACCAGCCAGCGATCACGCTCAGCCAGGGACGGGCTGAACTTGGTCAGCTCACTGACGATCACTTCGGCCGCATCCGGGGCACTGGTGTCATCCAGTGGCGCCATGTCCACGAGGTGCAGCAGCAAACGGGTACGCGACAAGTGCTTGAGGAATCGAATCCCCAGGCCAGCACCGTCGGAAGCGCCTTCGATCAGGCCCGGAATGTCCGCAACCACGAAGCTTTTCCAGCGATCAACACTGACCACACCCAGGTTCGGCACCAGCGTGGTGAACGGGTAGTCGGCGACTTTCGGCTTGGCGGCCGATACCGAACGGATAAAGGTACTTTTGCCAGCATTTGGCAAACCCAGCAGACCAACGTCCGCCAACACCTTCATTTCCAGCTTCAGGTCACGTGCCTCACCCGGCTTACCCGGAGTGGTCTGACGCGGAGCACGGTTGGTACTGGATTTGAAACGGGTGTTACCCAGACCGTGCCAGCCGCCATGGGCCACCAGCAGCTTTTGACCGGCTTTGGTCAGGTCGCCGATCACTTCCTGAGTGGCAGCGTCGATGACCGTGGTGCCGACCGGCACACGCAGCACCAGCTCTTCACCCTTCTTACCGGTGCAGTCGGTGCTGCCGCCGTTGGAACCGCGCTCGGCATCGAAGTGCCGGGTGTAACGGTAGTCCACCAGGGTGTTGAGGTTTTCGTCGGCGATCATGTAGACCGAGCCGCCATCACCACCGTCGCCGCCGTTCGGGCCGCCGTTTTCGATGAATTTCTCGCGACGGAAGCTCATGCAACCGTTGCCGCCGTCACCGGCCTTTACTCGAATCGATACTTCATCAACAAACTTCATAACAAAACGCCTCTCGCCATACGGACGAGCCGAAAAAATCCAGACATAAGACTCTTGCAAAAATGAGCGCAGCGACCTCAATCAACGACCGCAAATCCAGCGCTGGAGCTCATTACAAACAGCTTTGCAAGAGACTCACCCCACAAACGAAAAAGCCCCGTCGCGAGACAGGGCTTTTCCAGCATCTACGTAATTATGCCGCGACGACTTCAGTCTTCGGGACAATGCTCACGTAACGGCGGTTGAAAGCGCCTTTTACTTCAAACTTGATCACGCCGTCGATTTTAGCGAACAGAGTGTGATCTTTACCCATGCCAACACCGTAACCGGCGTGGAATTGGGTGCCGCGCTGACGCACGATGATGTTGCCCGGAATGATAACCTGGCCGCCATACATCTTCACGCCAAGGCGTTTGGCTTCTGAGTCGCGACCGTTACGGGTACTACCACCAGCTTTTTTGTGTGCCATGAGTCAATTCTCCTAGTGAGGAATTAGGCTGAAATTAAGCCTGAATACCGGTGATTTTGATCTCGGTGTACCACTGGCGGTGGCCCATACGCTTCATGTGGTGCTTACGACGACGGAACTTGATGATGCGGACTTTATCGTGACGACCTTGGGAGATCACTTCAGCCACAACGGTAGCGCCAGCAACAACTGGAGCGCCGATGTTCACGTCATCGCCATTGGCGACCAACAGAACGCGATCAAAAGTAACGGATTCGCCGGTAGCGATTTCCAGTTTTTCGATCTTCAGGTATTCACCTGGGGCGACCTTGTATTGCTTGCCACCAGTAACAATTACTGCGTACGACATGGTATTTCTCCGATAATCCTGCTCACCCAGCTCTTTATAAGAAGAGGTATTGGCTGGCATGGCTGCATATGGCTGGAAGGCCAGTTTGCAATTGCGTAAGGCAGGTGCTGCCCAGGAAGTTCAGGGTGCGCGATTGTACGCAAGCTGCCGTGGCGTTGCAAGAGGCCGTCCATCGCGCCTTGACACCCGCCGACGTGGGTCCTAGCATGCCGCGCAACCCTTCTGGAGCGACTGTCGCTGATGCAACCCCAAGCTTTCTACCGCGCGGTGGCGGACGATTTTAGCGCCGTCGACGGCATCATCAAGAAGCAGCTGACTTCCCGAGTGCCGCTGGTATCGAAAATCGGCGATTACATTACCTCGGCTGGCGGTAAACGCCTGCGTCCTTTATTAGTGCTGCTGTGTGGCAAGGCCCTTGGCCGCGAAGGCGACGACCTGCGCCTGCTGGCCGCGACCATCGAGTTCCTGCACACCGCCACCCTGCTGCACGATGACGTGGTCGACATGTCCGGCATGCGCCGCGGCCGCTCGACTGCCAATGCCATGTGGGGCAACGCACCAAGCGTGCTGGTGGGCGACTTCCTATACTCGCGCTCCTTCGAAATGATGGTCGAACTGGGCTCCATGCCGGTGATGAAGATCCTTTCGCAAGCCACGCGCATCATCGCCGAAGGCGAAGTATTGCAGCTGTCGAAGGTTCGTGACGCGAGCACCACCGAAGAAACCTACATGGAAGTCATCCGCGGCAAGACCGCGATGCTTTTCGAGGCTTCGACCCACAGCGCCGCCGCCCTCTGCGAAGCCACGCCGGAACAGGCTGAAGCCCTGCGCACGTTTGGCGATCACCTGGGCGTAGCCTTCCAGCTGGTCGACGACCTGCTGGACTACAAAGGTGACGCAGAGACCCTGGGCAAGAACGTCGGTGACGATCTGGCCGAAGGCAAGCCGACCCTGCCGCTGATCTACACCATGCGCGAAGGCACGCCGGAGCAGGCTGCCCTGGTGCGCAAGGCGATCCAGAAAGGTGGCATCGAGGACCTGGAAAGCATTCGCGAAGCCGTTGATGCTTCCGGTTCGCTTGAGTACACCGCGCAACTGGCCCGCGACTACGTGGCCCGTGCGATCAAATGCCTCGACGCGCTGCCCGCCAGCGAATACCGCGATGCATTGGTCGAGCTGAGTGAATTCGCGGTCGCCCGCACTCACTGATCCGCTAATTTGTAGGAGCCAGCTTGCTGGCGATCCAGTCGCTGCGGTGTTCCAGAAACACCGCGGTGATGCCATCGCCGGCAAGCCGGCTCCTACAGCCCCCCCTCCCGGCTAAAACCCTATATAATGTGCGCTTTTTAGCGATCCTGAATCCAAGGAGCTTTAGTGAGCACGTTGCCACCCTGCCCGAAATGCAATTCCGAATACACCTATGAAGACGGCGCGCAGCTGATCTGCCCGGAGTGCGCCCACGAATGGTCCGCCAGCGGCGAAGCTGAAGCGGCATCCGATGACGCCGTGAAAAAGGATTCGGTGGGCAATGTCCTGCAAGACGGCGACACCATCACCGTGATCAAGGACCTCAAGGTCAAAGGCACATCGCTGGTGGTCAAGGTCGGCACCAAGGTCAAGAACATCCGCTTGTGCGATGGCGATCACGACATCGACTGCAAGATCGACGGCATCGGCCCGATGAAGCTCAAATCCGAGTTCGTCAGAAAAGTCTGAACCTGCTGTATTCCATCCCGCGCCCGGCGTGGGATGGTGCTTCGTCCTCCCCCGCTTCGCCCCGTATTTCCTCGCAATAGCCAAACGCCAGCCGCTTTGACCTTACGCAATCTTTACCCGGAAAAAATCACAAACCGCCAATAGGCCCTTGCTATTTGATGAATAAGAATTATTCTCATTGAAACCAATCAATGGAGATGAGACCCATGACTTATTTGATCGATGCCTGGCTGGACCGCCCACACCCCTACCTCAGGATCCTGCATCGGGAAACCGGGGAAGTCTGTGCGGTGCTTGAAGAAGAAGCCTTGAACGAGCTGCAGGATCAGGGTGACCTGGACGTCAACGGCTTGAGTTCCAGCGAGCCGGTGGTGCTCAAGGAACTGGTGCGCAATCTGTTTCTGTTCTGCTATGCCCGGGCGTTGCGCCCGTCGCATGAACTGCATCACAAGCTGGAAATATGAGAAACCCCAAACCGTGTAGGAGCCGGCTTGCTGGCGATTGCATCACCGCGGTGCAACTGAAACACCGAGGCGCATGGATCGCCAGCAAGCCGGCTCCTACAAGGTAGTCAGGCTTACAGAACGTCGAGCAGCTCGACGTCGAAGACCAGTACGCTGTGCGGCGGAATGCTGCCAACGCCTTGAGCGCCGTAAGCCAGTTCGCTCGGCACGTACAGACGCCATTTGCTGCCAGCGTTCATCAGTTGCAGGGCTTCGGTCCAGCCAGCGATCACGCCGCCTACCGGGAATTCTGCAGGCTGACCGCGCTCGTAGGAGCTGTCGAACACAGTGCCGTCGATCAGGGTGCCGTGGTAGTGAGTACGCACTTGGTCTTCACGGGTCGGCTTGGCGCCTTCACCGGCGGTCAGCACTTCGAATTGCAGACCGGAAGCCAGGGTGGTGATGCCATCGCGCTTGGCGTTTTCAGCCAGGAATGCCAGGCCTTCGCCAGCAGCCGCTTCAGCTTTGGCAGCTGCTTCGGCTTGCATGATTTCGCGGATAACCTTGAAGCTGGCGGACATTTCTTCCTGACCTACACGGCTTTCCTTACCGGCGAAAGCGTCAGTCAGACCTGCCAGGATTGCGTCCAGGCTAACGCCCGGCGGCGGGTTGTCGCGCAGTTGGTCGCCCAACTGACGGCCAATGCCGTAGCTGACGCGGGTTTCGTCGGTGGACAGATTTACTTCGGACATGACACTGCTCCGCTGTGCGGACGGCCCTGGAACTTGCCGTGCGTGCACAGCGCGTCCCGGAACGCCCGGAACCAAAAGGGCCAGCAGACTAGCACAGATGTCGTTGCGCTGATGAGGGGGTGTCAGTGCTGCCAGGCAGAACCGAAGGCAATCGGCACCTTCAGGCTTTCCCCCGCACTCGCACCCAACCCGCACATTTCATCGTGAACCGATGTATGCACAAGGTTGAATGGCAAGGTGGGAAAGTTATGCAGCACTTCACGCGCATGCTCGACCGAGCGCAGGTGGACCATCTCGCCGTGAGCATCACTCAACGGGTAGGCGGCCCCGTGCATGCGCGCCTCCAACAGGTAGATTCCGCCTTCCATGGAGATCAGGTTCAGCTCATCGACTTTCCCTGCGATGGCATAAGCACGTAACTCTACGAAGTTCATGAACGCACCTCACGCAGTGGCGAGCCAGCATTCATACAGGCATAGGCCTCACAGCATCAAAGTACAAGCCATAAACGCCACCGCCCGTCTGTTTCACACTGCCCATGTAGGAGCGTGCGGTGCGGCGATCCGACTTGCCCGCGAAGGCGGCGTGACAGACAACACCTATGTCGACTGACCCGGCCTATTCGCGGGCAAGTCGGATCGCCGCACCGCACGCTCCTACAGAGGCCGCGTGGATCAGTGCTTGGTGAGTTTATCCAGATACCCCATGGCAAACGCCGATACCACGAAGGTCATGTGGATGATCACGTACCACTTCAAATGCTCGGGATCGACGTTTTTGGCGTCCATGAAGATCCGCAGCAGGTGAATCGACGAAATCGCCACGATGGACGCCGCGACCTTCATCTTCAATGAAGACGAATCCATGGTGCCCAGCCAGTTGAGCTTTTCCTTGTTGTCATCGATATCCAGCTCGGAAACGAAGTTCTCGTAGCCGGAAATCATCACCATCACCAGCAAACCGCCCACCAGCGCCATGTCGATCAACGACAGCAGCACCAGAATCAGGTCCGATTCGGCCATCGAGAACACGTTAGGGATGACGTGGAAGACTTCCTGGAAGAATTTCAGCGCCAGGGCCAGCAGCCCGAGGGACAGACCGAAGTAGATCGGCGCCAGCAGCCAGCGGGAGGCGTACATTGCATTTTCGATAAAGCGTTCCATTGAATCTCACACGTGGGCTGGAAATGGCCGCGAGTATACCAGCCACCCGTTACAGCCAGAAACACTCGGAAAATCCGCCACCTGCGCGTGTGTGACAAGGTTTTTCTGCTAGTGTCCAAAGCATTGACACCTCTGCGACATCGGACAGGACGACGGGAAATGGATGTGCGATTGCCTTTAATGAGCGCCGGGATTTGTCTGGCCCTGCTGGTGAGCGGCTGTTCACCGGACGATGACAAACGCCAGGTCAGCCTTGAGGAAAAGACCGCGCAATTCGAAACCTCCCTCGACGCAATCCAGGACCCGAAACTCAAGGATGCCGTGGCCGAACTCGGTGGCTCCCTGCTGCTGCTCGAACGTGCGCAACTCAAACTCGACAGCAAACCGGTGGAAACCGAGTACGGCGCAGATGTCCTCGCCGTGCTCAAGCACTACCCCACGCCACAGGCGCTGGTCGACACGTACATTAACGGCCTGTTCGTGCTGCACAAGGATTCCAGCTCCGACTACCTGACCGATCTGCAACCGGTGTTCCCGTTCAACTTCAACATTCCGGCCGAGTTTCTCTTTCCCCATGGCCTGGAATGGCAGTCGGTGACCTTGAGCAACAAACGCGTGATCCCGTTCCAGCCGGAGTGGTCGGAAACCGATCCGGGCATTCAACTGAGCCCGTCGAGCTCCAACCTGACCAGCCCCGACGATCTCACGGTGACTTACCCCTTCATCGACGGCCTGGGCATGGAAATCAAGAACCAGCCGCAGCCCGTCAGCCTGCAAGGCAAGGTCGAAGTCATCGCCCCGCGCAGGCTCTATAGCTTCGAACTGACAAAAAAAGACGTCGGCCAGACTCGCAGCAATGACAACCTGAGCGTCACGCTGCTGAAGCTGACAAACAACTACGCCGAAATCGAGTTCAGCAACAGCGCGCCGCTGGCCCCGGAAGTCAGCGAGATACCCTTCAACCCGTCGGTCGTCCAGGCCAGGGACGCCACCGGGCAATTTCTCTCACGCTCGGGCTCGATCAACCAAACCGCCGCGCAAATTGCCTTCTACCAGAAACAACTGGCGAAAATGCAACAGCAGAAGAGCTGGAGCGAAGCCTTCGAAAGGCAGCTCGATGAAGAACAACGCGCGTTTGAGAAGCAACAAACCAGGCATTACTCCAAGGTGTATTTCAACGGCCCGATCGAGACCCTTGAAGTCAGCCTGCTGGACTTTTCGGCGGCCACGGTCACGCGCAAGGACCTGGACCTGCCGATCCGTCGCTTCGATCAACACACCACGGCAAAGACCATCCAGCCACTGACTTTACCCGTGGTCGTGTACGACGATCAGGCACCGACCTGGCTGAAAGGCGCAACGCTCAGCGAGGAGCAACTGAAGAAGAGCGTCAGCATCCGCCAATCGGTGGACGACCCGAGCGCGGCGCGCATCGAGTTCGATCACACCCGAAGCTTCAACGATGAACTGCTCGGCACGTCCTTCAGCCCTGGCGATAGCCCGGTCAGTTTCTTTACCGAGGACAGCAGCGGTCAACGCGATGAGCCGATCGAACTGCCGCCCGAGGCTTACCAGGTCGATCCCCTGCGCGGCATCATCACTTATGACCTGAACCTGTTCGCGCAAACGCCGGCGTTTGCGGTGGGTTCCATGCCGCTGTTCCTGGCCACCGTCGATAAGCAGACACTTGAAACAGACCGGCTGCCCAAAGGCCTGGAACTGAAAGGCAATGCACTGGTGGTTGATCTGAAGCTGTTCCCCGCCCAGGACTGGCGCTTTTTCGCCAGGGACAATAGCGGCCACTATCTCAAGGAGATTCTTTCGGTCATTCACGATGCAAGTGCGCAGGGCCCGGCGTTATTCAGCGTGCATTACTTCTACGGCCAGCCGGCGCAGCTGGAAACCTACCAGCGAACCGATCTCACCACGGTGCAATATGGATTCGAGGTCAAACTCGACAAGGCTGATACGTCCAGCCTCGCCCAATAGTCGTCTCAGTGATCGGGGCGGAACTCGAAGCCGCCCATGTTGCGGCAGCGCCCACCATTGATTTCCCGTAGCTGGGCTTGCAGGTGCAGGCACCAGATTTGCGGGTCATCGGCCAGTTCATAGCCATGCAACGTCAGGCTTTCAACGATGGTGTCGAGGATCGATTCAGCCGCGAAGGGCCCAGGAAACGGACCTTGGGCTTTGATGGCTGAGGGTTGTTCGCCAGCCATTCCGGCGGCGAAAAGCAAAGTCCACATGCCCGTATCACCAGCCAATGGCTTGATGGCACATTCGATACGGGTCACAAGGCCCAGGCATTGACGGGTGAGGCAGAGGTTGCGCGACATGGCGGCGACCCTCGGTAGATCCGGTATTCAGCTCCCACGGGAGAACTGTCTCGATCCAGTGATTACTGTCGATATCCTTGAGCTGAGAATAGAAGAAAAGTCAGGCCCGCACGCCAACTGAGACCAGAAGGCGCCGAATGGTCATTGTGTGAATATTGACGTCAGAGTGATGGCACTTGTAGGAGCGAGCGGTGCGGCGATCCGACTTGCCCGCGAAAGCCATGACGCGGTTTGCCGGAATAACCGCGTTATCGTTCTTCGCGGGCAAGCCTCGCTCCTACAGGGACTCCTCTGTGTCAGGCCGGCTTGGCTTCGACCAACGCTTCCTGTGCCGCTTCTTTCTCGGCTTCTTTCAGGTCTTCTTCGCTGATCATTTCCGCGATCACCCGCAAGCGCTCCACCACCCGCGCATTCACGCTGCCTTCTGGAAATTCGCCATTTTCATCCGGCGCACCGGCAGGCTCGCCGACCAACAGGCTCAGCGCTTCGTCAGCCTGGCGTACTGCGTAAACGTGGAATTGCCCTGCGCGCACCGCCGCCAGCACTTTCTCGTCCAGCATCAGCGTCGCCACGTTGGCGTGAGGAATGATCGCCCCCTGCTCACCGGTCAGCCCGCGGGCTTCGCAGAGACGGAAGAAGCCTTCGATCTTCTCGTTGACCCCGCCCACCGCCTGCACTTCGCCGAACTGGTTGATCGAGCCGGTGATTGCAAAGCATTGCTTGAGCGGTGTTTTCGACAACGCCGAAATCAACGTGCACGCCTCGCCCAACGACGCACTGTCGCCATCGACATAACCGTAGGACTGCTCCAGGGCGATACTCGCGGAAATCGCCAACGGGAATTCCTGGGCGTAACGGCTGCCCAGATACCCGGTGAGGATCATCACGCCTTTGGAGTGAATCGGTTGGCCGAGGTTGACCTCACGCTCGATGTCGACAATGCCGCTGCCACCCGGATACACCGTGGCGGAAATCCGCGCCGGGACGCCAAACGCCGAATCCCCGACTTCCAGCACCGTCAGCCCGTTGCACTTGCCCACGGCCGCGCCATCGGTGTCGATCAGGATGATCCCGGCCAGCATGTCATCGAGAATCCGCGCCGAAACGCGCCCGGTGCGGGTGGCCTTGGCCTTGAGCGCACGCTCGATGTGCCCGGCGTCGGTCATTTCATCGCTGGCCAGGTGACGAATGAAATCCGCCTCGCTGACCAGTTGGAACAAGTCACCGATCCGCGCCGACAAACGCCCCTGGTGCTCGGCCAGACGCGCGCTGTAGGTCGCCAGACGCGCCACCGCATCGGCGGTCAGCGGTGCCATGCCTTCTTCGGAGGTACGGGTTTTGAGCAACTGGGCGAACTGCTCCAGGCTTTCGTCGACCATCGGGATGTCTTCGTCGAAGTCCACCAGAACGCGGAACATCTCCTGGAAGTCCGGATCGAGGTCTTGCAGCGTGTAATACAACTGCCGGGCACCGATGATGACGACTTTGACCTGCAACGGAATGTGTTGCGGTGTCAGGGTCACGGTGGCCAGACGCCCCAGCTCACCCAGCGGTGATTCCATTTTCAGTTTGCGCGATTGCAGGGCGCGCTTGAGCGCATCCCATACGAACGGCTCGCTGAGCATTTTATCGGCTTCAAGGATCAGGAAACCGCCGTTCGCGCGGTGCAGCGCGCCCGGTCGCAACTGGCGATACGTGGTGTAGAGCGCGCCCTGATCGGTGCTGTATTCGATGCGGCCAAACAGGTTTTCGTAGGTCGGGTGCGGCTCGAACACCACCGGTGCACCGCCGCTGGCCGAGTGACCGACCACCAGGCTTGGCGCGTATTGCTCTTCCAGCATCTTGCGCGCCACCGCATCGACCTTGCTGTCGTCGACCAATTGCTCGACCACGGTTTTCAGCAAGTAAACCTGCATGGCTTGCAGGTAACCGCACACCGCCGCGTTCTCGGCGTATTTTTCCGACAACGGCGACAGCAACGGCTGCAAGGCCAGGGTGATGGTTTCTTCGTTGAGGTGGCGCAGCTGATTGCTCGACTCGCGCTTCCACTGCGGCAGGCTGGCGAGTTCTTCGTTCAGACGCTCTTCCAGGCCGGAGATGTCTTCGTGGAAACGTTCGCGATCGGCTTCCGGCAACTGGGCGAATTCCGCTTCATCCAGCGCCTTGCCTTCGCTCATCGGGGTAAACGCGATGTTGCTCGCGTCACGGTACAGCGCGACTTCTTTTTCCAGCGCCAGGCGCTCGATGATGTCCAGCGCCTTGTCGTAGCGCTGGTTGAAGGCGCGGTCGATGGCGCTTTTTTTCTGCTGATAAGACGGATGTTCGAATACCGCCGGGAAGGTCGCCAGCAGGTTGTCGATCAAAGCGTTGATATCACCGATGAACGCGCCGGCCGTGCCCGATGGCAATTCCAGGGCGCGCGGCTCGCGGGGCTCATCGAAATTGTTGACGTAGACCCAGTCGGCTGGGGTCTGCAGGCGCTTGCCTTCGGCCTTCAGGTAGCGTTTGACGAACGAAAACCGGCCAGTGCCAGGCTCGCCCATGACGAATACGTTGTAACCGGGGCGTGGCATGGCCACACCAAACTGCAAGGCTTCGACCGCACGTTCCTGGCCAAGCACACCGCGGAAGGGCTCCAGATCATTGGTGGTAGAGAAGCTGAACTGTTCAGCGGAAAACGGACGGGTCAGCGCTTCGGGCGCTAGACGCAAGCTGGCAGCAACAGGATCAGGCATCGGGCTTCCTTACATCAGGCGGGGCAGATAGCGGCATTCTGGCGCTGCCCATACCCCACTTGCAAGGCGCGCCTTTCGCCAAAGCATAGCCAAACGGGCATCCCCAGGCGGGCCGGGTCTAAATCAATGTTTTCAACGAATGTTTCGTAAAAAGTAACGGAACCCTTGGAACGTGCCTAAACTCCAAGCTGCGCGGCTGGAACAATAACCGGCCCACTGGCGCCGTAGTGGTCTGTACGAAAACTCGCCGAGCGGCGATCAGGCAAGGCGAAAACAGACGAGGAAGCGGAGTGTGGGGGACCCACATGAGCATTCCGAGTCTATTTTCAACGCAGCCTGATCGTCGCGCAGGCAGTTTTCGTACAGAGCCGGGCCAGAACCCTTGTCCATTGGTACGCACATAAAGAGAACAAAGCTATGAAACGGATTCTTCTCGGTACTCTCTTCACCGCTGTATCCATCAACGCTATGGCACAGGCGCCAGGCGGCCCGGATTGCGGGTGGGGCAACATGCTGTTCGAAGGTCAGCGTGGCACCCCGGCACACTTCCTGGCATCCACCACCAACGGCACTTCCGGCAACGCAACGTTCGGTATGACCTCTGGTACCAACGGTTGCGCGACTAATGCGTCGCTGACTTATGGCGGCAAATCCTGGTTTGCCATGAATGGCATGATGAACGAGCTGTCCGAAGACATGGCTAAAGGTAACGGCGAAGCGCTGACGACCTACGCCGTGGTACTGGGCGTGGCGCCGGAAGACCGTGCGCATTTCGCGGCTGTGACTCACGAGCACTTCCAGCAGATCTTCAGCAAGGCTGACGTGACTGCAGAAGATGTGCATACCAACACCCTGGCCGTTTTGAAGGCCGACCCTCGTCTGGCCAAGTACGCAACTCAAGCTTAAGCTCGACCCGCCCGCTCCTTTCGGGGAGCGGGTTTTATTTTTTGGACCTGCCCTCTTTGGTAATCCTGTTTAACTGTAGGAGCTGGCTTGCCAGCGATGATCGTTAACGATGACGCGTGCTTACTGGATAAACACGGCGCCTTTGAGACCATCGCTGGCAAGCCAGCTCCTACATTGACGGTGTCTACCGCGCTGGGTCTTTATTTTTTTCGACTTAAGTTGCCCACTATGCTCAAACGCCTTGCCTGGCTGGCGCTCTGTGTCTGCGCCCCGCTGTCCGCCGCGCCTCACATCGACAATCAACGTTTGCAGCAACTGGCCAACGACCCCTTCTGGATTTCCCTGGGGCATTACGAAACCGCCAAGCTCGGTGGCTGGCGCAGCTATGTCAGCGACAGGAAGTTCTTTCTGGCGCCCGATGGCAACGAACACCCCGACCACGAACTGGCGGCCACCGTACAGGCGCTGTACGCACCGGCCAGTGCCGGCGAAAAGCATGCGCAATGTGTCTACCCGGCGCGTACCCGCTGGCTCAAGGCGCAACTTAACCTGACTGACTTGCCGGCCCTGGAATGTGCCGAATTCAAGCAATGGTTCAAGGATGTCTCGCCCCACAGCGCGGTGATGATTTTCCCGGCAGCCTACTTGAACAGTCCGTCATCGATGTTCGGCCACACGCTGCTGCGCATCGATCAGGCGGATGTGCAGAGCGACAAAACGTCATTGCTCAGCTACGCCATCAACTTCGGCGCCTACATCGAAGGTTCCGACAACAGCATTCTCTACGCCTGGAAAGGTTTGATGGGCGGCTACCCGGGCCTGTTTGCGCTGGTGCCGTATCAGGAAAAACTCTCGGAATACCGCAGCCTCGAAAACCGTGACCTGTGGGAATACCGGCTGAACCTGACACAGCAGGAAACCGAGCGCATGGTCGAGCACGTCTGGGAACTCAAGCAGATCCAGTTCGACTATTTCTTCTTCGACGAAAACTGCTCCTATCGCCTGCTGGAACTGCTGCAAGTGGCGCGTCCAAGCCTGCGCCTGACCGAACAGTTCCCGCTGACCGCCATTCCCACCGACACGGTCAAAGCGGTGAAAGAAGCCGGCCTGGTGGAGTCCATTCAATATCGGCCTTCCCGCGAACGCGAACTGCTGAGCCGCGCCGAACCGTTGAATCCTGAAGAGCAGCAATGGGTGCTGAAAGTCAGCGCCGACCAGAAACAGTTGCAGGAACCGGCGTTCAAGGCGCAACCGCGCGAACGTCAGGCGCTGATCATCGACGCGGCTTACCGGCTCGAACGCTACCGCGCCAACGGCCAGGAACGCGACCCGCAGCGGGCTCAGCGCAGTTTTGAATTGCTGCGGGCGATCAACCAGAACCCGGCGCCGGAGCTGGACATCCCGCAACCGGGCTTGCCCGAAGATGGCCATGAATCGCGCACCTGGCAGGCCGGCCTCGGCACCCGGGGCGACAAGGCCTTCGGTGAATATGGCCTGCGCATGGCGTATCACGATCTCAACGACAACTCGGAAAGCTTTCCCCTCGGCGCGCAGATCGAAATCCTGCAAATGAAACTGCGCCAGTACGAAGGCAATCAGTGGCAGTTGCAGCAACTGGATCTGGCGACCATTCGCTCCCTGACCCCGCGCAACGAGCTGCTGCAACCGCTGTCGTGGCAGGTCACCGGCGGCCTGGAGCGGGTGCCGGGCAAACATGACGATGAAACCCTCGTCAGTCATGTCAATGGCGGTAGTGGCGGCACGTGGCAACTGGGCGACGACATGCTCGGTTTTGCCTTGGGCACCGTGCGCGTCGAACACAATAACGACTTCGCCGGTTTCATCGCCCCGGCGGCGGGTTTCAACAGCGGTGTGCTATGGAAGAATCCGCTGGGGAATTTCAGCCTGGAGGCCAAGGGGGATTTCTTCACCAATGGCGAAGTGCGCCGTAGTTTGAGTCTGAACCAGCAGTGGGAATTGTCGCGCAACCTGGGTCTGCGTCTGAGCGCCCAGCGCGAATTCAGCCATCTGGCCACACCTGAGAATGAAGTGATGCTTGAGCTGAAGTGGTATCACTACTGACCTGTAGGAGCCGGCTTGCTGCGGGCGGCGTTCCGACGATGGCATCACCGCGGTGAATCTGAAAAACCGTGTTGATACGATCGCCAGCAAGCCGGCTCCTACAAGGGATCTGTGTTGTTCAACGGATTCATCACAGGCCTTTCACGAAGGTCTCACGAATGCACTTCTAGACTTGAACCATAGGCCGTTGAACGGCCGGGAGTCCGAGATGTGGCGTTGTGTGGGTGTGATGGGTGTGTTGCTGTTGTGCGCGGGTTGCCAGACGACTCACGAAGACCTGATTGCCAAGGGTTATCCTCCGGCATTCGCCGATGGTTTCGATGACGGCTGCAGCAGTGGTCGACAGGCTGCCGGGGCGATCACCGGTGAATTTCGCAAGAACGTGCCGCGGTATCTCAAGGACAAGCCATACGCCGAAGGCTGGAGCGATGGCTTCCGCCAATGCCAGGCCATGCGCGAAAGCGAAGACCGCGAGGACTATCGCAGCCATCACTGGGACGAACGTGAAAAAGCCTGGCAACAACAGAAAGATCAGGACGCCGCCCGTGCGTTTCGCTCGCAATGAGTCGCTGACAGACATCCGCCGAAACTAAAAGCCTGTGACCATGGCCTAAACCCTATAACGGGAGGAAATCATGAGTCGCGCCTTCGTCAATGAAGATAATGCCGCCGCGCAAGTTGATCAGCCTGTCGAACGGCAGGTCAGCACGCAGCCCAATTACGTCACGCCCGCAGGCCTTGCCCAGTTGCAGGCAAAAGTTGCCGGATTGCAACAATTGCACAATGAACAATCGGCCAAAGGCGAGCAGGCCGACAAGCAACGCCTGGTGGACCTTGAGCGGGATTTGCGCTACTTCAATCAGCGCCTGCAAAGCGCTCAAGTCGTGACCGCCGCCAGTTCAACGCAAAAGGTGCAGATCGGCAGCCGCGTGACCTTCGCCGACGAGCACAGCACCGAGCAAACCGTGCAATTGGTCGGGGAAGACCAGGCCGACGCGTCTGCGGGCCTGATCAACTGGGGTTCACCGCTGGGCCGGGCATTGCTTGGGGCGCAACTCGGCGACGAGGTGCTGTGGCAACGCCCGGCCGGCGATCAGACGATCGAAATCATCCGCATCGAACCGGCTTAAACCACGCCCTGGGCGAGCATGGCGTCGGCGACTTTGACGAAGCCGGCGATGTTCGCGCCTTTGACGTAGTTGATGCGGCCGTTCTCTTCGCCGTAATGCACGCACGCGTGGTGGATCGACTGCATGATCCCGTGGAGCTTGCTGTCCACTTCCCCGCCGGTCCACAGCAGACGCATGGCGTTCTGCGACATCTCCAGCCCGCTCACCGCGACACCGCCGGCGTTGGACGCCTTGCCCGGCGCGAACAGAATCCCGGCCTCGATAAACAGGTCCACGGCTTCCAGGGTGGTCGGCATGTTCGCGCCTTCCGCCACGCAGATGCAGCCGTTGCGCAGCAACGTGCGCGCGGCCTCGGCATCCAGTTCGTTTTGAGTGGCGCAGGGCAGCGCGATGTCGCACACCAGATCCCACGGGCACTGACCCGCACGGAACTCCAGGCCAAAACGCGTGGCCAGCTCGCTGATCCGTCCACGCTTGACGTTTTTCAGCTCCAACAGCGCCAGCCACTGTTCTTCGGTCAAACCCGCCTCGCAGTACAGCGTGCCTTCGGAGTCCGAGAGCGAAATCACCTTGCCGCCCAGGTCCATGACCTTGCGCGCCGCGTACTGCGCAACGTTGCCGGAACCCGAGATCGCTACGCGCTTGCCTTCGACGGCTTCACCGCTGCGCTTGAGCATTTCCTCGGCGAAGTACACGCAGCCGAAACCGGTGGCTTCCGGACGAATCAGGCTGCCGCCATAGCTCGGGCCCTTGCCGGTCAGCACGCTGGTGAACTGGTTGCTCAGGCGCTTGTACTGACCGAACAGGAAACCGATCTCGCGGGCACCGACGCCGATGTCGCCGGCCGGCACATCAACGTCTGCACCGATGTGGCGGTACAACTCGCTCATGAAGGCCTGGCAGAAGCGCATGACTTCCGCGTCGCTTTTGCCTTTCGGGTCGAAGTCCGAGCCACCCTTGCCACCGCCCATGGGCAACGAGGTCAGGGAGTTTTTGAAGGTTTGTTCGAAGGCGAGGAATTTCAATACGCCGAGGTTCACCGAAGGATGGAAACGCAAGCCGCCCTTGTACGGACCGATCGCGCTGTTCATCTGGATGCGGAAACCGCGATTGACCTGCACCTTGCCGTGATCGTCGACCCAGGAAACGCGGAACACAATCGCCCGCTCCGGCTCGCAGATCCGCTCCAGAATGCCGGAGGTCAGATAATGCGGATTGGCTTCGAGGAATGGCCACAGACTGCGCAGGACCTCTTCGACGGCCTGGTGGAATTCAGGTTGGTCCGGGTCGCGTTTTTTCAGTCGGGCAAGGAAGGTTTCGACGGATTCGATCATGGAAAAGTCTCGGCAAATTTATTGTCGTTGGAAGAGATTGGGCCGGACTTTAGCAAACGGAGAGCGCACAGTAATAGAGCAAAATGTCGCGTTTATGAAATTAAATGGTGCGCAGGATATAAATAACCTCCATTTTCAGGCTGATTTCGCACCTAAAAAGGGATTCACAAATTGGATCATGCACCAGTAGTGATTCCGCTTTCGCGAGCAAGCTTTGCTCCTACAGTTGATCGCGTCCCCCTGTAGGAGCAAAGCTTGCTCGCGATGAATACACCTCGGTGTACCTGAAAAAACCCATAAAAAAACGGAGCCCCGAAGGCTCCGTTTTTTCATGCAACCAACCCGAAATCAGGCCAGTTTCTTGTGCCGAACACGATGCGGCTGGGAAGCCGCTTCGCCGAGGCGTTTCTTGCGATCGGCTTCGTACTCGGTGTAGTTACCTTCGAAGAACACTGCTTGCGAGTCGTCTTCGTACGCCAGGATGTGCGTCGCGACGCGGTCAAGGAACCACCGATCGTGAGAGATCACAATGGCGGCGCCCGGGAAGTCCAGCAGGGCTTCTTCCAGGGAACGCAGGGTTTCAACGTCGAGGTCGTTGGACGGTTCGTCGAGCAGCAGGACGTTGCCGCCCTCTTTCAGGGTCAGGGCCAGGTGCAAGCGACCGCGCTCACCACCGGACAGGTCCTTGACGAACTTCTGCTGATCGCCGCCCTTGAAGTTGAAGCGACCGACGTAGGTACGCGACGGGATCTCGTAGTTGCCGATGCGGATCTGATCCGAACCGTCGGAGATTTGCTGGAACACAGTCTTGCTGCCGTCCAGGTCTTCGCGGCTCTGATCGACGCAGGCCAGTTGCACGGTTTCGCCGACTTCGATGCTGCCCGAATCCGGTTGTTCCTTGCCCATCAGCATGCGGAAAAGCGTCGACTTACCGGCACCGTTACCGCCGATCACGCCGACGATGGCGCCTTTAGGCATGGAGAACGACAGGTTGTCGATCAGCACGCGATCGCCATAGCCCTTGGAAACGTTCTTGAACTCGATGACCTTGTCACCCAGGCGCGGACCGGCCGGGATGTAGATCTCGTTGGTTTCCGAACGCTTCTGGAATTCCTGCGATTGCATTTCTTCGAAGCGTTGCAGACGTGCCTTGGATTTGGACTGGCGGGCCTTGGCGCCTTTGCGCACCCATTCCAGTTCTTCCTTCATGGCTTTTTCGTGGGCCGACTGCTGCTTGGATTCGGCAGCGAGACGATCGGACTTGGCTTCAAGCCAACCCGAATAGTTGCCCTCGTACGGGATACCGGCGCCGCGGTCGAGCTCGAGGATCCAGCCAGCAACGTTGTCCAGGAAGTAACGGTCGTGCGTGATCGCAACGACAGTGCCCGGGAAGTCGTGGAGGAAGTGTTCCAGCCAGGCGACGGAATCGGCGTCCAGGTGGTTGGTCGGTTCGTCGAGCAGCAGCATGTCCGGTGCGGACAGCAGCAGGCGGCACAGGGCCACACGACGCTTTTCACCACCGGAAAGGAATTCGACCTTGGCATCCCAGGCCGGCAGGCGCAGCGCATCGGCGGCGACTTCCAGTTGGCGATCCAGGTTGTGACCGTCGCTGGCTTGCAGGATGGCTTCGAGCTTGGCCTGTTCGGCGGCCAGTTTGTCGAAGTCGGCATCTTCATCAGCGTAAGCCGCGTAGACCTCGTCCAGGCGTGCCTGGGCGTTCTTGATCACGCTGACCGCTTCCTCGACCACTTCACGCACGGTCTTGGTCGGGTCAAGGATCGGTTCCTGTGGCAGGTAGCCGATGTTCAGCTCCGGCATCGGACGTGCTTCGCCCTCGAACTCGGTGTCGACGCCGGCCATGATTTTCAGCAGCGTGGATTTACCCGAACCGTTGAGGCCGAGCACGCCGATCTTGGCGCCGGGGAAGAAGGACAGCGAAATGTTTTTCAGGATTTCCCGCTTCGGCGGAACAACTTTGCCCAGCCGATGCATGGTGAAGACGTATTGAGCCATGGAGAACCTTGGGTCAGTGACAGATGAATGATTGGAGCGCAGGCGATGCCCGGCCAGGCCGTGCGCGTCGACGACTGATAGGTATCAATGCTGCGCGCTGAAAAAACCTGATTCTAGGAGCTGGAACGCTCCCGCGTAACCGGCAAAGCTACCTTATTGACAGAAGGCAGTCCAGCCGGGAGGGTCTGGCACTTTGCCACAACTCAAGGCATGCTAGCCGCCCTCCGGGCGTCCGGCTTATAGTGCACGTCGCGCCAGTCCAGCTAAATCGCAGGATTACAGTTTGTCTAATGTCACTCCGCCCTTGACCACCCGTGCACCGACTGCTGTGTCCGGTTCCCCCCTGCGCGGAACATTAAAGGGTGCGCTGGCGACACTCGTGCTTTTGCTGCTCGCGTTGCTGTTCTGGCAACTGCTGGATCAGCTGCGCGAAACCCAGAAAAACCAGCGCCAATACACCATCGACTACACCGCCGATCTGGCTGCACAAGTCAGCCTGAACATGTCGCTCAATGCGCAGATCGCCCTCAACCTGCTACCGATCGTCGAACAGCCGCAAAGCGCCGACGAACAGCAGGAGCTGCTGCGCAAGCTGCAAAAGTCCTTGCCCGACCTGCGCAGCCTCGCGTTGTTGAGCCCCTCAGGGAAAGTCATCAGCGACACCACCGCCGACAGCGACGACGCCGACTACCTCGTCGAACTGGTACGCCGCAGCCGTACCCAGGCACATTATTTCAGCAACGCCGATAACGGTTCGGTGGTGCACCTGTTGCTGCATCAAGCCAGCGGCAGCTCTCGGGGCTATTGGGTCCTGCGCCTGACGCCGAGCTTTTTCTCGTCATTGACCAAACCAGGCGAGGCCGGTATCCGCCCAATGTGGCTGGTGGAAAACCGCGTCAATCACCAGGTCATCAGCCGCGATGATTCACAGCCCCTGGCCAAGCCGAGCGAGCTGACCGCAAATGATGTGGCCAACAGCGTGCTGACGGTTCCCCTGACCGGCAGCGACTGGCAACTGCGCGGGTTGTTCGACCGGCAACGCGTGATCGAAGAACTGCTGCCGGCGTTTATCGGTAAATGCCTGTTGGGGCTGGCGCTCTCTCTGCTGCCGCTGATCGCCCTGTTGAACATACGCCGTCGTCAGCGCCAGGTGAGTGAAGGTCGCCGGCGCTATCAGGATATTTTCGAAGGCACCGGCGTCGCCCTGTGTGTGCTCGATGTGTCGGGCCTCAAGAACGTCTTCGACAAAAACCAGTTGCTCAGCACCGAACACCTGCAAACCTGGCTGGAAACCCCGGAACAGCGCCAGCAGCTGTTGCAGGAACTGCGCATCACCGAGGTCAACCAGGTCGCCCTGCAACTGCTCAACGTCAATTCCTGTGAACAAGCCTGGAAGTTGCTGATCGACGGCAATCCGCTGGATGGCACCGCCATCGGCAATCAAGTGCTCGAAGCGGTACTCAACCAGCAGAAACAGTTCGAGCTGGAAATAAAACTGCAAGACGCCAATGGCCGCGATCAACACCTGTGGCTGGTGATGCGCCTGCCGGAAAACCAGGACGACTATAAAGCGGTGATCCTGAGCATCAGCGACATCACCAGTCGCAAGCTCATCGAACTGTCGCTGCTTGAGCGTGAAGGGTTCTGGTCCGACGTGGTGCGCACCGTGCCGGATCATTTGTACGTCCAGGACGTGATCAGCCAGCGCATGATCTTCAGCAACCACCACCTGGGCCAGACACTCGGTTACAACCGCACCGAGCTGCACCAGATGGGCGAGTACTTCTGGGAAATCCTGCTGCACCCCGAAGATGCCGACCACTACCACCGGGCGCGACAGACCCAGCGGCACGCGGGCTATACGCAATTGCTGCAATGCCAACTGCGCTTCCGTCACCGCAACGGCAAATGGCGGCGTTTCGATATTCGTGAACAGGCACTGGCGCGGGACAAACACGACCAGGTCACACGGATCATCGGCGTGGCCAAGGACATCACCGAGCAAATCGAGGCCAGTGAGTCCCTGCGCGACAGCGAGCAGCGCTACCGGATGCTCGCCGAAAGCATCAGCGACGTGATTTTCTCCACCGACAGCAAGCTCTCGCTCAACTACGTCAGCCCGTCGGTGCAAGCCGTGCTGGGCTACGACACCGACTGGATTTTCCAGAACGGCTGGCAGTCGACCATCGCCAACCCGCAACAGTTGACCGGCATCTACAACCTGATGGACCGCGTCAGCAAAGCGCTGGGCAAACCCGACCAACTGGCGCTGTTGCGCAGCCAGGTGCAGACCCAACTGTTCCTGTTCGACTGCCTGCGTGCCGATGGGCGCAAGATTCCGATCGAGTTGCGGCTGGTGCTGGTCTGGGACGAACACGGCGCCTTCGAAGGCGTGCTCGGTGTCGGTCGCGACATCAGCCAGCAACGCCGCGCCGAGAAAGACCTGCGCATGGCGGCCACGGTATTCGAACACTCGACGTCGGCGATCCTGATCACCGACCCGGCAGGCTATATCGTGCAGGCCAACGAAGCGTTCAGTCGCGTGAGCGGCTATGCGGTGGAGCAAGTGCTCGACCAGTTGCCGAACATGCTGACCGTCGACGAGCAGCAGGAAGCGCACCTGCGCTATGTGCTCAAGCAATTGAATCAGCACAGCACCTGGGAAGGCGAAGTCTGGCTCAGGCGTCGTAACGGCGAGCATTACCCGGCGTGGGTCGGTATCACAGCGGTGCTCGACGATGAAGGCGATCTGGCCAGTTACGTGTGTTTCTTCAGCGACATCAGCGAGCGCAAGGCCAGTGAACAACGGATTCACCGCCTCGCCTATTACGACGCCCTGACGCACCTGCCCAACCGCACGCTGTTCCAGGACCGCCTGCACACCGCGCTGCAGTCGGCGGAACGGCAGAAGTCCTGGGTGGTGCTGATGTTCCTCGACCTCGACCGATTCAAGCCGATCAACGACTCCCTGGGCCACGCCGCCGGCGATCGCATGCTCAAGGAAATGGCCACGCGCCTGCTCGGTTGCGTCGATGACGACGACACCGTGGCGCGTATGGGCGGCGACGAATTCACCTTGCTCCTGCAACCGCGGGCCAACCGTGAAATCGCCCTCAATCGGGCGATTCACGTGGCCGAACAGATTCTCGCCAGCCTGGTGAAACCGTTCGTGCTTGAAGGCCGCGAATTCTTCGTCACCGCCAGTATCGGCATCGCCCTGAGCCCGCAGGACGGCAACGAACTCAGTCAGCTGATGAAGAACGCCGACACCGCGATGTATCACGCCAAGGAACGCGGCAAGAACAACTTCCAGTTCTATCAGGCGGACATGAACGCCAGTGCCCTCGAGCGTCTGGAGCTGGAAAGCGACTTGCGTCACGCCCTGGAACAGAACGAATTCGTTCTGTACTACCAGCCGCAATTCAGCGGCGACGGCAAACGCCTGACCGGTGCCGAAGCCTTGCTGCGCTGGCGTCATCCGCGCCGTGGCCTGGTGCCGCCGGGGGATTTCATTCCGGTGCTCGAAGAACTGGGCCTGGTGGTGGACGTCGGCGACTGGGTGATCAGCGAGGCGTGCCGTCAGCTCAAGACCTGGCATCAGGCCAAGGTGCGGGTGCCGAAGGTATCGGTCAACATCTCTGCCCGGCAGTTCTCCGACGGCCAGCTCGGCACGCGGATCGCCACCATCCTCAAGGAAACAGGCCTGCCGCCGGCGTGCCTGGAGCTGGAGCTGACCGAAAGTATCCTGATGCGCGAAGTCAGCGAGGCGATGCAGATTCTGGCCGGGCTGAAAAACCTCGGGCTGAGCATCGCGGTCGACGACTTCGGCACCGGTTATTCGTCGCTCAACTACCTCAAGCAGTTCCCGATCGACGTGCTGAAGATCGACCGTACCTTTGTCGATGGCTTGCCGTCGGGTGAACAGGACGCGCAGATCGCCCGGGCAATCATTGCCATGGCCCACAGCCTCAACCTGGCGGTGATCGCCGAGGGCGTGGAAACCCATGAGCAGCTGGACTTCCTGCGTGAGCATGGCTGTGATGAGGTTCAGGGTTACCTGTTCGGGCGGCCGATGCCGGCGGGCCGGTTTGAAGCGCAGTTCAGTAATGATGCGCTCTTCATGTTCGACTGAAATTTTGTGGTGAGGCAAATGACGCCATCGCCGGCAAGCCGGCTCCTACATTTGGAATGCGTTCCCCTGTAGGAGCCGGCTTGCCGGCGATGTGGGCGGCATGATCACCGCTGATCCCGACATGAAGCCCACTTGTCTGCGACATGATGCCCTTTCATATGCCATCTAAATCCCATTGGGTTAGAATGCCCCCCTTTTCTGCCCCGATCCTTGAGGACCGCCATGTTCAGCCGTGATTTGACTATTGCCAAGTACGACGCCGATCTTTTTGCCGCCATGGAGCAAGAAGCTCAGCGCCAGGAAGAACACATCGAGCTGATCGCTTCGGAAAACTACACCAGCCCTGCGGTGATGGAAGCTCAAGGCTCGGTACTGACCAACAAGTACGCCGAAGGCTATCCGGGCAAGCGCTACTACGGTGGTTGCGAGTTCGTCGACGTCGTTGAGCAACTGGCCATCGACCGTGCCAAAGAACTGTTCGGCGCCGATTACGCCAACGTTCAGCCGCACGCCGGTTCGCAAGCCAACAGCGCCGTTTACCTGGCCCTGCTGCAAGCTGGCGACACCATCCTGGGCATGAGCCTGGCTCACGGTGGTCACCTGACCCACGGTGCCAGCGTTTCGTCCTCCGGCAAGCTGTACAACGCCGTTCAGTACGGCATCGACGCCAATGGCCTGATCGACTACGACGAAGTCGAGCGCCTGGCCGTTGAGCACAAGCCGAAAATGATCGTGGCCGGCTTCTCTGCCTACTCGCAGATCCTCGACTTCCCGCGCTTCCGCGCAATCGCTGACAAGGTTGGCGCCTACCTGTTCGTCGACATGGCCCACGTGGCCGGTCTGGTCGCCGCTGGCGTCTACCCGAACCCGGTGCCATTCGCTGACGTCGTGACCACCACCACGCACAAGACCCTGCGCGGTCCACGTGGCGGCCTGATCCTGGCTCGCGCCAACGCCGACATCGAGAAGAAGCTGAACTCCGCAGTATTCCCGGGCGCCCAGGGTGGCCCGCTGGAGCACGTGATCGCTGCTAAAGCGATCTGCTTCAAGGAAGCACTGCAGCCTGAGTTCAAGGCTTACCAGCAACAAGTGGTGAAAAACGCCCAGGCCATGGCCAGCGTCTTCATCGAGCGCGGTTTCGACGTGGTTTCCGGCGGTACTGAAAACCACCTGTTCCTGCTGTCGCTGATCAAGCAGGAAATCTCCGGTAAAGACGCTGACGCCGCTCTGGGCAAAGCATTCATCACCGTGAACAAGAACTCCGTGCCAAACGATCCACGCTCCCCGTTCGTCACCTCCGGCCTGCGCTTCGGCACTCCGGCTGTGACCACTCGCGGCTTCAAGGAAGCAGAGTGCAAAGAGCTGGCCGGCTGGATCTGCGACATCCTGGCTGACCTGAACAACGAAGCGGTGATCGACGCCGTTCGTGAGAAGGTCAAGGCTATCTGCAAGAAGCTGCCGGTGTACGGCGCTTAATCAGCCCGTTAAACCGTAGTTAGAAAAAACCGGCCAGTGATGGCCGGTTTTTTTTCGCCTGCGATTTGTAGGAGGTGGCTGGCTGGAGCGCTTGTTCTTGAGCCTTGTAGGGATCTTTCTGGCGCCATCGCCAGCAAGCCGGCTCCTACACAACCAGCTTCGCTGGTCAGACCGGTCATGCCAATTTTCAGGTTTTCACTTGTAATCGTAAAAAAATCCGGCGTAGACTGCGCCTGCACTGGACATACCGGTAAGACCACAATAATTAAGTCCTGAATCTGATGCGCGCAGCGCACGGCAGCCAGGACACCGACCAGGATTCCTCCCATGCTCAGATGGTGCTCGCGTTCAATCTTCCTTCAAGTGGTTCTCGGACTGGTGCTCGGCATCGTCTGCGGGCTGACCCTTCCCGAATACTCCGCCCAGCTCAAACCCCTCGGCGACGGTTTCATCAAACTGATCAAGATGCTCATCGGTCTGATCGTGTTCTGCGTGGTGGTCAGCGGCATCAGCGGCGCCGGCGACCTGAAGAAGGTCGGGCGCATCGGCCTCAAATCGGTGATCTACTTCGAGGTGCTGACCACCATCGCCCTGGTGATTGGCCTGGTGTTCGCCTTCAGCACCGGCATCGGCAGCGGCGCGAACATTCATCTGGAGCAACTGTCTGCCGCCGACATGGGCGACATCGCCCAGCGCGGCCAGCACATGCACACCACCACGCAGTTCCTGATGGACCTGATTCCGACTTCGGTGATCGGCGCCTTTGCCGACAACAACATCCTGCAGGTCCTGCTGTTTTCAGTGCTGTTCGGCAGCGCACTGAACCTGGTGGGCGAAGCCGCGTCGGGCATTTCCCGGCTGATCAATGAGCTGAGCCACGTGATCTTCCGCATCATGGGCATGATCGTGCGCCTGGCGCCGATCGGCGTGTTCGGCGCGATTGCCTTCACCACCAGCAAATATGGCCTGGACTCCCTGCAACACCTGGGCAGTCTGGTCGGTCTTTTCTACCTGACGTGTGTCGCGTTCGTGGCGCTGATTCTCGGCCTGGTGATGCGCCTGTCCGGCCTGCGCATGTGGCCGCTGCTCAAATACCTGCGCGAAGAACTGATGATCGTCATGGGCACCGCCTCGTCCGACGCCGTGCTGCCGCAAATCATGCGCAAGCTCGAACATCTGGGCATCGGCAGTTCAACGGTCGGGCTGGTGATTCCCACCGGTTACTCGTTCAACCTCGACGGTTTTTCGATCTACCTGACATTGGCCATTGTGTTCATCGCCAATGCCACCGGTACGCCGTTGGCCATGACTGATTTGCTGACCATTTTGCTGGTGTCGTTGATCACCTCCAAAGGGGCTCACGGGATTCCCGGCTCGGCGCTGGTGATTCTGGCAGCGACACTGACGGCCATCCCGGCGATTCCGGTGGTCGGTCTGGTGCTGGTATTGGCGGTGGACTGGTTCATGGGCATCGGCCGCGCGCTGACCAACCTGATCGGCAACTGCGTCGCCACCGTGGCCATCGCCCGATGGGAAAAAGACATCGATATCCAACGCGCAAACAAGGTGCTTTCCGGTCAGGTGGGTTATACCTTCCAGCCTCGAAAACCGGTCGCGCCCGCGCACCAGCAGGAATTTTAAACAACGTGTGCCTGCCTATGGGCAGGCACATTATCGCGACTTGGAGCGAACAGTGATTACCTCGTCAACCGTCGTAAATTCAGTAGTGGAAAAACTTCGTGCTGCGCTGGCACGTGGGCAATGGCGCTCCGGCGAGATGCTGCCGGGGCAACGTGAACTGGCCGAGCAACTGGGCATCAGCCGCCCGAGCCTGCGCGAGGCGGTCATCGTCCTGGAAACCCTCGGCCTGGTGCGCTCGATGCCGGGCAAAGGCGTGGTGGTGCTCGATGCCCAACTGACAGACAGCCAAAGCCACGACAGTGCAGTGGCCGGCGCGAGCCTGGAAGACGTGCTGCAACTGCGCTACACCCTTGAGCCGTTTATCGTCGGCCTGGTGGCGCAGTCGATCAGCAGCAAGGAAGTCGGGCAATTGCGCCTGACCCTGATGGACATGCGCGAAGCCCTGGAGGCGAACGACAGCGAAGCCGGGGTCAACGCCTACATCGCGTTCCACGAAGAGCTGTTCACGCTGACCTCGAATCCGATTTTCCAGAGCGTGGTACAGCAGACCAGCAACGCCCTCAAGCAAAGCGCCGAGGTGCTGCGCAACTCACCTGAGCATCTGGCCGAACGCCTCGAAGAAAACGAAGCCGTGGTACGCGCGATCCGCAGCAAAAACAGCGCCCTGGCGAGTGCCGAAATGCGTCGGCACATTCTTCGCGAAGGCCAGCGGATGGGCATCGAATTGAATATCCCGGACGACAACCTCGGCAGTTGAACCCTCTTGGAACCGGAGACAGGCCATGAACAGCTTCGCTTCAGCGCAAACTCTTGTTGCCCTGCCCTTTCCCGCGCCGACGGATGATCTCTACTCGCGAGTCTTCGACGCCATTCTTGAACAGCGCATCGATGCGGCCAGTCGCTTTACCGAAGAAAGCCTGGCGCAGATGTTCGGCGTTCGCCGCAGTGACATGCGTGGGGTGCTGACGCAGCTGTCCCATCAGCAGATCATCGTGTTGCGCACTCACCATCGCCCCCGAGTCGCTGCGCTCGATCATGAGCAAGTCCGGCAGACGCTGCATGCGCGGCGGCTGACCGAAACCACGGTGGTGCGGCTGGCGTGCCAGCAGCCCCGTGCACAAGGCTTGAAGTGTCTGCGTGGGTTGATTGATCGCGAGCGCCAATGTGCCGCGCATGGCTCGGCGATCAGGTTGGCGGGGGCGTTTCATCTGCAGCTGGCCGAAATGGCGGGGAATGCACCGTTGGCGCATTTTCTGGGCAGCCTGGTGCCACTGACTTCGCTGGCGATTGCGCAGTTTGATGTATCGGCGGAGGGTTATTGCGATTGGCGGGTGCATTCCGCAATTCTGGATGCGGTGGCGCGTGGGGATGCGGTGAAGGCGGTCTCGCTGCTGAGCGGGCACCTGGATGATCTTGAGGAAATATTGCTGAACTCAGGACTTGGGCTTAGTCAGGATCGTGTTGCTGGTTAGACCGCTTTCGCGGGCAAGCCTCGCTCCTACGGATATCACCGACTGTAGGAGCGAGGCTTGCCCGCGAAGGCGTTATCACTGACGAACGAAACGATTCAATCCGCCGCCACCCGCGCAAACCCCTCGCGGATCTTCTCTTCCGGCAATTCATCGGCAATAAACACAATCACACTTTCCCGCGCCTCGCCCTCTGCCCACTCCGTGTCCCAGTCGAAGCCATACAACTTCAGCACCCCCTGAAACACCATGCGCCGCGGCTCGCCAAGGATGTTCAGCACGCCTTTGTAGCGCAGCAACTGCTTGCCATGTTCTTCCAGCAGTTCGTTCATGAATTCGCTGAGCTTGTCGATATCCAGCGGCTTGTCGGTGCGCAGCACCAGGCTGGAAATGCGGTCGATGGAAGGCGCTTTGCTGACTGGGCGCAAACTCACGCCGCCACCCAGGTCGGCATTGAGGTTGAAGCCGCGCACATCGAGCAGTTCGGCCAGATCGATCTGGCCGTGGTCGACCACGCGAATCGGCGCGCGACGGTTGATACGGGTCAGGCGCTCGCTCAACGCGGTGAAGGTCGGCTCGTCCACCAGATCGCGTTTGCTCACCAGCAAGCGGTCGGCAAAACCAATCTGCGCCTGGGCGATGGTTTGGGTCAGGTGTACGTCGGCGTGCGCTGCATCGACCAACGTGATGATGCCGTCGAGGATGTAACGCTCACGCAGTTCTTCGTCGATGAAGAAGGTTTGCGCCACCGGTGCCGGATCCGCCAGGCCGGTGCACTCGATCACCAGACGGTCGAAGGCGATTTCGCCACTGTCCAGGCGTTCGAGCAACAGGTAGAGCGCCTTGGTCAGGTCGGTGTGGATGGTGCAGCAGACGCAGCCGTTGGACAGCGTCATCACCTGCACCGGCTCGTCGCCCAACAGTTGGGTGTCGATGCCGGCGTCACTGAATTCGTTTTCGATCACGGCGATTTTCAGGCCGTGCTCGGCTTTGAGCAGGTGGCGCAACAGCGAGGTCTTGCCGGCGCCGAGGAAGCCGCTGAGGATCGTGACGGGGATGGGAGAGGACAACTGGAGTCTCCTGCTTTACAAAATTAGAAAACAACATAAAACAAATGTGGGAGCTAGCCTGCTAGCGATGGCGGACTGTCAATCAACAGTGATGTTGAATGTTCAGCCGCCATCGCCAGCAGGCTAGCTCCCACAGGGATTGCTGTTAACCCGACAACCGGGTCAACAGCACTTCGGCCCACCCTTGCCACCGTAACGGGCTTCCTGACGTTCCCGAAAGAACATTTCGTAGCTCATCACCGGTTTGTCCGGGTGTTTGGTCTGCATATGCTCGACGTAGTTGTCGTAGTCGGGCATGCCGACCATCAGGCGCGCGGCCTGACCGAGGTATTTACCGAGGCGACTCAGGTCATTGAACATGCTGCAATCCTCGATTACGCGTCCGGCAAGGCCTGGAATGGCGATTCTTTATCCGTACGCTCTTTTTTACCCCAGGCGGCAATGCCGACCTTGAGGGCATAGAACAGGATACTGAACACCACGAACAGGAACAGCGCGGTCAGCGTTGCATTGGTGTAGGCGTTGAAAATCACGTGTTGCATCTGGGTGATGTCCTTGGCCGGGGCGAGGATCTGACCGTTGGCCAGCGCATCGCTGTATTTTTTGGCCAGCGACAGGAAGCCGATCGCCGGGTTGGCGTCGAACAGCTTGATGAAGCCGGCGGTGGTGGTGCAGATCAGCAGCCAGACCGCTGGCACCATGGTCACCCAGACGTAGCGTTGGCGTTTCATTTTGATCAGCACGACGGTGCCGAGCATCAGCGCTATACCGGCCAGCATCTGGTTGGAGATACCGAACAGCGGCCACAAGGTGTTGATGCCACCCAGCGGATCGATCACGCCCTGATACAGCAACCAGCCCCACATCGCCACACAACCGGCGGTGGCGATCAGGTTGGCGGTCCAGGATTCGGTGCGTTTCAGCGCCGGCACGAAGGAGCCGAGCAAGTCCTGCAGCATGAAGCGACCGGCACGGGTACCGGCATCGACTGCGGTCAGGATGAACAGCGCTTCGAACAGGATCGCGAAGTGGTACCAGAACGCCATGGTGTTTTCACCCGGCAGGACACTGTGCAGGATCTGCGCGATACCGACCGCCAGGGTCGGCGCACCGCCGGCACGGGCCAGGATGGTGGTTTCACCGATGTCCTTGGCCACCGTTTGCAGCGCTTCCGGGGTAATTGCAAAACCCCAGCTGCTGACAGTTTGTGCAACCGCGACCACGTCACCACCGACGACGGCCGCCGGGCTGTTCATGGCGAAATACACGCCTGGCTCGATCACCGAAGCGGCAACCATCGCCATGATGGCCACGAACGATTCCATCAACATGCCGCCGTAACCGATGTAACGGGCGTTGACCTCGTTATCCAGCAGTTTTGGCGTGGTGCCGGAGGAGATCAGCGCGTGGAAACCCGAGACCGCGCCACAAGCAATGGTAATGAACAGGAACGGGAACAGGCCGCCTTTCCATACCGGACCGGTGCCATCGATGAACTGGGTCAGCGCCGGCATTTTCAGCTCGGGCATGGTCACCAGGATGCCGATCGCCAGTGCGATGATGGTGCCGATTTTGAGGAACGTCGACAGGTAGTCACGCGGCGCCAGAATCAGCCACACCGGCAACGAGGCGGCCACAAAACCGTAACCGACCAGCATCCAGGTGATCTGCACGCCAGTGAAGGTGAAGGCTTTGGCCCAGACCGGGTCCGCGGCAATCTGCCCGCCAAGCCAGATCGAACCGAGCAGCAGCAACACGCCGACCACCGAGATTTCGCCAATGCGGCCCGGGCGGATGTAGCGCATGTAAATGCCCATGAACATCGCGATCGGGATGGTCGCCATCACCGTGAAAATGCCCCACGGGCTTTCAGCCAGGGCTTTTACGACGATCAGCGCCAGCACCGCGAGGATGATGATCATGATCAGGAAGCAGCCGAACAGCGCGATGGTGCCGGGGATGCGGCCCATTTCTTCGCGGACCATATCGCCCAGGGAGCGGCCGTTGCGGCGGGTGGACATGAACAGGACCATGAAGTCCTGAACCGCACCGGCCAGCACCACGCCGGCGATCAGCCACAGCGTGCCGGGCAAGTAGCCCATCTGCGCCGCCAACACCGGACCGACCAACGGCCCCGCGCCAGCGATGGCCGCGAAGTGGTGACCGAAGAGAATGTGTTTGTTGGTAGGGACATAGTCCAGACCATCATTGTTGAGCACGGCGGGGGTGGCCCGTCGCGAATCGAGTTGCATCACGTTGTTAGCGATGAACAGACTGTAGTAACGGTACGCAACCAGATAAATGGCCACGGCAGCGACCACAATCCACAAGGCGTTGATTGCCTCGCCGCGGCGCAATGCCACTACACCAAGGGCGCACGCTCCTACGATTGCCAGCAGCAGCCAGGGTAGGTGGCGTAGCGGGCTATTATTATTTTTCATTTTTTTATTCCAGCCAGGGTGGACAAGAAAGACAGCCACCCCGAGTTTAGCTCTCCTGACGGCAAAGGCCATACCCGACATTGGTCTAGACGCCTGTGTCAGCTGGCAGGCTTTGACAATGCGGGTCTATAGTCAGCGGACATGTAAGAGGAATAAGCCATGAGCGAACACCCTGCCAATCGCCGCCGCTTCAAACGTATTGCGTTCGATGCCAAAACCGAGCTTTGCCAAGGGGAATTCATCTGGCCAGTGAAGCTGATTGACTTGTCGCTCAAGGGAGTACTGATCGAGCGACCCGAGCCGTGGCTGGGCGACCCGAAAAAGATCTTTTCTGTCGACATTCATCTCAGCAAGGACTTTGACATCAAGATGGATGTGCAACTGACGCACGACGATCCTCGCCATTTGGGATTCGTTTGCCGATATATCAGCCTGGAATCCATCGAGCGGCTGCGGCGATTGATCGAGCTCAATCTGGGGGATCCGCAGGAGCTGGAGCGCGAGTTGGGCGCCCTGATCGAAGTCTGAAAACCCGACACCAATCCAATGTGGGAGTGAGCCTGCTCGCGATAGCTGTTTATCATTCAACGATGATGTTGACTGACAGTCCGCTATCGCGAGCAGGCTCGCTCCCACAGGATCGGTGTTCTATCTGGCAGGTTATTCGAAGAGTGCGTCGAGGGCCTGTTCGAGGCGGGTCACGGCAATAATCTGCAATCCCGGCGGAGACTCCTTCGGCGCATTGCCCTTGGGCACGATGGCCCGTTTGAAGCCGTGCTTGGCCGCTTCTTTCAAGCGTTCCTGCCCACTCGGCACCGGACGCACTTCGCCAGACAAACCGACTTCGCCGAACACCAGCAGGTCATGGGGCAATGGCCGGTTACGCAAACTGGACATGACCGCCGCCATCAGCGCCAGATCGGAAGCGGTTTCCAACACCTTCACGCCGCCCACCACGTTGAGGAACACGTCCTGGTCGTGGGTCGGAATGCCGCCGTGTCGATGCAGAACCGCCAGCAACATCGCCAGTCGGTTCTGATCCAGCCCCAACGTGACCCGACGCGGGTTGGCCAGATGGCTGTCATCCACCAACGCCTGAACCTCCACCAGCATCGGTCGGGTGCCTTCCCACGTTGCCATGACCACACTGCCCGGGACTTCTTCCTGTGCACGAGTAAGAAAAATCGCCGAAGGGTTGGAGACTTCTTTCAAACCCTTGTCGGTCATGCCGAACACGCCCAGTTCGTTGACCGCGCCAAAACGGTTCTTCACCGCCCGCAGCAAGCGCAAGCGACCGTCGGATTCGCCCTCGAAATACAGCACGGTATCGACCATGTGCTCCAGCACGCGCGGTCCGGCCAGCGCACCTTCTTTCGTCACGTGGCCAACCAGGAAAATCGCTGTGCCACTCTGTTTGGCATAACGCACCAGTAAGGCCGCGCTCTCCCGCACCTGGGACACGCCGCCCGGTGCCGATTGCAGCTGTTCAGTGAAAATCGTCTGAATCGAGTCGATCACCATGACCTTGGGCTTTTCGACCCGGGCGGTGGCTATGATGGTTTCGATGCAGGTTTCGGTCATGACCCGCAGTTGATCCTGCGGTAATCCCAGGCGTCGGGCGCGCATGGCCACTTGCTGCTGGGACTCTTCGCCCGTGACGTACAACGCCGGCATGCTCTTGGCGAGGTTGCACAAGGTTTGCAGGAGGATGGTTGATTTGCCGATGCCCGGATCACCGCCGATCAAAACCACCGAACCGTCCACCAGCCCGCCACCCAGGACGCGATCGAGCTCACTGGATGCAGTGGAAAAGCGCGGTATTTCTTCGACGCTGACTTCGGCCAGGGTCTTGATTTGTGCCTGTTGGCCGGTCCAGCCGGTGCGGCCGCTGGGGGCTGCGGCACCGCCGCTCTCGACCATGGTTTCGGTCAAGGTGTTCCAGGCCCCGCACTCGCCGCACTGGCCGGCCCACTTGGGGAAGGTTGAGCCGCACTCGGTGCAGCCGTACATGCGCTTGGCCTTGGCCATCTGAACTCCCGGCAAAAACCGCGATGATAGCTCAGCTGGACTGGATCAGTGCGACAGAGTTGCCCAATGGAATTGGGCGGCAACTTGTTCGATTCTCGAGACAACGACAGCGTTGCAACTTTCATAACTTGTACAACGCGCTGCCAAAATAACTCGACCAACGTTAAATCCAAAACCCACAAAGCTGTACAACTCTTAACACTCTGCAAACTTAACGTACAACATCACCTAACAAACCAAGAGTTTAATACTGAAAATCAAATCGATGGCTTTACGGCATCACGCATTCTGTGTTTTTCCAGCCACTATTTTCCGAACCAGGAACTTATACTTGAAGTTAACCGCTGTAAAACTTATAGCACGCACTCTCCCATTACACTCAACAAGTCGCTCCTGTGACGCACGCACTTTTGATAAGGACCACCACCTCCATCGCTGATCAGCGCAAGCGACTGAATGACGAACAACACCCTTCAGATGGATAGCGGGCACACACCTGAAAAACGCAGATCAATGCACCAATGATGGCATTTTGAAAACTTTTTACCGTTGCCCCGGTCGATAGCAGGCAAGCGCTGTAAGCAGTTGTTTCGGGCAAGAACCATTTGGCTGATTTACACTGCGTTACCAACCTCATCTGTAACAAGGAAATAACCTATGGGCGTGCTAAATGAGTTCAAGGCCTTCGCGGTAAAAGGCAACGTGGTCGACATGGCCGTCGGTATCATCATCGGTGCCGCCTTCGGCAAGATCGTTTCGTCGTTTGTCGGCGACGTGGTCATGCCGCCAATCGGCCTGCTGATCGGTGGGGTGGATTTCAGTGATCTCGCCATTACGCTCAAGGCCGCCAGCGGCGACGCCCCCGCAGTGGTGCTGGCGTACGGTAAATTCATCCAGAGCATGATCGACTTCATCATCGTCGCGTTCGCGATTTTCATGGGCGTCAAAGCCATCAATCGCTTGAAGCGCGAAGAAGCCGTTGCGCCTACCCTGCCGCCGGTTCCGACCAAGGAAGAAGAGCTGTTGGGTGAGATTCGCGATCTGTTGAAGGCCCAGAACAATCGGCCTGAATGATCTGATGCGGATAAAAAAACGGCGCCTTCGTGACGCCGTTTTTTTTACCAGTAATTTTCCACCGCCACGTGCCCGGGGCGTCGGCTGAGACTCAAGTGCATGTCACGCTGTTTTAGCAGTTTTCGCGTGTCATCGATCATCTGCGGGTTGCCACACAGCATGCCCCTTGAATGCTCGGCCGTCAGTGCCACGCCTGCCGCCCGCTCCAGTTCGCCACTCTCTATCAAGGTGGTGATCCGGCCATTCAAGGCACCTGGATGCTGTTCGCGGGTGACGGTGGCAATGTACTGAAACTTGTGCGCGTACTCGGCCAGATAGTCACGCTGCATCAATTCCGCGATCAGTTCCTGATACGCCAGCTCCCGGGCTTCGCGCACGCTGTAGACCAGGATGATTCGCTCGAACTTCTCCCAGACCTCGAAGTCCTGCAGGATCGACAGAAACGGCGCCACGCCCGTGCCTGTGGATAACAACCAGAGATCACGCCCATCGATGAAGCGGTCAAGCGTCAGGTATCCAAAGGCCTGGCGGTCGACCAGCAGCGTATCGCCGACGCCCAGCCGACTCAGCTCACTGGTGAACTCGCCCCCCGGCACCACGATGGAAAAGAATTCGAGGAACTCGTCATAAGGCGAAGAAACCATGGAATAGGCACGCCACACAACGCTGCCGTCTGCCTTGGTCACGCCCAGACGGGCGAATTGCCCCGCACGAAAACGAAAGCCCGGGTCCCGTGTCGTGCGCAGGGTGAACAGGCTCGGGGTCAACGGCTTGACGTCGAGCAGGGTCTGGCGCGTGAATTTTTCTGCACTGGCAGTCATGGGGCGCTCCATTCAACAGATAGCATCCAGTGTCCCGCAAAGCGGGGAAAACAAACACCGACGATTTGTAGTGCCTTTTATTATCAACCTGAACATTACAAAGAGTATTTGATTTTTTTTGACGTACCATTCAGTTAATAAAACGGTTAATGAAATTAAACTCAACATTCAAAACCCGCCGTATTTTTAAAAACTCCATTAGAACTTGATATTTATTTTTTAAAGCGCAGTAAAGCCAAAAAATCTCACTTTTATGTAGGATTCGTCCTACACTCGGCTCGTGCAGGATTTCGGATCCAATCAGCACCCCGGCAGATTGTAAAATGGAGATACATGATGGAGCGGTGGAAGGAATCACAACTCAACCAACTATCGAGCACGAAGCATATTGATGCCGCGTACCCGATCGCACTTGAATTCGCGAAAAACATCGGGTTTAAATTTTTCGCTTTTTCAACCACTTATCAAACAAAAAACAACCAGCTCAACACTATCCGACACAACAATTACCCAACCATCTGGAACAAGTATTATGAACAGAAAAACTTAAGCTCGGTGGACCCGGTAGTAGCTCATTGCAATCACTCAATGCTGCCCATTATGTGGAGCGAAACTCTTTTCTCCAAGGTTCCTTCCCTGTGGGAGGCCTTGGAAACGCATGGTTTGCAGCACGGCTGGTCACAATCGCTGCATGACGAAGACAGCGGCCTGTGCAGCATTCTGAGCCTGGCAAGGAGCCATTGCCCGATCACGGCCCTGGAGCTGTATGAAAACCTCGGTTTCTCGGTATTCATGTGCCGTCATCTTCATGCGCTGATCGCGCAATCGCTGCCCAAGAAAATGCTGAAACCACCCGCTGCGCATTTATCTCCACGGGAAATCGACGTATTGGAACTGGCGGCAGCCGGCAAGACGGCTGAAGAAAGCGCGCGAATTCTCAACCTGAGCGCACGGACCATCCATTTCCACATTCAAAGCGTGATTTTGAAACTCGGAGTCAGCAACAAGATTGCCGCGATCATCGCCGCGATCAAGGCCGGTCACCTCAAAAGCACCTCGACACGTTGATCGATTAAAACCTGCGAGTAACGTACCATTTGCGATTCCTCCTGAGTGTTGACGTGTGAACCTTCACGACGCAGTGCACTCGGACGGCCTCGCCCGCTACAACGCCCCTGGGCCGCGGGATACCCGTTGATTTACCCAGAGCCCCGCCCCATGCCTTTGCTCGAAACACCCTTCGCCCGCCTCGACCTGATCCGCCAGCCAGAACAGCAGAACGAACCGCTGCAAGCGTTCGATGCCGCCGACGAATACCTGCTCAATCACCTGGCCGAACAACAACCGACTCCGGATACGCGTGTTTTGGTGCTCAACGACAGCTTTGGCGCATTGGCTGCCAGCCTCGCTGGCAAGGTTCAGGTGACCAGCAGCGGCGACTCGTTCCTGGCCTTTCAGGGCCTGGAAAAAAATCTGATCCGTAACGCTCAGGCATTTGATGCCGTGCCTCGCGTACCTGCCAGCGAAGCGTTTAGCGGCCCGTTTGATCGGGTCCTGATTCGTGTACCGAAAACCCTGGCCTTGCTGGAAGAACAACTGATCCGTCTGCAAAGCCAACTGGCGCCCGGCGCCCAAGTGATTGCCGGCGCCATGATCAAGCATCTGCCACGCGCCGCCGGGGATTTGCTGGAGCGCTACATCGGTCCGGTTCAAGCCTCGCTGGCGGTGAAAAAGGCTCGGCTGTTGATGACCACCGTTGAAGCCAAAGCACCCGCAACGTCGCCCTACCCGACTCGCTATCAGCTCGATGCGCCGGCGATTGAACTGCTCAACCACGCCAATGTGTTCTGCCGCGAAGGGCTGGATATCGGTACCCGAGCCTTTTTGCCGCACTTGCCGACAAACCTCGGCACGGCACGGGTCGCGGATCTGGGCTGCGGTAACGGCGTTTTGGCCATTGCCAGCGCTCTGCAAAACCCGCAGGCGCATTACACGCTGGTGGACGAATCCTTCATGGCCGTGCAATCGGCCGCCGAAAACTGGCGCGCGGCGCTGGGTGACCGGAACGTGATCGTGCGTGCCGGGGATGGTCTGGCCGGGCAGGAGCCGCAGTCACTGGACGTGGTGCTGTGCAACCCCCCGTTTCACCAACAACAAGTCGTGGGCGATTTCCTCGCCTGGCGGATGTTCCAGCAAGCGCGCGAAGCGCTGGTGGTGGGCGGCGCGCTGTACATCGTCGGCAACCGTCATCTGGGTTATCACAGCAAACTGGCGCGGTTGTTCCGTGGCGTCGAACAAGTGGCGGCCACACCGAAGTTCGTGATCCTCAAAGCCCGAAAATAATCCCGGACAAAAAAAACCCTCCAGCGCAGGAGGGTTGTAAATCCGTGCCGCAAGGCATCGGGATGGGATTTTGCGAATTCAGTGGGTCGACAGGCCTGCGGCATTCATGAACATGCGCATCAGGCTCGCAACGATGAACAGCGCCACCACACTGCCAGTCCAGATCATCGCCAGCCAGCCGAGCCGCTGCCAGAGCGGCTTTTTCTCTGCCGCCTGGATTTCTTCCAAAGTGTGTTTACCAGTCATGGCGTTCCAACCCTCCTCTTCAAGGTTGATGGCGTCAGTGATGACGCCATCGCGAGCAAGCTTGCTCCTACAGGATTAGTGGTAACCATCTTCATGGGTGACCTTGCCGCGGAACACGTAGTAGCTCCAGAAGGTGTAACCCAGGATGAACGGGATGATGAACAAGGTGCCGACCAACATGAAGCCCTGGCTTTGCGGCGGTGCGGCGGCGTCCCAGATCGAGATCGACGGCGGCACGATGTTCGGCCACAGGCTGATGCCCAGACCGCTGTAGCCGAGGAAGATCAGCACCAGCGTCAGCAGAAACGGCGTGTAGTGCGCATTGCGAGCCACAGCGCGGATCAGGCCGTACATGGTCACCAACACCAGAATCGGCACCGGCAGGAACCAGAACAGATTCGGCAACGTGAACCAGCGCGCGGCGATCTCCGCGTGAGCCAGCGGCGTCCAGATGCTGACGATACCAATCACCGCCAGCACCACGAACGCCAGCGGCCGCGCCAGGTTGTGCATCTGTTCCTGCAACTTGCCTTCGGTTTTCATGATCAGCCAAGTGCAACCGAGCAGCGCATAAGCCACCACCAACGCCACGCCGCAGAACATCGTGAACGGTGTCAGCCAGTCCAGTGACCCGCCGGCGAACTGACGGTTGACCACCGGCAGCCCATCGATGAACGCCCCCAACGCGACGCCTTGGAAGAAAGTCGCAGCGATGGAGCCACCAATGAACGCCTTGTCCCAGAGGTGGCGCTTGTCGTCCTTGGCCTTGAAGCGGAACTCGAACGCCACGCCGCGAAAGATCAGCCCGATCAGCATGAAAATCAGCGGCAGGTACAGCGCCGAGAGCACCACCGAATACGCCAGCGGGAAGGCGCCGAACAACGCCGCACCGCCCAGCACCAGCCAGGTCTCATTGCCGTCCCAGACCGGTGCGACGGTGTTCATCATCACGTCACGGTCGGTCTTGCCCGGAATGAACGGGAAGAGAATCCCGATGCCCAGGTCGAAGCCGTCCATGACCACGTACATCATGATGCCGAAGATGATGATCACGGCCCAGATCAGCGGAAGATCAATACCCATGACTCAAATCTCCTTGGTCAGGCTGGGGCTGTGGTCGTTTTCGGCGCCATCATCGTCAGCCGCAGACAGGGGACGCGCCGGTGTGCGTTTCTGGCCGGGACCACCGTCGTTGGTTTCCTTGCCTTCGTCGATCTTCGGCCCTTTGCGCACCAGGCGCATCATGTAGCCCAGACCGGCACCGAACAGCGCGAAATAGACCACGACGAACAGGATCAGCGTGATGCTCATCTGCATGAAGCTGTGATTGGAGGACGCATCCGCCGTGCGCATCAGGCCGTAGACGACCCAAGGCTGACGACCGATTTCAGTGGTAAACCAACCGGCGAGGATCGCGATCAGGCCGGACGGCCCCATCCACAATGCCAGGTACAGGAACGGTCGCGAGGTGTACAGCTTGTCGCTTTTGCGCAGCCACAGGCTCCACAGACCGGTAAAGATCATCAGCATGCCCAAGCCGACCATGATCCGGAACGACCAGAACACGATGGTCGAATTCGGCCGGTCTTCCGGCGGGAACTCCTTGAGCGCCGGCACCTGTTTGTCCAGCGAGTGCGTGAGGATCAGGCTGCCCAGGTACGGAATCTCGATGGCGAACTTGGTCCTCTCTTCTTTCATGTCCGGCCAGCCGAACAGGATCAGCGGGGTCGGTTCATCGCCGTGGTTTTCCCAGTGGCCTTCGATCGCGGCGATTTTCGCCGGTTGATGCTTCAACGTATTGAGACCGTGGAAGTCACCGATGACCGCCTGAATCGGCGCGACGATCAAGGCCATCCACATGGCCATCGAGAGCATGGTACGGATTGCCGGGTTGTCCTTGCCGCGCAGTAAATGCCAGGCCGCCGAGGAACCGACGAAGAATGCGGTCGCGACAAACGCGGCCGTCGCCATGTGCATCAGGCGGTACGGGAACGACGGGTTGAAGATCACCGCCAGCCAGTCGGTTGGAATTACCTGGCCGTTGACGATTTCGAAGCCCTGCGGGGTCTGCATCCAGCTGTTGGAAGCGAGAATCCAGAAGGTCGAGATCAGCGTGCCGATGGCGACCATGACCGTGGCGAAGAAGTGCAGATTGCGCCCGACCTTGTTCCAGCCGAACAGCATGACCCCAAGGAAACCGGCTTCAAGGAAGAACGCGGTCAGTACTTCGTACGTCAGCAACGGCCCGGTGACGGAACCGGCGAAGTCCGAAAAACGGCTCCAGTTGGTGCCGAACTGATAGGCCATGACCAGCCCGGAGACCACGCCCATGCCGAAGTTGACGGCAAAGATCTTCGACCAGAAGTGGTACAGATCGCGGTAGGTGTCGTTATTGGTTTTCAGCCACAGGCCTTCGAGTACCGCCAGGTAACTCGCCAGACCAATGGTGATGGCCGGGAACAGGATGTGGAACGAGATGGTGAACGCGAACTGAATTCGGGCGAGATCAAGCGCCTCCAAACCGAACATAAGTCTTCCTCTGTCAGGTAATACCGGCTGAAGGCTTGCGGCCTACACCCACGGCCCCCACGAATAGGAGTGTGGCGAATTTGAATTCGTTCTTCTTTTTACAAACATCACACGTAGGGAATTCGGCCATCTGGCCACCAGATCAATTCCGCAAAGGCCTTGATCTGGATCAAGCATGGGTAAAAGAGTAGTCCGGTTTTTGGCGATGGACGGTGTGGTCTTTTGCCGCGTGACAGGTTGCCTCATAGCCACAGTCATAGCTGGCAACACATTCCTGTGGGAGCGAGCCTGCTCGCGAAAGCGGTCTGTCTGTCCCTTATAGGTTGTATGTACCGACGCCTTCGCCGGCAAGCCGGTCTCGCTCCCACAGGGGATTTCAGGGATTTCGGGATCGGTGTCTAGCTAACTAAATTTCCTGCCTCTGCAACTTTTGGTTACAGGTTGGTGATAATCTCGGGCCTCCCCTCGCTCAAGATCTGCCTCCGATGCCCAGCCAAGCGCCTTTGCTGTTACGTCATCACCGCCCTTTCATCGCGTTCTGGCTGGCCCGGGTGTTTACCGCCAGCGGCTTTCAGATGCTCACCGTGGCCATCGGCTGGAACCTCTATCAACTGACCGGCAACGTGCTGGATCTGGGCCTGGTCGGCCTGGTGGAATTTGCCCCACGCGTGCTGTTCATGTTGCACACCGGGCATGTCGCCGACCGCTACGACCGGCGCAAAGTCGCGGCGATCTGTCAGTCGCTGCAAGCCTTGATTGCCTTGACCCTGGCGATTGGCGGCGCCACCGGCCATGTCACCCGGGAAATGATCTTCATCCTCGCGTTTCTGCTCGGCGCCGCGCGCTCCTTCGAGATGCCGACCACCCAGGCGCTGCTGCCAAGTATCGTTCCCTCCGCGCTGTTCCCCCGCGCCGTTGCCGCTGCACAGTCCGCCCAACAATCGGCGACCATCGTCGCGCCGGCCCTCGGCGGCTTGCTGTATGCCTTTGGCAGCGTCTGGGTCTACGGCCCGACCGTGATTCTCTATGTGATCGCCTGCCTGCTGATGCTCAACCTGCCCGCACGGCAAACGCCATTGAACAAAGGCAAGGCCACCCTGGACTCGCTGCTGGCGGGTATCCGCTTCATTCGCAGCCGACCGGATATTCTCGGGGCGATTTCTCTGGATCTGTTTGCCGTGCTGCTCGGCGGCGCGACGGCCTTGCTGCCGGTGTTTGCCAAGGACATTCTGCTGACCGGGCCATGGGGCCTGGGCTTGTTGCGTTCGGCTCCGGCAGTGGGCGCGTTGCTGATGTCGCTATGGCTGGCGCGGTTCTCCGTGGATCGCAAGGTCGGTCGGGTGATGTTCACCGCCGTCGGTGTATTCGGCGTCGCGACCATTGCGTTCGGCCTGTCCACTTCATTCTGGTTCTCGCTGGCGGTGCTGGTCGTGTTGGGCGCAGCAGACATGATCAGCATGGTGATCCGCGCGTCCTTCGTGCAACTGGAAACCCCGGATGAAATGCGCGGCCGGGTCAGCGCCGTCAACGGCCTGTTCATCGGCGCTTCGAACCAGCTGGGCGAGTTCGAATCCGGTCTCACCGCCCATTGGTTCGGCACCGTGCCGGCGGTGGTCATGGGCGGCATCGGCACGCTGGTGGTGACCGGGGTCTGGATCAAACTGTTTCCGACCCTGGCCAACCGGGATCGCATGCATGTGCCAGTGGAAGAAGCCAAGGTTTGAAATACTGAGGCAGAGCACAAATTTGCCGACCAGGTGCAATACATAGATAGTGCATTGAGTGTAATGTAACGCCTTACACTCAACCCATGATCAAATCCTTTCAGCACAAAGGCCTTCGCGGTTTCTATGAAACAGGTTCGACGCGTGGAATCCGGGCAGACCATGCAAAGCGTCTGTCTCGGATGCTGCAATTCATGGACCGCGCAATGGCACCGGGTGACCTCGATCTACCGGGATGGCGATTACACCCGCTCAGGGGCGAATTGGCCGAGTTCTGGGCACTGAGCGTTTCAGGAAACTGGCGGGTTATTTTTCGTTTTATCGGTTCGGATATCGAGTTGGTCGACTATCTGGACTACCACTGACAGGAGGCAGGACATGCCCATGCACAACCCGCCACACCCTGGCGAAACACTGTTGATGGACGTCCTGCCCGAACTGGGCATCAGCGTGACGGAACTTGCCCGGCATTTGGGGTTTGCACGCCCTCACCTTTCGCGGGTGCTGCATGGCCATGCGCCGATCAGTCCAGACCTGGCAGTCCGTCTGGAGCGGGCCGGAATTGGTAAGGCGCGGATATGGCTAGGGGTTCAGACCGACTACGATCTCTGGCAAGCAGAGCAGCGGGAGCAACCGGTCATCAAACCCCTCGCAGTCCACGCCTGACACGTTCTAAACCATCAACTCCCCCGCCACCGTCGCACGCATGGCCTTGCCGCAAAGTTGTTCCACCAGTGTCAGGGCAAACTCCAAAGCGCCGCCTGAACCTTGAGCGGTCACGCAGTTGCCGTCGACCACCACCGGTTGGTCGACGAAGTTGCAACCCGACAGTTGATGACTAGCGGTCGGCAGGCACGTCATCCGCCGTTGACGCAGGACGCCAAAGGCCTGAAGTGCCAGGGCCGGGGCTTCGGCGATGCCGGCGAACAGACGGCCGGCTGCCGCCTGATCCTTGATCAATTGCTGCAAGGGTTGATGGCCTGCCAGATGTTGCGCGCCGACGGCACCGCCAGGCAGCGCGACCAGGTCGAACGGCTGGGCCAGCAAATCCACCAGCATTGCATCGGCCGTCACGCGGGTGCCGCGGGCACAGGTGAGCATGCGCCGGCCCTCGATGCTGGCCACCACCACTTCAACCTTGGCGCGGCGCAGCACATCGATCAGCGTCACGGTTTGCAGGTCATCGATGCCCTCGGCGAGGGTAATCAGGGCTCTAAAGGTCATGGGCGCAATCCACAGGATGATCTTTAAAGCGTAGTCAGCTTTCCTGACCCTTGTTCGAGCCGGCCGTTACTTGATGTAAAGCTGCGTCGACAGCGTGTTGCCCGGCGCATTGATGGACGTGTTGCTGAAGGTGAACGTGCCTTCTTGCTTGCCGGCCAGATCGAAGACATACAGATAGCCCACGGTTTTTCTGCCGACGGTGCAATCGGTCAGGTTGCCGTTATCAAAGGCGCAGATCGGGGTTCGGGTGCCGTCCACATCAAAACCGTCCAGCCCGACTTGCGCCTTGCGGCCATAGCCGACTTCCAGCACGTAGATCTTGATGCTCGGCCCGCTGTGATCGCAGCGTGTTGCCTCCTGCCCCTCGCCAATGTCTTCAAACCCACAGGCTGGCGACTCGACCTTGAGCACCTTGACCTGGCTCAACGGCGCCGCCGAGGCAGCCGAAGCGGTTTGCGCCCCCAGCATCAAGGCAATCAATACTCCAAATACGTTAACCAGACGCTTTTTCATGCAATCCCCATGTCCCCCAAAACCAGCGCGCAGTATGGCGCACTTGGCTTTAACGCAAAACATCGACGACGATCACCACCATAAGCAGCCACAACCCCACGCGGCTGGTATGATGCGCGGCTTTTTCCGACCCACAGAAAATTACCAGGCGCCTGCAGCGGTCTGTGCTTTGCTGTTGAGGTCGATACATTCACGGCGCCGGGCGCGCCACGGGGAGCAGACATGCTGGAAAGGCTGTTTCAACTCAAGGCACACAACACCAACGTGCGGACCGAGATTCTTGCGGGCGTCACGACCTTCCTGGCCATGGCCTACATTCTGTTCGTCAACCCGAGCATCCTCGGCGAGACCGGCATGGACAAAGGTGCGGTGTTTGTCGCCACCTGTCTGGCAGCCGCCATCGGCTCCACGACCATGGGCCTGATCGCCAACTACCCGATCGCCCTCGCACCGGGCATGGGCCTGAACGCCTTCTTTACCTACACCGTGGTCCTGCACATGGGCCACACCTGGCAAGTGGCGCTGGGCGCGGTATTCATCTCGGCAGTGTGCTTCTTCCTGCTGTCGATCTTCCGCATCCGGGAATGGATCATCAACAGCATCCCGCTGCCGCTGCGTTCGGCGATTGCTGCCGGTATCGGCCTGTTCCTGGCGCTGATCGCCCTGCACAACGCCGGCATCGTGGTCAGCAATCCGGCGACCATGGTCGGCCTCGGTGACCTGAAACAACCGGCACCGATCCTCGCCACCCTGGGTTTTGCCCTGATCGTTGCCCTTGAAGCCCTCGCCGTGCGCGGTGCGGTGCTGATCGGGATTCTGGTCGTGACCATTGCGTCGATTGCCCTCGGTTTCACCCCGTTCGGCGGCGTGATGTCGATGCCGCCATCGCTGGCGCCGACCTTCCTGCAACTGGACATCAAGGGTGCACTGGACATCGGTCTGGTCAGCGTCATCTTCGCCTTCCTGTTCGTCGACCTGTTCGACAACTCCGGCACTCTGATCGGCGTCGCCAAACGCGCCGGCCTGATGGGCAAGGACGGCCACATGCCGAAAATGGGCCGCGCGCTGATCGCGGACAGCACCGCGGCCATGGCCGGTTCGTTGCTGGGTACGTCGACCACCACCAGTTACATCGAATCCGCAGCGGGCGTGAGCGCCGGTGGCCGCACCGGTCTGACGGCCATTGTGGTGGCGATCCTGTTCCTGCTGGCGCTGTTCTTCTCGCCACTGGCCGCCAGTGTTCCGGCATTTGCCACGGCGCCGGCACTGCTGTTCGTCGCAGTCCTGATGACTTCCGGCCTGGCCGAAATAGACTGGGACGACATCACCGTTGCCGCACCGGTCGTGGTCACTGCGCTGGCCATGCCATTCACTTACTCCATCGCCAACGGCATCGCCTTCGGTTTCATTTCCTGGACCGCCATCAAGCTGCTGTCCGGTCGCGGCCGTGAGCTGAACCCGGCGCTGGTGATTCTGTCGATTCTGTTTGTGATCAAGTTGGGTTGGTTCAACGCATGACTTTTGATTCCCAGGCTTACACCGTTCAGCTCGAAGAAAAGGTCACGCGCCTGCGCGACCTGCTGGCCCCGTTCGATGCGCCTGAGCCAGCCGTATTTGACTCGCCGCTGAAGAACTTCCGCCTGCGTGCCGAATTCCGCCTGTGGCGTGAAGCCGGCGAGCGTCACTACGCGATGTTTTCCCAGGAAGACAAACGCACGCCGATCCTGATCGAAGAGTTCCCGATTGCCAGCCTGCGCATCAATCAACTGATGCCGCAGCTCAAGGCCGCGTGGAAAGCCAGTGCGGCCCTGAGCCACAAGCTGTTTCAGGTGGAGTTCCTGACCACCCTGGCCGGCGATGCAATGATCACGTTGTGCTACCACCGTCCACTGGACGAACACTGGCACGCGGCGGCATCGAAGCTGGCAGCCGACTTGAACGTCAGCGTGATTGGTCGCTCGAAAGGCAAACGCGAAGTCATCGGCCACGATTACGTCGTCGAAAAACTTGAAGTCGGTGGCCGCACGTTCAGCTACCGCCAGCCGGAAGGCGCGTTCACTCAGCCCAACGGCACCGTGAACCAGAAGATGTTGAACTGGGCTTTTGACGCACTCGGCGATCGTCCCGACGATCTGTTGGAGCTGTATTGCGGCAACGGCAACTTCACGCTGCCGCTCGCGACCCGCGTACGCAAAGTGCTGGCCACCGAGATCAGCAAGACCTCAGTCAACGCAGCGCTGAGCAACCTCAGCGAAAACGCGGTGGATAACGTCACGCTGGTGCGCCTGTCCGCTGAAGAGCTGACCGAAGCCCTGAACGAAGTTCGCCCGTTCCGTCGCCTGCACGGCATCGACCTCAAGAGCTACGAGTTCGGCAGCGTCTTCGTCGACCCGCCTCGCGCCGGCATGGACCCGGACACCTGCGAGTTGACCCGACGCTTCGACAATATCCTGTACATCTCCTGCAACCCGGAAACCCTCGCGGCCAACATCGCCCAGTTGCACGACACCCACCGCATTACCCAATGCGCAATGTTCGACCAGTTCCCGTGGACTCACCACATGGAATCCGGGGTGTTGTTGACCCGGCGTTGATTGCAGCCGTTCGATACAAAACAGCCGTCATTTCGACGGCTTTTTTGTGCGTGCTCATTCGGTGATTTCTGGCTTGCGCGGACGTCCGCCCTTGCGACCATTGGCTCGCGCCGCCTCCGCTTTGGCGGCGCTGCTTTGGCGACCATTGCGAGAAGCGATGACCGAGGCGGCCATGTCCATCAGCGGCTTGCTCGCCGAGATCATGCCAGCGATGGATACATGCAAATCCTTGCCCTCATGGCAGAGGGCGGCTCCGGAAAAACCGACTTTCAGGTCGGCGAAATCCTCGACCTCGAATCCATCGAACTCCGGATAGTGCTGCACCGGCAGCAGCACCCCACTGCCATCAACGAAACTGACTGCCAGACACGGCTCCACAAAGGACACGGCCGTCACCTGAAAACCACCTTTGTGACGCGCTTGCCCACGACGGATGGCCGTATCCAGCGCGGCTTCTGTCACAGGCCGATCCGCCAGTGTTTTCGCCTCTATCGATTTCATAACTTGATCTCCACACCCTCCGAAACGCCAAACAGCGCCAGCAAGGTCTTGTTCGTCTCGGGCTCATAGCAAGCCGAATAAATCATGTTGGTCGCACTGGCAATCCTTTTCACCACGGCGACTTCGCTGGTCTGCCAGTCCCATATCTGATGATTGAGGCAGACCGTGTGCAGCTTTTCCCACCAGATCTTACGGGCACGACGCAAATGAGCAGGCTGTCGGAGTGCGTGACGCAAGCCTTCCAGCACGGCGGCAGGTGGCCGGTTGGAAGAGGCACCACATCCCACAGCTCTACGCCGTTGTGCCAAAAGCAGAACTTGAAGCGTGCGCTCCAGGCTCCGGCGTCTACATGCGTATGCGGTGGGCAGTGTTCATCGCGCAACATGATCACCATTGAAAGCCCTTTGTAGCTGAACAATTTCATGCTAACCCATCCGTTAGGTTAATGAGCCCAATGACCCGTCATTCCCTTGAAAATCCGATAACCGGTGCAAGCCTTCACGTTATCGCCCGAACTTGAGGCTAGCGTTCCAACTCGCATCGGGCGTGGCGATACGCTGCAAAAATGGTAAGCAATCCTTTCCGCAATTTGATAAACACTGCATCAAGTCCTTCATTTGATCCCCGGTGTAATCAATCATGCAGCGAACATTCGACGATCTTCAGCTCGGCAGCATCGAACTGTTTTGCCTCGCCGCTGAAGCTGGCAGCTTTACCGCCGCCGCGCTGGTCGCTGGCGTGACGCCGGCAGCGGTGAGTCGTTCCGTATCGCGCATGGAGGAACGCTTGGGTGTGCGGCTGTTCGCGCGCACCACTCGCAGCGTCAAACTGACGGATAGCGGGCGCCGGTATTACGAAGAATGTCGTCAGGCGCTGGCGCAATTGGTCGAGGCCCAACGCGAAGTGATGGGCCAGCAGCAAGAGCCTTCCGGCACCCTGCGCATCAGTATTCCCACGACGTATGCGCATCACCGGATCCTGCCGTTGCTGCCGGCGTTTCGGGAGCGTTTTCCGCAGGTGAAAGTCGAGTCGCACATCAGCAATCGCAACATCGATTTCGTCGGTGAAGGCTATGACCTGGCCATCCGCGTGCGGGCGATTCCGGATTCCGGGCTGATCGCCCGGCAACTGGAGGACGCGCAATTGGTGATGATCGCCAGCCCCGATTACCTGAAGCGCGCGGGCACGCCGCAAACCCTGGACGACCTGAAAAATCATGAATGCATCCAGTACGATTTGCCCAGCAGCGGTCGGCGGATTGCCTGGCTGTTCAACGACGATGGCGTGCAGCGCGAGATTCTCGCCGAGGGCGATCTTAGTTGTTCCGACGACGTGCTGGGCGGTGTGACCCTGGCCAAACATGGGGCGGGTCTATTCCAGACCTATCGTTTTATCGTCGAAAAAGAGCTGGCCGATGGCTCGCTGGTGGAAATCCTCAAACCTTACGGCGGACGGTCACGACCATTCACCCTGCTTTACCCGCAAAGCCGCCATGTGCCTCTGCGATTACGGGCGTTTATTGATTTTCTGATCGAGCATTTGCCGCGTTGAGATGCCGAAACCGTCCGATCACCGCACACAAACCTCCGTCTTGGCGCCTGTTCAATTGACCAAATTAACCATCTAGTACAATTTATCTCCACAGGCTGAAGCATCAGCCCATGCCAAAAATAATATGTGGAGAGACCCTGATGAACCCTATCGTTCTGGTGCTCAACGGCCCGAACCTGAACCTGCTCGGCACCCGTGAACCGGTAACTTACGGCCACGAAACCCTGGCGGATATCGCAGCGTTGTGCGGCCGGGCCGCCGAAGAGTTCGGCCTGGCGGTGGAGTTTCGCCAGACCAACCATGAAGGCGAACTGCTCGACTGGATTCACGCCGCCCGCGGCCGTTGCGCCGGGATCGTCATCAACCCCGCCGCCTGGACCCACACCTCGGTCGCTATTCGTGATGCCTTGGTCGCCAGCGAATTGCCGGTGATCGAAGTCCACCTGTCCAACGTCCATGCTCGTGAACCTTTCCGCCACCACTCCTTTGTTTCAGCCATTGCCACCGCAGTAATGGCCGGTTTCGGCAGCCACGGCTATCGCCTGGCGCTGGAGCATTTCAGCCTGCGCTTGAAAGGGTGAACGCCGTGACTCAGAACAACGCGGTACTGGCCGGGCTGATCGGCGCCGGCATTCAGGCGTCCCGTACGCCCGCACTGCATGAACATGAAGGCGACGCCCAGGGTGTGCGTTACCTCTACCGCCTGATCGATCTAGATCAGTTGAAACTCGACAGCAGCGCCCTGCCCGACCTGTTGATGGCGGCGGAACGTATGAACTTCACCGGTCTGAACATCACGTTTCCGTGCAAGCAGTCGATCATCCCTCTGCTCGACGAATTGTCGCCGGAAGCCCGCGGTATCGGCGCGGTGAACACGGTGGTGTTGAAGGACGGCAGACGCATCGGCCACAACACCGATTGCCTGGGATTTGCCGAAGGTTTTCGCCGTGGCTTGCAGGGCGTTGCCCTTGAGCGTGTCGTCCAGATGGGCGCCGGTGGTGCCGGTGCAGCAGTGGCCCACGCGCTATTGAGCGAAGGCGTACAGCGGTTGAGCATTTTCGATGTGGAAATCAGTCGCGCGCAGAGTCTGGCGGACAATCTCAATCAGCATTTCGGCGCTGGCCGAGCCGTGGCGGGTCATGATTTGCCGAACACGCTGGCTCAGGCTGACGGCCTGGTAAACACCACGCCCATGGGCATGAAAAAACTGCCTGGCATGCCGGTCCCGGTGGAGTTGCTAAGGCCACAGTTGTGGGTGGCGGAGATCGTGTACTTCCCGCTGGAAACCGAACTGCTGCGCAACGCCCGCGCCTTGGGATGCCGGACACTGGATGGCGGCAACATGGCGGTGTTTCAGGCGGTGAAGGCGTTTGAATTGTTCAGCGGCGTGGTGCCGGATGCGCAACGAATGCTCGCGCATTTTCAAAGCATGAATAGCTGAAAAGCTTCGCGGGCAAGCCTCGCTCCTACAGATCAACGCAAAACCTGTAGGAGCGAGGCTCGCCCGCGAAGGCGTCAGGCCTGCAGGTATCGCAACACCGACTCGCAAATCATCTCTCGATGACGCTGCTTGATGCTTTCGTCCGGCAGGTCGATCTGAAAAATCTCACCAAACGTATGGCGGTTCGACACGCGATAGAAGCAGAACGAACTGATCAACAGATGCACATCCAGCGGCTCAAGCCCCGCCCGGAACACACCTTCTTCAGCCCCGCGACGCAATATCACGCCAAGTGAATCAAGAATGGTGTTGTTCATCGCCTTGATCGCATCGGAGCGCTTCACGAATTCGGCATTGTGAATGTTCTCGATGCTGACGATGCGCACGAAATCGACATTGCGATCATGGTGATCGAAGGTGAATTCCACCAACCGCCGAATCGCCTCCACCGGCGCCAATTCGGCCAGGTGCAGGCGGTTTTCGGTGCTGCGGATATCGCCGTAGAGCTTCTCCAGCACCTCGATGTAGAGCTGTTCCTTACTGCCGAAGTAGTAATAGATCATGCGTTTTGAGGTGTGGATACGCTCGGCGATCGCATCGACGCGAGCGCCGGAAAGCCCCTGCTGGACGAACTCTACAATGGCCTCTTGAAGAATGTTCTCGCGGGTCTTTTCCGGGTTGTTCTTGCGACTCTTGCGTGGCTCGGCCAAGGGTTCGTCGGGCGCTACGGAGAGTTCTGATGTCATTGTCATTGCGGGCTCACGGCCATCACTGCACAGGCTGGCGATTATGAGCCGCACGGCACAGTGAAGGAAGCCGCGCGGCAGCGGTTTAACCTCGCGTTTACGAAATTGCTACAACTTCGCCTGACGAACGGCGCCGCTGCGGGACTTGGCCATCGCCGCCAGCCGCACCGCCACATTCGCCGCACCGTAACCGGCATAGCCGTTTTTACGCTGGATGATTTCAAAGAAGAACCGCCCTTCGAACGGCTCGGTGTAAACGTGGAACAGCTCACCGCCCTGGGCATCACGGTCGTAGAGCACGTTGTAGTAAGCCAGTTCGCTGAGGAATTCGTCGTCGAAATCGAACCGCGCCGCCAGGTCATCGTAATAGTTGAGCGGGATATCCAGCAGCGGTACGCCCGCCTCCTTGGCCCGACGGACTTCGGCAAAGATATCGTCGCAGTCAAACGCGATGTGATGCACACCGGAGCCGCGATAACTCGACAGCGCGTGTGAGATCGCGGTGTTGCGGTTCTCGGAAATGTTCAGCGGCAAGCGGATCGAGCTGTCGCGGCTACGCAGTGCCCGGCTCTTTACCAGACCATACGGATCGGGCAGCACTACTTCGTCATCGGCCTCGAAATCCAGCAGGCTTTTGTAGAACAGCACCCAACTGTCGAGGCTGTCGGCCGGCAACGCCATGGCCATGTGGTCGATGCGCTTGAGGCCACCGCTGGCCGTTTCCGTCGGTTGCAGATTGAAGTCGGTGCCGTAGACGTCGGCGTCCTGGTCCACCAGGTAAATCAGGCTGCCATCCGGCGCGCGCACCGCAGCCAGCTCCAGCTCATTGGGGCCGACCAGTCCGCGATAAGGCTGACCTTTGTAAGCCACGGCCCGGGCCAGCGCGCTGGCGCTGTCATTGACCCGCACCGCAGTGGCGCAAAGCGACGGGCCATGCGCTTCGAAAAAGCTATGGGCAAACGAGTAGGGCTCGGAGTTGAGAATCAGGTTGATGTCGCCCTGACGCATCAGGCTCACACTTTTTGAACGGTGTTGGCCGGCCTTGACGAAGCCCAGCCGCTCCAGCCAATGAGAAAGCCTGGCGCCGAGGCTTTCGTCCACGGCGAACTCAAGAAATTCGATGCCGTTGTATTCACTGGCCTTCGGCGTCTCGAACAGAATGTCCGGGCTGGCCGTGGGTTTGGTTTCCTGCGCCAGCCGCTCGCGGGTCTTCTCTTCCAGGTACAGCAACGAACGCAAACCATCGGCGGCGTTGGCCCGTGGCGGTGCGGCGCGGAAGCCGTCGTTGAAGATCTCGAGCGACAACGGCCCGGTGTAGCCACTTTTGATGATCGGCGCGAGGAACCCCGGCAAATCGAATTCGCCCTGGCCCGGGAAGCAGCGGAAATGCCGGCTCCATTCCAACACGTCCATGGCCAGGATCGGCGCGTCAGCCATTTGCACGAAGAAAATTTTCTCGCCGGGAATGTCGGCGATGGCACTCGGATCGCCCTTGAGCGACAACGTGTGGAAACTGTCCAGCAACACGCCCAGACTTGGGTGGTCCGCCTGGCGAACGATGTTCCACACCTGCTGCCAGGTGTTGACGTGTCGGCCCCAGGCCAACGCCTCGTAACCGATTCGCAGGCCACGCGCACCGGCGTGTTCGGCCAACAGGCGCAGGTCGTCGATGAGGATTTGCTCATCACCCACGGAATCGGCGGAAGCGTTGCTGCACACCAGCACCAGGTCAGTGCCCAGTTCCTGCATCAGGTCGAACTTGCGCTCGGCCCGCTCCAGATTTCGCGGCAGGCGGTCGCGGCGGCAGCCTTCGAAATCACGGAACGGTTGAAACAGCGTGATGGCGATCCCGAGATCGGCGCACATCTGTTTAATTTCCCGAGGACTGCCGTCGTAATAGAGCAGGTCGTTCTCGAAAATCTCCACCCCGTCGAAACCGGCGGCGGCAATGGCTTCGAGTTTTTCCGGCAGGGTACCGCTCAAGGACACGGTGGCAATGGAACGCTGCATGTTTCGACTCCCGGTGGTGGAGACTGTCTTGTTAGAGGTTTTGTAGGAGCCGGCTTGCTGCGGGCGGCGTTCCGACGATGGCGATTTCGCGGACGCCATCGCCGGCAAGCCGGCTCCTACAGGGACCGCGTTTTTCATGGAGTAAATTATTGGCTGTAGTATCGAGCACAGCAATTCAAAGTGTACTATCCGGTTAGTTTTCCGTGCGATTATCGAACACAATGGCCTTTGGCGAATTGACGATTTTTCGTCCACTGCCCACCATCCACTACACATTGAGTCCGGTCACAACCATCGGTCTCGGTGACCCAAGACTCAGAACACCACATAAAAATAATCGGTGGCCTACATGACTCCTTCTCAAAGCTCTCCCGTGGAGCGTTCCTCCACGACTCCTGCCGTCGGTGGCATCGGCGACAAGATCCGCGGCGCCATGGCCGTCGGCAAGACCCGTTGGGGCATGCTGGCGCTGGTGTTTTTCGCCACCACCCTTAACTACATCGACCGTGCCGCACTGGGCGTGATGCAGCCGATCCTGGCCAAGGAAATGAGCTGGACGGCGATGGATTACGCCAACATCAACTTCTGGTTCCAGGTCGGCTACGCCATCGGTTTCGTGCTGCAAGGCCGGCTGATCGACCGGGTCGGCGTGAAGCGCGTGTTCTTCTGCGCGGTGCTGCTCTGGAGCCTGGCGACCGGCGCCCACGGCCTGGCCACGTCAGCGGTCGGCTTCATGGTTTGCCGCTTTATCCTCGGGCTGACCGAAGCCGCCAACTACCCGGCTTGCGTGAAAACCACGCGGTTGTGGTTCCCGGCCGGCGAACGCGCCGTGGCCACCGGCATCTTCAACGCCGGCACCAACGTCGGTGCGATGTTCACCCCGATGCTGCTGCCACTGATCCTGCATGTGTGGGGCTGGCAGGCCGCGTTCCTGTGCATGGCGTCGCTGGGCGGCATCTGGCTGCTGTTCTGGGGCCTGAAGTACTTCAACCCGGAAGATCACCCAAGCGTTAAACAATCGGAACTGGACTACATCCAGAAGGAAGTCGAACCGGAACAATCCCGCGTACCGTTCTCCAAAATCCTGCGCATGCGTGGCACCTGGGCCTTCGCCCTCGCCTACTCGATCACCGCGCCGGTGTTCTGGTTCTACCTGTACTGGCTGCCGCCGTTCCTCAATCAGCAATACAACCTGGGGATCAACGTGACCCAGATGGGTATCCCGCTGATCATCATCTACCTCACTGCCGACTTCGGCAGCGTTGGCGGCGGCATCCTGTCCTCGTTCCTGATCGGCCGCGGGATCAACCCGATCAAGGCGCGCCTGATGTCGATGTTCCTGTTCGCCTGCTGCATCATCGGCGTGGTCATGGCCGCCGGTTCGAGCAGCCTGTGGGTGGCGGTGTTTGCGATCTCCCTGGCCATCGGTGCACACCAGGCCTGGACCGCGAACATCTGGAGCCTGGTGATGGACTACACGCCTAAACACATGATGAGTACGGTGTTCGGCTTCGGCGGCATGTGCGCCGCGATCGGCGGGATGTTCATGACCCAGTTGGTCGGCCACATTCTGACCATCACCAACAACAACTACACCGTGCTGTTCACCATCATTCCGGCGATGTACTTCATCGCGCTGACCTGGATGTACTTCATGGCGCCGCGCAAGATTCCTACAGTCGAAAACTGATACACCCCAAACGCAGGCCTGATCCCGGGCCTGCGTTTTTTTATGCGCAGGATTTATGAATGCCCCCTTTTTTCTCAACACCACAGAGACCCACCATGTCCCCAGGTCACTTGAGCATTGCCAAACGCGCCGTGATCAGCTTCGGCGTTATCGCCCTGCTGGTTCTGTTGCAGGGTTTGTTCGCCCTCAAACAGGTTGCGCAGGTCCGCGCCACCGGTCAGCACACGGAAAGCATCTCCCTGCCGAGCGTTCGCTACCTGGGTGAAATCCGCGACTACGTCCTGAGCATTCGCGTTCTCAGCCTGCGCATGGCCCTCAACCGCGACCCGAAAGTGCTCGATGCTACCGTCACACGCCTGCATCAAGTACAAGGCTGGCTGGGCGAGACGCTGGAAAAATTCACCCCGCTGGTCGGTGATTACAACCGGGAGCCGTACGAAAAGTTCGTCGCCACCGTCACCCGTTACCGTCAGGCGTTGGCGCAATACGAAGCGCTGTCGCGGGAGAACCGCAGCGAGGACATGACCGCGCTGCTCAACGGCAAAATCCAGGAGTACTCGACCCAGACCGGTGACCAGTTCGCCGAATTGATGGCCCTTGCCGCCAATGAAGTCAGCCTGTCGGCCAACCAGGCCGATACGCTTTACAACCAGGTGAAGTTCACCGTGATCGGTGCGCTGATCGCCGTTGCGCTCCTGACTTTGTGCCTGGCCTGGCTGCTGATTCGCAGCATCGTCGTTCCGATCCGTCAGGCTGTCGCCGTGGCCGAGCAAGTCGCCGCCGGGGACTTGAGTAAACCGATCCACAGCCACGGCAGCGATGAAACCGCACGTTTGCTCAAGGCCTTGTCGGCCATGCAAACCAGCCTGCGCGAAACCCTGCAACTGATCAGCGGCACCTCGACGCAATTGGCGGCGGCTGCGCTGCAGATGAATCAGAACACTCGGCAGGATTCCGCTCGACTGCAACAGCAACACAATGAAATCGAACAAGCCGCCACGGCCGTCAACGAGATGACGGTCGCGGTGGAAGAAGTCGCACGTAACGCGGTGTCGACTTCCGACAGCACTCGCCTGTCCACGCAGCAAGCCAACCAGGGCCAGACGCGGGTCATTGAGACACTGGATTCGATTCAAGCGATGAGCAGCAATGCCGGCCTCGCTCTGCAACAGGTGCAGACGCTGGCCGAGCAATCCCGGGAAATCGGCAAGGTGCTGGACGTGATCCGCGCCATCGCCGAACAGACCAACCTGCTCGCGCTCAATGCCGCCATCGAGGCCGCCCGCGCCGGGGAAGCCGGGCGTGGGTTTGCAGTGGTGGCCGATGAAGTACGGGCGCTGGCTCATCGCACCCAGCAATCGACCCGCGAAATCGAACAGATGATTGGCCGGGTGCGGGGCGATACCGACAGCGTGGTGCTGTCGATGCACGACAACAGTCAGCGCGTCGCCGATACCTTGTCGATTGCCGAACAGGCGGGTCTGGCACTGGCAGAAATCACCCGGGCAATGGAACAGATCCATGAACGTAATCTGGTGATCGCCAGCGCGTCAGAGGAACAGGCGCAAGTGGCCCGCGAGGTGGATCGCAATTTGCTGAACATCCGCGACCTGTCGCTGGAAAGTGCCGACGCCTCGACCCGGACCAGCGCCACCAGCCAGGAACTGTCGCAACTGGCGACCGGCCTGCAAAACCTGGTGGTGCGCTTCAGATTCTGATCATGTTCAGCGACGGCTTTGCTGCCAGGCCGCCGCCAAACCGCTGCAGCAAATCACCGCGATCCCGACCACCGTGGTCAGGGTCGGCGTGTGGGAAAACAGCAACCAGCCGAGCAAACCGGCGAAGACAATCTGGCAATAGCCGAACGGCGCCAACAGCGCAGGGGCGGCGTAGCGGAATGCCTGAGTCAGAAACAAATGCGCCGTCATCCCGCACGCACCCAGCGCCACCATCATCAATCCATGCCCAAGGCTCGGCACTTGCCAGAAGAACGGCACCAGCGCACTCATCACCAGGGTGTTGCACAACCCGGCGAAAAAGTTGCTGGTGGTCGGGCTGTCGACGCTGCTGAGCTTGCGGGTGAGCAATTGATAGAAGCAGAAAAACAGCGCCGAGCAGAGCGGCAGCAGCACCGCTGGCGTGAACAGATCACCGCCGGGGTGGACGATGATCAATACGCCGATAAATCCGCAAATCACCGCGATCCATTGGCCACGGGTGACGCGCTCACGCAGCAGCGGCACCGACAGCGCAGTCACCAGGACCGGTGCAAGAAAGTTGACCGCGGTGGCTTCGGCCAACGGGATGTACTGCAAGCCGGTGGTGAAAAACAGACTGGTGCCCAACAGGCACAACGCCCTCAGCAACTGCAGCAATGGTCGTTTGGTGCGTAGGACTCGCAGCCCGGATTGCGGCAGAAAAATCCCTGCCATCAACAAGGTGTGAACCACATACCGGGCCCAGACCACCATGACAATCGGGTAGAACCCCGAAAGGTATTTCGACAAGGCGTCATGGCTGGAGAAGAGAAAGGTGGCGAAGACGATCAGCAAAATCCCTTTGAAGGGTTGGTTTACGCCGGAGAGCGGGGTGCTGACGGTCATTGGGGATCCTTTTTTACTTCGAAAGTCAAAAGCTTCGCGGGCGAGCCTCGCTCCTACAAAAGCAATGGAAAACCCTGTAGGAGCGTGGCTTGCCCGCGAACAGGTGCGCAGCACCTTCTAGATTCTTGCCAACAATTCCCGGGCCTTATCCAGCGCCATCTGTGCCCGTTGCAACCCGCTCACGCCCTGCTCCAACAACTTCACCGTTGGAATCTCCAGGCTTAGCGGAATATCGGCCGGCAAACACTGCAACAACCCCGCCAGATCACAATCGCCATCCCCTGGAAAACGTCGCTCGTTGCGGGCCTGACGCAAAATCTCCGCCATGTCTGTCGGTCGCGGCCCCGCCACATCGCACAACTGCGCATACCGTAACCGTGACGGGGCGACTTTGACCAGATCTTCCAGCCGAGAACCCGAGCGGTCGAAATGGAAAGCATCAACCAATACCGCGCCGTTTTCACGATCAGCGTTTTCGACAATGCGCACCGCTTGTTCAAGATTGCGCGCATCAGTCCAGGGCATGAACTCCAGGTGCGGGTGCAGTCCGTAAGGCGCCGCCAGATCACAGAGCCGGACGAAGTTTTCCGTCAGCCGTTGCTCGTCAGAATCGTTACCCGCCACCAGCAATTCACTGGCACCAAACTCCGCACCGACTGCCAGAATTTTCTCGAAGTCGGCGACGACGGTGTCCGGTTTAAGACGCAGGATTTCAACATCCAGCACACGAATACCGGTGTCGCGCAGCCGTGCCAGCGTCTCACGCCGCAAACCGACATCGGCTACCAGCGCAAAGTGATGTTCTTCGGGTGTCGCCGGCTCAAGGCGCAGTCCCACGTGGCTGTAACCGGCACGTGCCGCGACGTCCACCATCTGCGGCGGTGACAACTCCAGTACCGTCAGGCTGGCCAGGGAAAAGATCCGTTCATTCATGTTCATTCCTCGATCAGCACAGGGGTGCAGGCGCGACCGGTTTCGGCGGCTTCGCGGATGGCTTCGATCAACGCCAGTGTGCGTGCCGCATCGGCAGCGCTGACCAACGGCTCGACTTCCCGACGCACCACGCGCACGAAATGCTGCAGCTGCAAACCCAGGGCTTCATCGGCGCTGACGCTTTCCTGCATCGGCAACAAGGGTTGATGCCATCCCCCATCAGCGTCGGCGTAATGCCAGCGCTTGAGTTGCGGAATGCTCAACGCGCCGCCGGTACCAGCCAGCAAGTAACACGGCTGATCCGCCTGACGCGGATACACCGGGTTCTCCCCGGAATCCAGCTCCCAACTCCAGGGCGCCGCCACCGCGTCGGAACCGGTCAGGCTGCCCAGTGCGCCGTTGTCGAATTGCAGCAACACCGCCGCACAATCCTCGTTGGCAAACCCGCGCACGACATTGCTGGTGATCGCTTGAACCTGCCGCACTTCGCCGCACAGATGACGCAGCAGATCGAGGTCATGGATCAGGTTGGTCAGCAACATTCCCGCGCCTGGTTCGCGGCGCCACGGCGTTTCGAAATAACTGTCGGGTTTGCGCAATTGCCAGAGAGCGGTCACCGTCGTCAGCCGCCCCAAAGCACCGCTTTGCACCAGTTCGCGGGCGCGGACGATCAGTGGATTGTGCCGACGATGATGGCCGACCAGCACCGGGACGCCGGTGGCTTTCGAGGCAGCCACCAACTCGCGCGCCTCATCCAGGTGCACGCCGACCGGTTTTTCCAGCAGGACCGGCACGCCGGCAGCCAGGCAATCGAGCGCGGTGCTGACGTGCAGCGTGTTCGGGTTGGCCACGATGACCGCGTCCGGCTTCACCTGCTCCAGCATCTGACGGTGATCGGCGAAATACCCCACGCCCCATTCGGCTGCGAGGCCTGCCGCTTGCGGGCCAGGGTCGGCTACCGCGCACAGGGTCGCGTCCTTCAGGGTGTGCAGATGCCGGTAATGCTGCTGGCCCATGTTGCCGGCACCGATCAGGGCGATGCGAACGGGCGAAGTCATGGTGCGGTCCTCTTGTGATTATTGTTGATTGACCCTCAACAATTTAGAACCTGGTTCCAGATTCTTACACAAGCGATTCACGAAAGCGTGCGAACAACGCACAACTTTCCGGCGAACAAAGATTCCTGTGCGGCGGTGGTTAACTGAAGAATTCCGACGCGAGACTCGCCGCCGACAACTCTTCGGCAAATCTCAACAACAGCGGCGCCAACTCATGCAGCCGCTCCCCCGGCATCCGCGCGCTCGGCCCGGCAATGCTCAGCACACCAATCACTCGCCCATCGCTCGGGTGACGCACCACCGCCGCAATCGCCGAAGTACCAACGGCCGAGCTCTCTTCAACCCAGGCATAGCCCTGCTCCCGCGCCAGACGCAGGCGCTCGAGCAATTCAATGTTGGAACGCGGCGCGTTCGGCCCGAGGTCTTTTGGCCGCTCGCCGCCCTGGCGTTCCACCAGCGACAACGCTTCAGCGTCACTCATGCACGCCAGCCACGCATGGCCCGACGCCGTGTAAAACAGCGGCGCATCACGGCCCATGTCCGGGTCGTAACGCAGACCGGAGCGGGCGCCCTGGGACTTGGCGATCCAGGTTTGACGCTCGCCCTCGATGACCCCGAGGCGCACCAGTTCGCCGGTTTCCTGGGCCAGGCGATCAAGCACTGGCTGCACGATATCGGCGCCGCTTCCCGACAGATAACGGAACCCCATGGCCACCAGTTTGGTCGACAAGTGATAGCGCAGGTTATCCGGATTCTGCCGCACGTAACCCAGCCGAATCAGCTCGGCGAGCAAGCGATGAGTCGCGCTTTTAGGGATGTCCAGTTGCTCTGCCAGCGTCTGCATCGGCAGGCCGCGAGGGTCACTGGTGAGGCTTTCAAGCACGCTGAAAACACGTTCGATCTGACTGCCGGCCATGGAAGGTTCCGCCTGAAATTTGCCCGATTCTAGAAGACAAACCGCCTAATGCGAAATCTGGAACTGCTTGTTCGGTAACCGCCCGTTTTATCGGCTGAGTGGTTGCCGAGCGGCTTCACGTCGCTATATTTTCTGGAATCAAATTCTAAAAATATGCACTGGAGTTTTAAACAATGCCTGCCGAATCCCACAGCTCACCAGACATCGACTGCGATGTATTGGTCGTCGGCTCCGGTGCAGCCGGGTTATCGGCAGCGGTCACCGCTGCATGGCACGGATTGAAAGTCATCGTGGTGGAGAAAGACCCGGTATTCGGCGGAGCCACGGCGTGGTCCGGCGGCTGGGCCTGGGTGCCGTGCAATCCTCTGGCCCGCCGCGCCGGCATCGTCGAAGACGTCGAGTTGCCGCGCACCTATCTCAAGCATGAACTCGGTGAGCGCTACGAACCGGCAATGATCGATGCGTTCCTTGAGGCGGGCCCACGGATGGTCGCCTTTTTCGAACAGCACACCTCGCTGCAATTCGCCGATGGCAATGCCATCGCCGACATACATGGCGATACGCCCGGTGCCGGAACGGGCGGACGTTCGGTGATCGCTGCACCCTATGACGGGCGAAAAGTCGGCAAGCTGCTGAGGCGTCTTCGCAAAACCATGCGGGAAACTTCGTTCATGGGCATGCCAATCATGGCAGGGGCGGACCTGGCCGCGTTTCTCAACCTGACCCGTTCGGTGCCCGCCGCGTGGCACGTCACCCGGCGCTTCACCCGGCACCTGCTCGACCTGATTGTGCATGGCCGGGCGATGCAGCTGGTCAACGGCGTGGCGCTGGTCGCACGCCTGGCAAAATCTGCCGAAGACCTTGGCGTGCTGCTCTGGGAATCGGCGCCTGTCAGCGAGTTGCTTCGCGAAGGCGATCAGGTCCGGGGCGCGCTGGTGAGCACCGCCAAGGGCAAGGTCCGCATCCATGCGCGCAAGGCTGTGGTGCTTGCGGCCGGTGGGTTTGCCAATGACATCGAGCGGCGCAAGGCACTGTTCCCGCGCACACCGACCGGCAACGAACACTGGGCGCTGCCCCCCCTCGGCGTGGCCGGTGACGGTTTGCGCCTGGGCGAAAGCGCCGGGGCCCGGGTCAACACCAACATGGCCTCTCCCGTAGCGTGGGCACCGGTCTCGCAAGTGCCACACAGGGATGGCAGCATCGGTCACTTCCCGCACATCATCGAACGGGGCAAACCGGGGATCATCGGCGTACTGAGCAACGGCCAGCGCTTCGTCAATGAAGCGAACGGCTACTACGACTATGTAACGGCCATGGTTGCCGCTGCGCCTGCCGGCGAAGAGGTTGCCTCCTGGCTGATTTGCACCCATGGTTTTCAACGCCGATATGGACTGGGCATCTCTCGGCCGTTTCCGATTCCGTTGTCATCCTTTATCCGCAGCGGCTATCTGAAAACCGGCAACACGATCGAGGAATTGGCCCACGCCTGCGGCATCGACCCGAACGGGTTGCGCAGCACTGTGGCGGACTACAACCAGCATGCGCGCAACGGTGAAGACCCCTTGTTTGGCCGCGGTTCGACGCCTTACAACCGCAAACAGGGTGACGCCTTGCAGCAACCCAACCCGTGCGTCGCCCCCATCGAGCAAGGGCCGTTTTACGCGGTGAAGGTCCAGCCCGGCTGCTTCGGCACCTTCGCCGGGCTCAAGGTCAATCAACACGCCCAGGTCCTCGGCGAATCCGGCCAGGCCATCACCGGGCTGTACGCTGCGGGCGGCGACATGGCCAGCATCATGGGCGGGCATTACCCCGCCGGCGGCATTAATCTCGGCCCGGCGCTGACGTTCGGCTACATCGCCGCGCGACATATCGCCGGCATCACTGCTTACGAACAGGAGATCGACCATGCAGCGCATCGTTAATGCACAGGGTTTGAACATGCCCAAACTCGGCCTCGGCACCTGGCCGATGCTCGGCGAAGAATGCACACAAGCCGTTGAACAAGCGCTGAAGTTGGGTTATCGGCATATCGACACCGCTGCCGCCTACAACAACGAAGAGGCCGTCGGTCAGGCGCTGGCGAACAGTCCTACGCCTCGCGAGCAGATCCACGTCACCACCAAAGTCTGGTGGGATCAACTGCAACCCGATGCCATGCGCCACTCCATGGATCGCAGCCTCAAGGCCTTGCGCAGCGATTACGTTGACCTGTTCATGGTCCACTGGCCGACCACCGATTGGGACCTCCCACGCACGATCGAAACCCTGGTGTCATTCAAGGAGCAAGGCTTGGCGCGCAACATCGGCGTGGCGAATTTTCCGCTGCCGCTGCTGCGCAAAGTCGTCGAAGAACTGGGCGCGCCGCTGTCAGCCATTCAGGTCGAATACCACGTGTTGCTCGGACAAAACGCGCTGCTGGACTACGCCCGTCAACATGACCTGGCACTGACGGCCTACTCGCCGCTGGCCCGCAACAAGGTCTCGGACATCCCGCAAATCCAGCAGATCGCCGCCAGACACGGGGTTCTGCCGACACAAGTGGCACTCAAATGGCTGCTTGATCAACCGAACGTTGCGGCGATTCCCAAGGCCAGTAGCGAGGCTAATCAACTGGCCAACCTGGCCTCGCTGGACGTCCAGCTCAATGACGCAGACCGGGCGTTGATTGCCGGGTTGTCGAAACGCGAACGACTGGTCAGCCCTGACTTTGCGCCAGTGTGGGATGCGTTCGACCGGTAAGCACCGGACTGCTTTTCGTAGGAGCCGGCTTGCCGGCGATAGCGTCCATAAGATCGCCATCGCCGGCAAGCCGGCTCCTACAAGTCATAGGGCGTTCGCCCTGACGTCATAAAAAACCCATCACCTGACGGAATTCGATGGGCTATCCACGTTCAATACACTCAGTAATGTTCCCGCCCGCATAAAAGCCGGACGACCGGACTGGCGCCGCTCCCACTCACCAGCAACACTCATCCCCACGATAATCAGAGGATTCCCACATGCTATGGAAAAAAGGCCGACGCAGCGACAACGTGGTCGATGCCCGTGGTGATGATGTCGGCGGTGGTGGCGGCGGGATGCGTTTTGGTGGCGGCAAGGGCCTGAGCCTGACCGCGATCATTCTGATTGTCGGGATCGGCTGGATCACCGGCCAGGACCCGTTGCAGATCCTCGGCCAACTCACCGGGCAGATGACCGAGCAATCGGCACCGACACCGACGCAAACCCGCAAGGCACCGCCAGCCAATGATGAAGGGGCGGAATTCGTCCGTTCGATCCTCGGTGACACCGAAGACACCTGGGGCCAGATTTTCCAGCAGGCCGGCCGGCAGTATAAAGATCCTACGCTGGTGCTGTTCAGCAACCGGGTGAACTCGGCGTGCGGCCTGGCCACCTCGGCGACCGGGCCGTTCTATTGCCCAGCAGACCAGAAGGTTTACCTGGACATGAGTTTCTTCCAGGAAATGTCGCAACGCTTTGCCGCTGCGGGTGATTTCGCTCAGGCCTACGTGATCGCTCACGAAGTCGGACACCATGTTCAGACCTTGCTCGGCGTTTCCGCGAAAATTCAGGCCGCCCGTCAGCAAGGCCGGCAAATGGAAGGTGACGGTGGTTTGTTGGTGCGTCAGGAGCTGCAAGCGGACTGCCTCGCGGGTGTCTGGGCCAACAATGCACAGCAACGCCTGAACTGGCTGGAGCCGGGCGACATCGAAGAAGCCTTGAACGCCGCCAACGCCATCGGCGACGACCGCTTGCAGCAGCAAGGCCAGGGTCGCGTGGTGCCGGACTCGTTTACCCATGGCACGTCGGCGCAAAGGGTGCGCTGGTTCAAAACCGGATTTGCGCAAGGCCAGGTGGGCCAGTGCGATACCTTTGCGGCGAAAAATCTGTAAATGAAAAAGTGGTTGTTGATGTTGTTGTTTACTTGCACCTGTACCCAGGCTGCCGAGCATGGGGTCAAGGAGATCAGCCCCGGCCGACTCTTGTTGAAAGAAGGTGAGATGGCGGTGGGCATCGGCCCGGCGCCGGCGAAAATCGAGCGCGTGCTGATCATCATCCATGGTCGGTTGCGCAATGCTGAAACCTACCGCCAGAGTGCCGAGCGGGCGGCAGAGCAAGCCGGGCAAAGCGCCCATACGTTGGTGATCGCTCCGCAATTTCTCAATGAAACCGACGTGGCACTCCATCCAGTCGCCGACACCGTGTTGCGTTGGCAAGGCAATGACTGGATGGCCGGCGGTTTATCCACCGCTCCGTTTGCGCTGAGTTCCTACGCGGCGCTCGACCAGATCATCGCCCGGCTCGGCGATCGTCGACAGTTTCCGGACGTGAAGGATGTCGTCATCGCGGGCCACTCGGGCGGCGCTCAGGTGGTTCAGCGTTATGCGTTGTTGAGTCACGATCAACCGGAGCTCAAGGCGGCTGGCGTGCACGTGCGCTACGTCATCGCCAACCCGTCTTCCTACGCGTATTTCGATGAGCGGCGGCCAGTGGCGTTCAGTCACGCCGGCTGCCCGGCGTTCAATCGCTGGAAGTACGGCCTGTCAGATTTGCCCGCTTACGCCGAAGGACAAACGCCCGCGCAACTGGAGGAAAACTACGTCCAGCGTGACATCGTTTATCTACTGGGGCAGCAGGACATTGATCCGAACCATCCGGCACTGGATAAAAGTTGTGAGGCGAAAGCCCAGGGCGCTAATCGATTGATTCGCGGGCGCAATTATTTTGAGTTTTTGAAGCGTAGCCATCCGCAAGGATTGAATCAGCAATTGATCGAAGTGCCCGGGGTTGGGCATAACGGGGATGGGATGTTTACGTCGCCTGAGGGGCAGAAGGTTTTGTTCGGGCAGTGATGACGCCTTCGCGGGCAAGCCTCGCTCCTACAGGGGAATGCGGTCAACTGTAGGAGCGAGGCTTGCCCGCGAAGGGTCCCTCAAGCCAACAACATTTCCCGCAACGCCACACAATCCGCCGCATGCCAATCAGTCAGCTCAGGCCACGGGTTATCCGGCAGATTCACCAACACCGTCCGCGCCCCCGCCGCTCTTCCGCAATCCAGATCAAACCGGTAATCACCGACCATCACCATCTCGCTCGCCGGCACGTTCCAGGCCTCGGCCAATTTCAACAAACCACCGGGGTGCGGCTTGGGCGGCGCTTCATCACGCCCCAACACATCCTCCACCGCGAAGCAGTCCGCCAGGCCAATGGCTTCCAGCGTCACATGCGCCAACTCCCGAGCATTGCGCGTAAGAATGCCCAGGCGATAACCGCGCCCCGCCAACTCGCGCACCAGTTCCACAGCACCCGGCGCCGGTTTCGAACCCAGCGCCAGATCCCGTTCATGCTCCAGCAACCATGCATGTTTGGCCGCGGCTTCAGCAGCCGGCAGCGCGGCGAGGTGGGTCAGGATGTCGTCTTCGGCCGGGATCGCCAGCGCCACGCGAATCGCCGCGAAGTCATGCACGGCCACCGTCAGGGTGCCGTCCATGTCGAACACCCAGTGCCGCACCTCGGCCAGGCTCATGCCCAATCCTTGCGGTGACGGATCAGGCCTTCCTGAGTGACCGACGCCACCAGTTGCCCGGCGCGATTGAACACGCTGCCACGGCTGAACCCACGGGAATTGCCGGCCCACGGGCTATCCATCGCGTACAGCAACCAGTCATCGGCACGCAGATCCGCATGGAACCACAGCGCGTGATCGAGGCTGGCGACCTGCATGTCTTTCTGCCAGACCGACTTGCCATGGGGCAACATCGAGGTGGTCAGCAGATTGAAGTCCGACGCGTAGGCCAGCAGGTATTTGTGCAGCGCCGGGGAGTCGGCCAACGCGCCGTCGGCGCGAAACCAGACGTACTTGACCGGATCGGATGGCTGCGGGTTGTAGGGATCTTTCTCGGTGACCGGGCGGAATTCGATCGGCTTCGGGCACAGCAGTTTTTCACGCATGTGCTCGGGGATCAGGTGCGCGCGCTGATGGGTCAGCTCCAGTTCCGAGGGCAGGTTTTCCGGCCCGACCACCGTCGGCATCTGGCCCTGATGCTCGAAGCCTTTTTCGTCATATTGGAACGACGCGCTGCACGTGAAGATCGGGTTGCCCTTCTGGATCGCCGTGACCCGACGCGTGCTGAAACTGCCGCCGTCGCGAACCCGATCAACCTGATACACCACGGGCAACGTGGAATCGCCCGGACGCAGGAAATAACCGTGCATCGAATGCACATGACGCGCGACTTCGACCGTCTGGCTGGCCGCCGACAGGGACTGACCGATCACTTGGCCGCCGAACAACTGACGAAAGCCCAGGTCCTGGCTGCGGCCACGGAACAGGTTTTCTTCGATCGGTTCCAGGGTCAGCAAATCGACCAGATCATCCAACACTTGGCTCATTCAGACTCTCCTCACACATCGCAATGCCGCGCAGTCTTGGCTGCGGCGGTCGATTCAGTTTCCGGCCAGGGCCATCATTGGCGCCATTGTAAACGTCCGGGCCGTCTTATCCATGCAAGGTTTGCAGCCATTGTTCACGGGTGATGCGGTACAGCACATGGTGACGCAGAGGATGATCGACCGCGAGTTTCGGGTGGTCGAAGTCACCGGCTGAATCATGGTGCATACCGATGGCCTGCATGACTTTCTGCGATGGCGTGTTGGTTTCCGTGGTGAAGGACACGACTTCTTGCAGCGCTACCCGGTCAAACCCGCAGCGCAGAGCGGTCCACGCCGCCTCACTGGCGTAACCCAAGCCCCAGTGTTCGCGGGCCAGGCGCCAGCCGATCTCGATGGCCGGCGTGAAAGGCGCGTCGAAACCGACCACGCCGAGCCCGGTAAAACCGATGAATGCACCGGTGTCCTTGCGCTCCAGCGCCCAGAGACCAAAACCATGCTCGGCGAAATGCCCACGAATCCGCCCGATCAGCGAAGCACTTTCCAGTCGACTCAAGGGCGCCGGGAAATAACGCATCACCTGTGGATCGGCGCACATCGCCGCAAACGCCGGCAAATCCTCGTCACGCCACTGCCGCAACAGCAGTCGCGCGCTCTCGAGTTCCAGTATCGGCTCCATCGTGCCCCTCCGTTTCCATGCCGCAAGTCTACATCGCTGGTAGGATCGTTCACTCATTCCTACACGCCGTACTCATAAAAGCCCGTCATGCCGCTGCCATTGATTTACCACGAAGACTACAGCCCCGAGTTCCCGGCGGACCACCGTTTCCCCATGGACAAGTTTCGCCTGCTGCGCGATCACCTGGTGGACAGCGGGCTGACCCGGGACGCCGACCTGCTGCGCCCGGAACTCTGCCCGCCGGAAATTCTCGCCCTCGCACATGACGCTGCCTATATCGAACGCTACATGAGCGGCGAGTTGTCCCGCGAAGACCAGCAGCGTCTTGGCCTGCCGTGGAACGAAGCCCTGGCCCGGCGCACGGTGCGGGCAGTCGGCGGTTCGCTACTGGCGGCGGAACAGGCGCTGGAACATGGATTGGCCTGTCACTTGGCCGGCGGCACGCATCACGCGCATTACGACTACCCGGCGGGGTTCTGCATCTTTAACGACCTGGCGGTGATCAGCCATTACCTGCTGGAAAGCGGTCGTGTGAATCGGGTGCTGATCTTCGATTGCGACGTGCATCAGGGCGACGGGACTGCGCGGATTCTGCACAACACCCCGGACGCGGTGACCGTTTCCCTGCACTGCGAGAAGAACTTTCCTGCACGCAAGGCCGAAAGTGACTGGGACATCCCGCTGCCCAAGGGCATGGGCGATGCGGATTACCTGAAGGTCGTCGACGACGCGCTGAATTATTTGCTGCCGCTCTACCAGCCGGACCTGGTGCTGTACGACGCCGGTGTCGATGTGCATAAGGACGACGCGCTCGGTTACCTGAAGCTGACAGACGAAGGTGTGGCTGCTCGGGATGAAAGCGTGATGCGCCATTGCCTCGGGCGGGATATTCCGGTGGTCGGGGTGATCGGCGGCGGCTACAGCAAGGACCGCAAGGCGCTGGCGCGGCGTCACGGCATCCTGCATCACAGCGCGCAGCGGGTGTGGGCGTCATCAGGTTGTCATTGAGGTGTGCGCCTTTACCCACAATGCCTGTGGAACTGCCTGTGGATAACCTGAGCGAAAGGGCCTACAGGCCATGCTGCATATAGCCTGCAAAGGGGTGGTTGTTTTTTAACCAACTCTTCAACCCGACATAAATCCCCTGTGGGAGCGAGCCTGCTCGCGAAAGCGATTGAACAGTCACATTGATGTCGACTGAACCACCGCTTTCGCGAGCAGGCTCGCTCCCACAAGGATTTGGGCTGGTAGAATGCCCGGCTTATTCCGCCGAACCGCAGCGCATTCCATGACCCAATCTTCCGCCGCCCTCCCCCCTAAAGTCGCCATCATCGGCGGCGGCCCCGCCGGCCTGATGGCGGCCGAAGTGTTGAGCCAGGCCGGAATCAAGGTCGATCTGTACGACGGCATGCCTTCGGTCGGCAGGAAATTTCTCCTCGCTGGCGTGGGCGGCATGAACATCACCCATTCCGAAGCCTATCCGGCATTCCTCTCACGCTACGCCGAGCGGGCACCGCATATCGCACCGCTGCTGCGAGCCTTTGGTGCCGAGGCGCTGTGTCAGTGGATTCATGACCTGGGCATCGAAACCTTTGTCGGCAGCTCCGGCCGGGTGTTTCCGACCGACATGAAGGCCGCGCCGCTGTTACGCGCCTGGCTCAAGCGCCTGCGAGAGGCCGGCGTAGTTATCCACACCCGCCATCGTTGGCTCGGCTGGGATAACAACGGTGGTTTGCGTGTTGAAAGTCCTGAGGGTGAAAAAAACCTGAAGCCCGAAGCAACGCTGCTCGCCCTCGGTGGCGGCAGTTGGTCGCGCCTGGGTTCGGACGGCACGTGGATGCTGCCACTGGAGCAGCACGGCGTAGGACTGGCGCCGCTGCAGCCGAGTAATTGCGGCTTCGAGGTGCAGGCCTGGAGCGAATTGATGGTCAGCAAATTCGCCGGCGCGCCGCTGAAAAATATCGCGATCGGTCTCAATGACGACATCCCTCGGCTCGGGGAATGTGTGATTACGGCCACCGGGATTGAAGGCAGTTTGATCTACGCCCTGTCGGCGCCCATCCGCGAAGCGATCAATCAGCATGGCTCGGCGACCATTCACCTCGACCTGTTGCCGGGCCGGCCTGTGGATAAAGTTCAGGCGGCACTGAGCAAACCGCGCGGGTCTCGTTCAATGTCCAAACATCTGCACAGTCAGCTCGGGATAGATGGCGTGAAAGCGGCACTGCTGCGCGAATTGACGCCGTCAGAATGCTTCGCCGATCCGGCGTTGTTGGCTAAAGCGATCAAGGCGTTGCCGCTGACATTGATGAAAACCCGTCCACTGGACGAAGCCATCAGCACTGCCGGTGGCGTGATGTTCGAGGCGATGGATGAACGTTTGATGCTCAAGCAGTTGCCTGGCGTGTTCTGCGCGGGGGAAATGCTGGATTGGGAAGCGCCGACCGGCGGCTATCTGCTGACCGCGTGTTTCGCCAGTGGGCGAGCGGCGGGGTTGGGGATGGTGGAGTGGCTCAAGCGCACGTCTTGAGACCGAGTTGCGCCCTTCGCGGGCAAGCCTCGCTCCTACAGGACACCACTAATCTGTAGGAGCGAGGCTTGCCCGCGAAGGCGGCCTAACAGCCGCCGCAACCAATCAAGGCTTACGCTTACGCGGCCCAGTATTAAACACCGGCACCTTACGCACAGGCTTGATCGAAGGCTCCGGCGCCGAAGCATCCCCGCTCTCAACCCATTTACCCAGATTGCGTTTACCGCCGCTGGACGTCTTCGGCTTCTTCGGTTTTTTCGGCTTCTTCACCACCTGACCGCTGGCATCGGTGTCCGGCACACGGTGCTCAGGTTCGAAATCGTGTTCCATCTGCCGAGGCAACGTCTGACGCGTCAACGTCTCAATGGCCGACAGCAAATTCACTTCATCGGCGCAGACCAACGAAATGGCCTGCCCGGTGGCACCCGCACGGCCGGTACGACCGATCCGGTGGATGTAGTCCTCTGCCACGATCGGCAGGTCGAAATTGACCACCAATGGCAAATCTTCAATGTCCAGACCACGGGCCGCGACATCGGTGGCCACCAGGATCTGCACTTCACTGGCCTTGAAACGGTCCAGCGCACGTTGACGCGTAGCCTGAGGTTTGTCGCCATGGATGCCGTCGGCGTTGATGCCCAGGCCCTGGAGTTTTTCCACCAGCGCGTCCACGCCATTACGGGTCTTGGCGAATACCAGCACCTGCTTCCACTTGCCCTTGCGCAGCAGGTGGATGAACAGCTCCGGCTTGCGCTTCTTGTCCACCGTCACCACCCACTGTTTAACAGTGTTGGCAGCAACGTTGCGCGGGCTGACTTCGATGCTCAGCGGATCATTGAGCATTTGCCCGGCCAGCAGGCGAATCGCATCGGAGAAGGTCGCGGAGAACAGCAGCGTCTGACGTTTCTTCGGCAGCACGCGGTAAATGTTCCCCAGCTCCTCGGAAAAGCCCAGGTCGAGCATGCGGTCGGCTTCGTCCAGCACCAGGGTTTGCAACTGGTTGAACTTCAGCGCGTTCTGGCGGAACAGGTCGAGCAGACGGCCCGGTGTTGCCACCAACAGGTCGACACCTTTGCGCAGCTTCATCATTTGCGGGTTGATGCTGACGCCGCCGTACACCGCGTAAGTGCTCAGTGGCAGGTTCTCAGCGTACTGACGCACGGCTTCGTGAACCTGCTCGGCCAGTTCGCGGGTCGGCACCAGAATCAATGCGCGCACCGAGTTGGCGGTGACTTTCGGCCCTTCCATGGCCAGCAATTGCAGCAGCGGCAACGCGAAACCGGCGGTCTTGCCGGTGCCGGTCTGGGCGGCGGCCATCAGGTCGCGACCGGCCAGCACCGCCGGAATGGCTTGCGCCTGAACCGGCGTCGGGGTCTGGTAGCCGAGCGTCTCGAGAGAGCGCAGCAAGGGTTCGATCAGGCCAAGGGTGGCGAAAGTCATGGGATTACCGTAGGAAAATTCAGCGCGGTTGTGCGAAACAAGTGTGCAATGGCGCGCAGTTTACCCTAATTCACACTCGATTCTGTCTGCACCACCGCAGCAGGTCGTTCCGGCGCCCGGCGCCACTGTGGCAAACCGATCAGCACCACGGCACTGATGATCACCAGCATGGCCAGCGCTTCTTCGATGCCGATGGTCTCGCCGACAAACACGATCCCCAGCAACACCGCCACCGCCGGGTTGACGTAGGCATAACTGGTGGCCGCTGCCGGACGCACGTTTTTCAACAGGTACATGTAGGCATTGAAGGCGATGATCGAACCGAAGAAGGTCAGGTAGGCCAACGCCGCCCACCCTTCAATCGGTGGCATGGCTTCCATGTGTTCGCCGCTCAGCGCACTGCCGATCAGCAACGCCACGCCGCCCACCAGCATTTCCACGGCACTGGCCATCGCGCCCTGGGGCAACGGCAAGTGTTTGCTCCAGACTGAACCGAACGCCCAGGCCGCCGCCGCAAAGATCAGCAACATCGCACCCAGCGGGCTCGATTGCAGGTTGGAACCGAGGTTGAGCATGGCGATGCCGATCAACCCGAGCACAATCCCCGCCCATTCGAGACGGGTATTACGCGCACCCCAGAAATATCCGCAGAGCAAGGTAAACAACGGCACCGTCGCCACCGCCAATGCCGCGACGCCGGAAGCGACGCCCATGTGCTCCGCCACACTGACCCCGCCGTTACCGCACGCCAGCAGCAAAATCCCGATGATCCCCGCCGCTTTCCACTGCGCCCAGGTCGGTGCCGGCGCCCCGCGCCAGCGCAGGAACGCGTACATCAACGTGCCGGCGATGACGAAGCGAATACCGGCGAGCAACAAGGGCGGCCAATACTCCACGCCGATACGGATCACCAGGTAAGTCGAGCCCCAAATCACGTACAAGGCGAAAAAGGCAGCGATCAACGGCAAGGGAAAACGACGGAGGCCAGGCATGGGGGCAGCTCGCAGGCAAGGACAAATGAACAGCTATTCTAGAAAGGCGAACAGCAGAAAATAAGTTACAAAACCTGTTTATAGCGCCGGTACACTTTTAAAATCACGGAGATCAGCGCTATATACCGTGTTTTCGAAAGCCAGCCATTTTTCAGGAATTCGCTCATGGACAAATACGACCGCATGCTCCTCAGCGCCCTACTGGAAAACGGTCGTGCGTCCTACGCCGACCTCGCACGCAAAGTGAACCTGTCCGCCCCGGCCGTGGCCGAGCGCGTGGCCAAACTTGAGGCCAGCGGGGTGATTACCGGTTATCAGGCGAAAGTCGACATGGCCAAGCTGGGCTTGCCGATCCAGTGCGTGATCGAACTGCGCCTGAATCAGCACGGCAACCAGAAAGCCTACGACGACCTGATCAAAATCCCACAGCTGACCGAATGCCATCGGGTGACAGGTGATCCATGCGTGATCATGCAAGCGGCGGTGGGTTCGATGCCGGAGCTGGAAGAGCTGATCAACCGGATTGCCACGTTCGGGTTCAGCAAGACGTCGATTGTGTTGTCGAGCGCGATAGAGAAGCGCGTGCCGTTGGGACAGTTGGAAGGGAAACCGGTCTAAAGTTGCAGGTGATCAAATGTGGGAGCGAGCCTGCTCGCGATGGCGGAGTGTCAGGCAACATAGATGTTGAATGATAAATCGCTATCGCGAGCAGGCTCGCTCCCACAGGGGGTCAGCGGTGTTTCTGTCAGAACCCGCGGTGGCGCTTGAGGTGTTCGTTGATTTTGGCCGCCGGGACTTTCTGCAAACTGACCAACAGATCATGGGACAACTCGCGCAACCCGTGCTTCTGCCGCAATTCCTGCGCCAGATGCGCCGTCAGGTTGGCCGCCATCTCGGCGTCAGCCATCGCCCGGTGAGCTTTACCGGTGTCAGGCAGTTGGGCGAAGGTGGTGAGGGTGCCGAGCTTGTGATTCGGTGCAGCCGGCATCAGCCGACGGGCCAGTAGCAGCGAACAAGCAAAGTTCTGCAACCGCGTACGCTTGATCCGCCCCAGTTCAAAGTCCCAGAACTTCTGGTCGAACGCGGCGTTGTGGGCCAGCAGCGGCGTGGTGCCGACGAATTCGTTGACCTCGTTCATCACCTGTTCCGCCGATGGCGCGGTGCGCAGCATGGCGTTGCTGATGCCGGTGAGTTGTTCGATGAAGGCCGGGACGCGTACGCCAGCATTCATCAGGCTTTGGTAACGCTCGACGATGCGCCCCTGTTCAAGGATCACCACGGCAATTTCCGTGGCCCGGCAGCTGCTGCTCGGGGAGATCCCGGTGGTTTCAAAGTCGATGACTGCTATGCGTTCCAAACCTGTTTCAACTCCGTAAAAATCAATTCTTGAGCAGCAACGCGCCTTCGATCGGCACGTAGCGGCTGGCGGCGCGGATCAGCGAGTTGGCTGTCAGGCCCGGTACGCCGTAGGCCACCGCTTGTACGCCGTGCTTGGCGATGATGCGTTCCAGCAACATGTCGAAATCACCGTCACCGGAGGCCAGCACCACTTCGTCGACGTGATCGGCGGCGTCCATGATGTCGAGGGTGATGCCAACGTCCCAGTCGCCCTTGGCCGAGCCGTCGCTGCGCTGGATGTAGGGTTTGAGCTTCACGGTGAAACCGAGGTTGCGCAGGATCTGCTGGAACTGCTGCTGTTTGCTGTCGCCGCGATCGATCGCGTAGGCATAGGCTTCGACGATATCGCCCTGTTTGCTGATGTCAGCCCACAGCGCGGCGTAGTTGAAGTGGCAACCATAGGCCTGACGCACGGTGTAGTAGAGGTTCTGGACATCGGCGAACACTGCAATTTTTTTCACCGTGCATCCTCTTTCGCGCAGGCGGGATCAGGCACCGGGCCCGAAAAGTTGCCCAGTATGCCAGCCCGGAGGATTGATCCGCGAATAATCGGCCCGGAGCGCCGCAGCGCTCCGGACGAATGGCGTGTCAGACGAAGGAATCGTCGTCGCCGCCGAAGAACGATGAACTGTCATCGTTGTAGTCGGTGTCGGCATAGTCTTGGGAGTTGTCAGCCACGCGCTGGTCATCGCCCCAGCCGTTGTCACCGCTTTGATCGTTGACCTGAGCCGGCTCTTCCTTGATCACTTCCACCACTTCCGGCTGCTGGTTGTGATGGAACAGGCTGCTGATGCCTTGTGCCAGCATCACGCCACCCGCCACACCCGCTGCAGTTTTCAGTGCGCCGCCGAGGAAACCGCTGCCAACCGCCGGCGCCTGCTGTTGCGGCGCGTAGTTCTGCTGCGGTGGCGGCGCAGCGAAATTCTGCTGTGGCGGCTGCGCGTTGAACGAAGGCCGTCCCGGCTCGCGCCAGCCGCCGCTGGAGGGCGGTGCACTTGGCGCAGGCGTTTCACGGGAACTGCCACCGAAAATGCTCGACAGGAACCCACCGCTGCTCGGCGCCGGAGCAGGTGCCTGGGACTTGGCCGATTGCAGTTCGGCCTGCAAATGCTGGATTTGCTCGCTGAGTTGCTTGTTCTGTGCGTCGAGGCTCTTGATTGCTGCCTCTTGCACCAGAATCGCCTGGGTCATGAAGTAGCCCGCCGCGGGTTGGCGAGCCAGATGTTCCTTGATCCGCGCCTCGGCCAGGGCATCGCGCGGGGCTGCGTCCGTTTCGGCCTGTTGCAGCCGGGAAAACAGTCCATCGATCAGGGTTTGCTCTTCGGTGTTCATGGCGACCTCGTAGATTGCCGGGGAAATCGTTGACCTTCTCCAGGGAGGATACGGCGCTCGACCTTAATGGAGGCTGAAACAAGTTGTTTCAATGACCTTTACCGAACGTTTACGTTTGCGCCCCGACGCGCTGCATCGGTTAAAGTGGGCCACTGCTTTCAACCTGCGATACCGACTGATGAATCCGTTCGATGTACTGCGTGACTCGTTGTATTTCTTTAAGCGCAATCTGAGCCAGATCGTGCGGCTGTGCCTGCCGCTGGTGATTTTCGAAGCGCTGCTGCAACAAGTGGTCGACCACAACACCGTGCCGGACAGCTTTCCCGGCGTGAGCGTGATCGTCGGCCTGCTGGTATACCCGCTGTACACCGCCGCCCTGATCCTGTTTCTCGACGCGCGCAGCCGTGGCGAATCGCCGCGCAACCGTGACCTGCTGGCGAGGTCCGCGTACCTGTGGCCGCGCTTCGCCCTGCTCACGGCGCTCAATACATTGATGATCCTGCTCGGCCTGTCGTTGTACTTCCTGCCGGGCATCTGGCTGATGGTGACGTTGGCGTTCAGCGAATACCTGCTGGTGCTGCGCGGCCTGGCGCCGCTGGCGGCAATGAAAGAAAGCCTGCGCCTGACCCGCGGTCATTTCCTGCGCATTCTGGTGTGCATCCTGTGTGTGATGGGCCCGTTGTGGGTGCTCAAGGGTGTGACGCTCAACGTGTATCCGGAACCGCAGAACCCGGTGATTTCCCTGCTGATCGACAGCGCCCACAGCTTCCTGCAACTGTTCACCAGCGTGGTGTTGTTCCGTTTGTTCATGCTGATCAGCGACGTTCCCGAGAAAATCGACCGGCCGCTCTGATCGTGGGCTTCGGCCCGGCTCTCGGTTATGCTCGGATCCATCTTTTGTAACGCTATAAGCCGAGCCATGACCCGACTACTGCGCTACACCCTGCTGGGCCTGTTGATAGCAATCGGCCTGATTGCCTTGCTGATCTACAGCCTGACCTGGCGCCCCGAAGCCAAGGAAGTTTTGCCCGTCAGTTGCAACGTTCAAGCACCGACACTGGTGCCCGGCCAGGCGTTGAAAGTGATGACCTGGAACGTTCAGTACCTGGCGGGTAAGCGCTATGTGTTCTGGAATGACCTGGCCGCCGGCGACGACGAAAAACCGACGCCTGAAGACATGGCCTTCAGCCTCGATGAAGTGGCGCGGGTGATTCGCGACGAACAACCGGACCTCGTGTTGCTGCAAGAGCTCGATGACGGCGCCAAGGCCAGCGATTACCAGAACCAGTTCAAACTGCTTCAGGAACGCCTCGCCGACCTCTATCCGTGCAGCGCCCATGCCTTCGACTGGAAAGCCGACTTCGTGCCGCAACCGCACATCTTCGGCAGTGTCGGCCGGCAACTGGCAAGCCTCAGCCGCTACCGGATCGAACACGCCGAACGCCTGCAACTGCCGGTCGCGCCAACCGACTTCATCAGCCGTCAGTTCCAGCCGAAAAATGCCTTGCTGGTCACTTACCTGCCGTTGAGTGACGGCGGGCAGTTGGCCGTTCTCAACACCCATCTGGACCGCGCGACCCAACCGGATGAAACGTTACAGACCCAGGTGACGGCGGTGGCCAAAGTCCTCGACAAATACGAAAGCCATAGCACCCCGTGGCTGATCGGCGGCGACTTCAACCTGTTGCCGCTGGGGCAATATCGACGCCTGCCCACCGAACAACGCACGCCCTACTCCGCCGACAGCGCGTTGCACTTGTTGTGGGACAAGTACCCGATGATCCCGACCAACAATGAAGCCAGCGGCATCGATCGGGCGCGGTGGCTGACGCACTACCCGAATGATCCGGGCTTGAACGGCCCGGACCGCACCGTCGATTACCTGTTTTACAGCCCCCGGATCAAACGGGTCGAGGCGACGGTGCGACAGGACGATACGTTGCGGATCTCCGATCACCTGCCGGTGATTGCGCGGTTCCTCCTGCCGGCTGCGCCGTAATCCCAGCCAAACACAAACCTTGTAGGAGCCAGCTTGCTGGCGATAGCGGTGGGTCAGTCAACGAAGATGTTGGATGTGATGGCCTCATCGCCGGCAAGCCGGCTCCTACAGGGGATTGCGTGACACTCAATGCACCTCCTCCAGGTCATCATGCAGCAGCCCGAAAATATCGCGTTTCATCTCGATAAATGAACGCTCCATGACCATGTCCAGGCTCCGGGGGCGTTCGATCGGCACGTCGAGAATCTGCTTGATCCGCCCAGGCCTCGCGCCCATCACGTAGACGCGGTCACCCAGCAGAATCGCCTCGTCGATGTCGTGAGTCACGAACAGCACGGTCTTCTTGCTGTTGCCCCAAACGCGCAACAACAGCTGCTGCATTTGCAGGCGCGTCTGGCTGTCGAGGGCGCCGAAGGGTTCGTCCATCAGCAGGATCTGCGGGTCATTGGCCAAAGCGCGGGCAATCGCCACCCGCTGCATCATGCCGCCCGACAGCTGCTTGGCGTAGTTGTCGGCGAACCCGCTGAGGCCGACTTCATTGACGTAGTAATCGACGATGTCCTTGCGCTGCGCCGCCGCCATACCGCGACGCTTGAGACCGAATTCGACGTTCTGTCGCACGGTCAGCCACGGGAACAGCGTGTAGCTCTGGAACACCATGCCGCGATCCGCGCCCGGCCCTTGAACTTGCTGACCGCCGACGTAGATCTCGCCTTCCGTGGGCTCGTTCAAACCGGCGGTGAGGTACAGCAAACTCGACTTGCCACAGCCCGACGGCCCGACCAGCACGGCGAATTGCTGATCTGGAACTTCGAACGAAACCTGATCCAGCGCGGTGAACATTCCGCCGTCAGGCTTCTGGTAACGCAGGCTGACTTTGTCCACTTGCAAACGAGGCGCGGCGTAGGCCGGGGCAGCCATCGGTGTGACGATACGCGGGTTGACGGCGGTTACTGAGCCCATGCGGCAATCCTCAGACGAAGGAAACGGAACAGTTGATCGGTGACCAGGCCCAACAGGCCGATGATCGCGATGGCGAGGAAAATCACATCCACCTGAAAGCCGCGCATAGCCTTAAGACTCAAGTAACCCAGGCCACTGGAAGCGGCGACCAGCTCGGCGACCACCAGGTACGTCCAGGCCCAGCCCATGGTCACGCGCAAGGTGTCGAGCACACCCGGCAACGAGGCCGGTGCGATCACATGCAACACCGCATCGCGGCGGTTCGAACCGAGTGTGTAAGAGGCGTTGATCAGGTCTTTGGAGATGCCTTTGGACACGTCCGCGATCATCACCAGTTGCTGGAAAAACACGCCGAAGATGATCACCGAGACCCGCTGCTCCAGACCGATGCCGATCCACAGAATGAACAGCGGCACGAACGAGGTCACCGGCAGGTAACGGATGAAATTGACCATCGGTTCGAGGAACGCCTGAACGATGCGGAAGCTGCCCATCAGCAACCCCAGCGGCACCGCCACCAGCGACGAAACGACGAAACCGACCACCACCACTTCAAGACTGGCCCACACGTGCAAACCGAGCGTGCCGTCGCGGCTCAGGCGCACGGCGGCTTCGACCACCGCGCCCGGCGTCGGCAAGAACATGCCCGGCACCACGCCGCCGTAAGACAACCCGGCCCACAGGCCAACCAACAACACCCAGGCCAGGCCGCTCGCGCTCCAGATCACCGAAACCGGCAAGCCGGTCTTGGGCGTGATGCAACGGCTCAGCCATGAATTGCGCTTGAACATGCGAACCTCCTACAGCGGGCTGACGAAACGGTTGTCGATCAGGTCGTCATTGCTGACGCTGTAGGGTTTGCCCTGCAATTCACTGGCGGTTTCGTTGGCCAGTTTGATCAACGGTTCGCTGTCGCCCGGATTGCCCGGCGAGCCCAGGAGTTTTTCGCTCATGGCCTGATCGTAGAAGCGCACGCCTTGCGCGGCGGCTTCCAGTTCCTTCGGATCGGCAAGGTAACCGCCAACACCCTTGGCCATGATTTTGTAGGCTTCCTGCGGATGGTCCTTGGTGTACTGCACCGCTTTGTACAGACCGGCGACCAACGCCTTGACGTCTTCCGGCTGTTTCTCGATGACCGTGCAGTTGAGCGCGACTACGTCGACAATCACGCCCGGCGTGCTGCTGCTGTCGATCAAGACTTTGCCTTGTTTCTTGTCACGCACCATCGACAGGTGCGGTTCCCAGGTCACGGCGGCGGGCACACGACCGGCGATGAACGCGGTGGCGGCGTCGTCAGCCGTCATGTTCTGCACGGTGATGTCGCTCATGCTCATGCCGTGTTTTTTCAGCAAGTACGACAGCCAGAATTGCGAAGTCGAACCTTCGTTCACCGCCACGGCTTTGCCTTTCAGCTCCTGCAGGCTCTTGATGTCCTTGCCCACCAGAACACCGTCGCCACCATGGCTGTCATCGAGTGCGGCTACGGCCTTGAAGCAGAATTGCGGACGGTATTTCAGTACTTCGTCGATGGTCGAGGCCGAGCCGGACAATTCGCCCGAAGCTTGTGCAGCCATGTACATCGAAGCCTCTTCGACGACGGGCAACTCGACGGTCAAACCGCCTTCCTTGAAGTAGCCCAGGTCCTGGGCGAGGTAGAGCGTGCCGTAACCGACCCATGTGGTATGGCCGATGGACAAGGTGCCGGCCTGGGCGCTGGTGGCGACTGTGGCGGCGATGGCGGTGATCGCCAGTGGATGAGCGACGCGGGTTAGCAAGGACTTGATCATGGAGCACTCCCAAAGCTGTTGATTTAGTTTTGTCATGGGCAGTACGGCCAGCAGCCCTAAAGAAGCGCTGCCACTTGTAGTCTCTGATGGACCTTTGGGTGGGCAGTGTTCGGCTGACTGGCGAGGTCGATGTTGGACCAAGGTGGGGATTAGGAAAATTAGGAAATATGTCGGTGGGAGTGATGAAAAAACTGGGTAGCGTGCGCGGTAAAAGGGCGGGGTTGGCGGGGGTGCACGGGCTTTGTGCAAAAGGTGAGAGGTGGGGTGAATCGGCAAAAGCAATCGCGAGCAGGCTCGCTCCCACAGGGGGTTCTATGTTGCCCTCTCTACCGAGGTCAACACAGATCCAATGTGGGAGCGAGCCTGCTCGCGATTAAGGTCCGCAGGACCTTCCGACAATTTTAAAGCCGGCCGTATTCCTGAGCCGTACGATCGACCGCTTTCAGCGTCTTGCCCACCAACTCATCAACCTCTTCCCGACTGGCAATCAACGCCGGCGCCATGATCATCCGCCCCAGCGTCGAACGAATGATCACCCCCTCCTCAAACCCAATCGTGCGGCAACGCCAGGCAATGTCGTTCTCGTTGGTAAAGCGCTTGCGACTGGTTTTGTCTTCGGCCAACTGCAACGCCGCCACCATCCCGACACCCTGGATATCCCCCACCAACGGGTGATTGCCGAACACTTCGCGCAGGCACTGTTGCAGGTACGGCCCGATGTCGTCCTTGACCCGCGTCACCACCCCCTCATCGCGCAACGCCTTGAGGTTGGCGATGGCCACCGCTGCCGCCACCGGGTGTCCGGAATAGGTCAGGCCGTGGGCAAACACCCCGCCCTGCTCCACCAATACCTGCGCCATTTTCTTCGACAGGATCAGCCCGCCCATGGGGATGTAGCCGGAGGTCAGCCCCTTGGCAATCGACAGCGTATCGGGCTCGAAACCGAAGTGCTCGTGGGCGAACCATTCGCCAGTGCGACCGAAGCCGCCGATCACTTCGTCGGCGCACAACAGCACGTCGTACTTGCGGCAAATCCGCTGAATTTCCGGCCAGTAACTTTCTGGCGGGAAGATCATCCCGCCCGCCCCCTGGAACGGCTCGGCGATAAACCCGGCGACCTTGTCCGCGCCCAGTTCGAGAATCTTCGCTTCCAGTTGCTGCGCCGCCCGCAGGCCGAATTCAGCCGGGGTCAGGTTGCCTTCGTGGGCGAAGAAATACGGCTCGTCGATGTGTTCGATGTCCGGCAGCATGCCGCCCATTTCGTGCATGAACTTCATGCCACCGAGCGCCGTCGCTGCCAGCGTCGAACCGTGGTAACCGTTCCAGCGACCGATCATGACTTTCTTCTCGGGCTTGCCGAGGATCGTCCAGTAACGGCGCACGGTGCGGATCAGCACCTCGTTCGCTTCGGAGCCGGAGTTGGTGTAGATCGCGTGGCTGTAGTGCCCCGGCAGTAGGCTGAACAGCAGCTCCGAAAGCTCGATCACCTGCGGGTGAGTGGTGTGGAAAAACATGTTGTAGTACGGCAGTTGCTCAAGCTGTTGAGCCGCTGCCGCCGCCAGATCCTTGCGGCCGTAACCGAGGTTGGTGCACCACAGCCCGGACATGCCGTCGAGGTAGCGCCGACCATCGTTGTCCCACAGGTGCAGGCGCTCGCCGCGGACCATCACCCGTGGTCCTTCATCGTTGAGCGCTTTCTGATCGACGAATGCGTGGATGTGGTGCGCAGCGTCGGCGGCCTGGTAGTCGCGGGTTTCACGTGGTGTGGTCATCGCCAGTTCTCCGTTTTGTTATTAGCGCAGTTGAAACCAGGTGGTCTTCAACTGGGTGTATTTATCGAATGAGTGCAGCGACAGGTCACGGCCGAAACCGGACTGCTTGCCGCCGCCGAACGGCACCGTCACGTCGAGCGCATCGACGCTGTTCACCGAAACCGTACCTGCGCGCAATTGCCGCGCCACACGGTGGGCGCGATTGAGGTCGTCGGTCCACAGCGAAGCGGCCAGGCCGTAGACGCTGTCGTTGGCCAGTTGCAAGGCGTGTGCCTCGTCATCGAACGCGGTGATCGCCAGCACCGGGCCGAACACTTCGTCGCGAAACAGCGGCATGTCCGGGGTCACGTTAGTGAAAATCGTCGGCTGAATGAAGTTGTCGGAGCCGTTGAAAATCGACTGCCGACCACCGCACACCTTGGTCGCACCCTGGCGCTGGGCTTGCTCGATGAACTTCATGATGCGCGCGGTCTGGCGGCTGTCTACGATCGCCCCGGCGCTGCTCGACGGGTCCAGCGGATCGCCCGGCAGCCAGCGTTCGGCCTGCGCCTTGAGACGCTCGACGAACTCGTCATGGATCGAACGCTCCACCAGCAGCCGCGAGTTGGCGGAGCACACTTCACCCTGATTGAAGAAGATGCCGAACGCGGCTTTTTCGGCCGCCAGATCCAGGTCCTGACAATCGGCGAACACCAGGTTGGCGCTCTTGCCACCGCACTCCAGCCAGACCTGTTTCAGGTTCGATTGCGCGGAATACTGCATGAAAAATTTGCCGACTTCGGTGGAGCCGGTGAACACCAGGCAATCGACGTCCGGGTGTAAACCGAGGGCTTTGCCGGTTTGTTCACCGAGGCCCGGCAGCACGTTGAGCACGCCTGCTGGCAAGCCGGCTTCAAGCGCCAACTCGGCCAGACGCAGGGCAGAAAACGGTGATTGCTCGGCGGGTTTGAGGATCACCGAGTTGCCTGCCGCCAGCGCGGGCGCGAGTTTCCATGCAGCCATGTCCAGCGGGAAATTCCATGGCACCACGGCGGCGACCACGCCCAGCGCTTCGCGGGTGATGGTCGCCAGTACGTTCTGCGCGCTCGGGGCGATCTGGTCGTAGAGTTTGTCGAGGCTTTCGGCGTACCAGCGAAACACCCCGGCGGCGCCCGGCACGTCGATGTTGTAGGCGTCCATCACTGGCTTGCCCATGTTCAGCGAATCCAGCAGCGCCAGTTCTTCGCGGTGGGTCATGATCAGATCAGCCAGGCGCAGCAACACTTGCTTGCGCTCGTTTGGCGAACGCGCCGACCAGGTGCCGGCCTCGAACACCTGCCGCGCATTTTTGACGGCGGCGTTCACTTCTTCATCACCGCACGCTGTCACGTTGGCCAGGCGCTGGCCGGTGGCCGGGTTGATCGCGGCGAAGGTTTGTCCCGACTTCGCCGAACGGGGTTTGCCATCAATCAGGGCCTGGTCGGGAAACGCCAGCGCAGCGGCCTTGTTTTGCCAGTAGGTAAGCTCGAACACGTTCAGATGCTCCATGGGCTTTTCTTGTGAATTGGATGGTGGCCCAGGCCCGTGTCGAGGAAAAATAGTAAAAATGTCTTCGCAGACCATGAAAAAACTGGGCAGCCCATCTCCCCGGTCGTGCGGTATGTGGTTATTGTTCAGGCACAACAACACCGTCGTCAGAACGGACGCAGTCGGCGCAAAAATTGCTGGATGTCGAGTCCATCCACCCCGAGGTTTGCCGTGGCTGCCTACAACCTGCGTCAATTGAAGTACTTCATCACCACCGTCGAATGCGGCAGCGTTGCCGAGGCCTCGCGTAAGCTGTACATCGCCCAGCCGGCCATTTCCACGGCGATCAAAGGCCTGGAAGACAGCTTCGGCGTGCAATTGCTGATCCGTCATCACGCCCAAGGCGTGTCCCTGACGCCCAGCGGCGCACGCTTCTACCGCAAGGCCCAGGAACTGTTGCGCATGGCCAAGGAGTTCGAACAGAACGCCCTGGCGGACAACGACGTGGTGGCCGGGCAAATCGACATCGGCTGCTTCGAAACCGTCGCGCCGCTGTACTTGCCGCAATTGATTGCCGGGTTCTCGGCGCTGTATCCCGGCGTGAAAATCCGCATCCGTGACGGCGAACAGCAGGAGTTGGTGCAAGGCCTGACCTCGGGCACCTTCGACCTGGCGATCCTCTATGAACACGACCTCGACGCCACCATCGAAACTGAACCCCTGATGCCGGCGCAGCGGCCTTATGCATTGCTGCCGGCGGATCATCGCTTTGCCCAACTCAAGCAAGTGTCCCTGCGCGATCTGTGCCTGGAGCCGATGATTCTGCTGGACGTGCAACCGAGCCGGACCTACTTCGTCAGCCTGTTCGAAGAACTGGGCCTGTCGCCGAACATTGCGTTCAGCTCACCGTCGATCGAGATGGTTCGGGGCATGGTCGGCCAAGGGTTCGGCTTCTCGATCCTGGTCACCCGCCCGCACTCGGAGTGCACCTACGACGGGCAGAAAGTGGTGTGCGTGGACATCGTCGAAGACGTCACCGGCTCGGGGTTGGTGGCGGCGTGGCTGAAGCGCGGGCAGTTGACCAAACCGGCGCAGTTGTTTGCCGATTACTGCCGCGAACAGCTCACCGCCAAGGCCGAAAGATCACACCCGACCTTGTAGGAGTCCGGCTTGCCGGCGATGGCGTCCGAAAGACCGATGCAACATCCAAGGGCCCCATCGCCGGCAAGCCGGCTCCTACAAGGTGCGTGGATGTATGAGGGATCAAGGCAAACGCAAACCTGTAGGAGCCGGCTTGCTGGCGATGGCGGTGGGTCAGCCGCTGATTTATTGACTGGACGGACGCCATCGCCAGCAAGCCGGCTCCTACAGTGGGGGGCACCTCACTTCCGGGGTTTGATTCGTGCGGTCGCTTCGGCCACCAACGGATCATCCGGCCAGTAATGCTTCGGATACCGCCCCTTCAGATCCTTTTTCACCTCGGCATAGGTGCTGCGCCAGAAGTTCGCCAGGTCCTGTGTCACCTGCACCGGCCGCCGCGCCGGGGACAACAGATGCAACTTCACCACCTGCCGCCCGCCAGCGATGCGCGGGGTTTCGGCCAAACCGAACAACTCCTGCAACCGCACCGCCAGAATCGGCGGCTGCTCGCTGTAATCCAGACGAATCGACGACCCCGACGGCACGCTCAAATGATGCGGTGCCAGCTCATCGAGCCGTTGCGGCAGCGGCCACGGCAATAGGTTATGAACAATGCTTGAGAGATCCAGATTGGCAAAATGACTGAGCCGCGAAACCTTCCCCAGATACGGCATCAACCAGTGCTCAAGGCTTTTGAGCAGCGCAGCATCACTGACATCCGGCCACTCACTCTCGCCCTTGCCGGCAATGTCCAACTGCCGCAACAACGCCACCCGCGCCTGCCACTGACGCAACTCCGGCGTCCACGGCAACAGCTCCAGCCCCTTGCGCCGCACCAGATTCACCAACGCCTGACTGCGCGCGGTTTCATCGAGCCCGGTCAACGGTTCACGGCTGAGGATCAACTCGCCAACCTTGCGCTGACGCTCGGCGCGTAACACGCCTTCGCGCTCGTCCCAATCCAGCTGATCGACCACCCGCACCTGTTCGGCGAGCACCGAATCGAACAACGCCGGATCGAAATCCGCCGCCAGATAAATCCGTTCCTCACGCTGCCCCTGACGACTGCCGAGATCGGCGATCACCAGCCAAGGTTGTTTCATCAAGCTGTCGGCTTCGGCGAACAACGCGGCACGGCCGTTGGCCAGGCGATATTCCGCACCACCCGCTCGACGTTGTTGCGCGACACGGTCGGGATAGGCCAGCGCCAGCAAGGCGCCGAGCCAGCGCGGGTGCTCCGGATCGCTGACCGGTTCCGACGCCTTGCCACGCAGATAACCACGGTATTGACGCGCCAGTTGCCGCGCTCGCTGAACACCGCCCTGAGCACCGCGTGCGGCACGCTCTTCGCCGGACAACAGCACCAGTCGACTGTGCAGATCGGCGCCGGCACCGCGCAAGATATCCCGCTCGCCGAGCAACGCCGCGACATCGCACGCCATGTCAGCCAAGCCCAGCGCCTGACCGCGCAGCAGCAAATGAGCGATGCGCGGATGCGCCGGCAGTTCGGCCATGGCCTGACCGTGGCGGGTCAGCGCTTCGCCATCCAGTGCGCCGAGGCGATCAAGCAAGTCCTGAGCCTGGGCATATGCGGCGGCGGGCGGCACGTCGAGCCACACCAGTTGCGTCGGTGTCACGCCCCAGCGACCGAGCTGCAACGCCAGACCGGCAAGGTCCGCCGAAAGAATTTCCGCACTGGCATAGGCCGCCAGTTGCTCGTGTTGATCCTGCGACCACAAGCGATAACACACGCCCGGCTCCAGCCGCCCTGCCCGCCCCGCACGTTGCGTGGCACTGGCGCGAGAGATGCGCTGCGTGTCGAGACGAGTCATGCCGCTGCCCGGATCGAAACGCGGCACCCGCGCCAACCCGGCATCGATCACCACACGTACGCCGTCGATGGTCAGGCTGGTTTCGGCGATGTTGGTCGCCAGCACCACTTTGCGCTTGCCCGCCGGGGCTGGATCAATCGCAGCGCGCTGCGCGGCGAGGTCCAGTTCACCGTGCAACGGGCAGAGCAACACCTGTGTGTTTTCGCCCAGCGCATCGGCCAGTTGTTGATGCACCCGGCGGATTTCCGCTTGTCCCGGCAGGAACACCAGGAGGCTGCCGGTTTCATCGTTCAAGGCTTCGAGGATGGTTTGCACCAGGCGCGGCTCGATGAATTCACCGGGCTGGAACGGTCGGCCCCAGCGCATCGCCACCGGGTACATGCGCCCTTCACTGCGCAGGATCGGCGCGTCATCGAGCAACCCGGCCAGGCGTTCGCCTTCAAGGGTGGCCGACATCAAAAGAATCTTCAGCGGCTGATCATCGCGGAACAGTTCCCGGCCATTCAGGCTGAGGGCCAAGGCCAGATCGGCATCAAGACTGCGTTCATGAAATTCGTCGAAGATCAGCAAGCCCACGCCTTCCAGCGCCGGATCATCCTGCAAGCGCCGGGTGAGAATGCCTTCGGTGACCACTTCAATCCGCGTCCGGGGCCCGACTTTGCTGTCCAGCCGAATGCGATAGCCGACGGTTTCACCGACCTTCTCGCCCAGCTCACTGGCCAAGCGCTCAGCCGCCGCACGTGCAGCCAACCGACGCGGTTCAAGCATCAGAATGGTCTGCCCGGCCAGCCACGGCTCGTTGAGCAGGGCCAATGGAACACGGGTGGTTTTACCGGCGCCGGGCGGTGCTTCGAGCACGGCTTCGTGGCGTGTCGCCAAGGCTTCACGCAGGGCGGGTAAAACTTCATCAATCGGCAAAGAAATCATGCTGGCTCCCAAACAGAGGGCCGAGTATAACGGCGAACTGCTCGGCGTTTATCAGGGTCCTAATTCATAGAGACGCCCTTTCGTTTTGAAATTACCCAGGAGATTTCATATGCGTGTTCCCTTTCGCCTGATTGGCGGTGTATTGGTTGCCACCTTGCTGACCCAGGTAACCGCTTGCGGCTCGATCTTCTACCCTGATCGCCGCGGGCAGATCGAAGGCAAGATTGACCCGGCCATCGCCGCGCTGGATGCCGTGGGCCTGCTGTTCTACATCATCCCCGGCCTGATCGCGTTTGCCGTGGACTTTGCCACCGGCGCGATTTACTACGCACCGGGCGAGACCGCGCAGGTGGCGCCGGAAAAACTCAAGGAAGCGATCGGTGCCGACGGCAAGGTCGATACCCACAAATTGCAGACTATTCTTGAAACCGAACTGGGCCGCAGCTTCCCGCTGGACGACCCACGTTTGATTCAACACAAGGGCAGCACTCAGCAACTGGCCTTGCTCGGCCTGCAACCTGCCGCGTAATCCGTGCACATAAAGGAATAGCCGCACTTATGATTTCCAGCTCCGAACACGCCCGCCTGCTGCGGCTGGCGACCCGTGCCTCGGTGGCGGTGGCGTGCACGTTGATCGTCGCCAAAGCCATCGCGTGGTGGTTGAGCGGTTCGGTGAGCATGCTCGCCGGGTTGACCGACTCGGCCCTTGACGGTATCGCCTCGCTGCTCAACCTGCTGGCAGTGCATTACGCCCTGCGCCCCGCCGATGAAGATCACCGTTACGGGCACGGCAAGGCCGAATCGCTGGCGGGCATGGCGCAGGCGTTGTTCATTGGTGGCAGTGCGGTGCTGATTGCGTTGCAGGCGTTTGATCGGCTCAAGCATCCGGAACCGGTGGGTGCGCCGTGGATCAGCATCGGCGTGATCGTGTTTTCCCTGGCGCTGACATTGGTCCTGCTGATGTTGCAGCATCGGGTCGTCAAGGCTACCGGCTCCAACGCGGTGCGTGCCGATTCCCTGCATTACCGTTCGGACTTGCTGCTCAATGGCAGCATTCTGGTTGCGCTGGTGCTGGCCGGGGTTGGCTGGCATCAGATGGACGCGTGGTTTGGCCTGGGGATCGCCGCCTACATCTTCTGGAGCGCCATTCAAATCGCCCGGGAAAGTTTTAAGGTGCTGATGGACGAGGAATTGCCGCCAGACGTCAGCCAACACATGCTCGAACTGGCCTGCAGCGTACCGGGGGTGCTGGGCGCGCATGACCTGCGCACACGGGTGTCCGGCAACCAGTGGTTCGTGCAATTGCACCTGGAATTGCCGGGGGAGCTGACCCTGTCAGTCGCTCACGGCATCAGCGATCAGGCGGCCGATGCAATTCACGCGGCGTACCCGCGAGCCGAGGTGCTGGTGCACGCCGACCCGCAGGAAGTGGTGAAGGCCGCCAGGGCAAATCAGAAACTCACCTGATACCCGCGACTGCTCAGGCAGTTGCCCTGGGCCTGGCGGTAGGCTTGCACCACCGACGGATCCGGCTGGTAGGTGGCCGTGCGCGGATCGAAGCCACTCTGCTGCACCGCGTATTGATAACACTCGTAGCCGTCCTGATTGACCTGCTGCGGCGACTGCCCGTTGGCGGGATACGCCACCACGTCATAGCCATTGCCGGTCGGTTGCGGTTGCACGGGCGGCTCGACCACCACGTAATCCTGAGTGCTTTCCTGATAGGCGTAGTACGAGCCCGCCGCCAGGAACAACAGCGCGCCGCCGATCCACACTTCACGGGCGTAATCAGGCAGGTAGCTGACGCGAATCCCGCGCGGTGGCTGCACCACGACATAACGCGGGCCAAGCGGGCGATACCAGTAGCCGCCGGAGAAGAAATAATCCTGCCCACGATACGGCACGCGATAGTCGCGGTCCGGGAAGCGGTCGATCACATGCCCGGGACGGTACTGCGGGCCTGGCCCCCAACCGTTACCGTGGCCATTCGGACGACCGGCCCAATGATGATCGTCGGGACGTGAACCCGGCCCGACGGTCTGCCATTGCTGGTTGTAACCATTGTTTCGCGGGATGTCCTGATAGTAACCACGTTGCGGCTGCTGGGTCTGGCGCACGGTGTCGGGCCGGCCCTGGATCGGCAAGTCGTTGGCCGGCAATTGTGGCGGCGGCGGTGGCGGCCGGACGGGACTGTTGAAGTCGCGCGGCGGGTTGTCTCGCGGCTGATTGTTTTGCCACTGCCCGCCATTGCGCGACTGGCCGTTGTTCTCGAACTGACGACTGTTGTCGCCACGAATGATGTCGTTGTTTTGCGGGCGCGGCTGATTGTTGCCGCCACGGCCCTGATTGTTGCCCTGATGACCGTCACCGCGTTGTCCATTGTCGGGACCCCGGTTCTGCGGCTCATCGGCCAGCGATTGCGCAGTGACACTGACACACAGCAAACCAACACCGGCCAAACGCCAGATGCGCGACTTCATGCTTTTCCTCACTGCGGGTTAGGGCCTGTACGTAAGACTGGGAAAGCACAGGCCGGTTCTGCAACAGGTTATCAGTCGCACAACTTATTTATTGAGGGCGGGTGAAAAATTGCGGGCAAAAGAAAAGGGAGACCCGTCGGCCTCCCTTTGAGAACTTCGTCCGTGCTCGACGCTTATGACGTCGGCTCACCTCACGCCGTCTTCTGGACAGTGTGTAGCTCGGGGGCCGGCACATCCCCGGTGGGGGTGGCGGCCGCGACTGGCCTGATTGGGCGAGTCGCTGTGGACTGTTTGTCCGAGCAGTGATTCTGGTGATAAGAATAGGCCTGGGGCGCCGGCAGAGGATTGCGAAGATTGCTCAAATAAACATGACTTGCGCAATTTTTAACCCTGGATAGATAATCTGCCGCAATCGATATGACAAAGGCCTGATTGATGAGCAAACTCGACCGATACGACCTAAGCATTTTGGCGGAATTGCAGCGCGACGCGCGCATCTCCAACCAGGAGCTGGCCGAACGCATCGGCCTGTCACCTTCACCGTGCTCGCGCCGGGTCAAGCAACTGGAAGACGACGGCTACATCACCCGCCAGGTGGCCCTGCTGGATCGCAAAATGCTTGGCCTGAGCCTGACTGCTTACGTGCTGATCGGCATGGACCGGCATACGCCGGAGCGATTCGAGAACTTCGAAGCGGCGATTCGCACCTTGCCGCAAGTGCTTGAATGCAGCCTGGTGACGGGGATGGATGCGGACTATCAACTCAAGGTGGTGGTGCCGGACATGGATCACTATCAGAAATTGCTGCTGGGGCACCTGACAAGGATTGAAGGGGTGACGAGTGTGCGGTCGAGTTTTGTGTTGAATCAGGTGCTCAACAGCACCGAACTGCCGCTGACTCATCTGCGTAGCTGAGGACGCCTTCGCGGGCAAGCCTCGCTCCTACAGGTTTTGCGCGAGCCCTTGTAGGAGCGAGGCTTGCCCGCGAAGGGGCCGGAACAGGCGACGAATAGCTGCGACACGCTGCCGCAGGTCAATGCCGCACCAATCCCCCATGCCGTATACTCCAGCGCCTTTTAGCCCCGCCCCCGCTGGAGATGTCCGATGGATCCTGCAGTATTCGAAGAGTGGATGATGACCGGACTGGTCAGCATTCTGATCATTTTCATGGGTTTCATCGTCTGGGATCTGGCAAAGAAATCCAAGGCCGGGCGCTTTGGCTCGTTCATCCTGTTCTTCGTGCTCGGTCTGGGCGTGGCCGCGTTCGTGATCAAAAGCGTGGTGATCGGCCTGATCGAATCCGGCACGTTATAAGCGCGCCGGCACTTCTTTCCACTGGCCCTGATCGAGCCCTTCGATCGACCAGTCGCCGATCCTGACCCGCACCAGCCGCAACGTCGGCAAGCCGACCGCGGCGGTCATGCGTCGGACCTGACGGTTACGCCCCTCGCGAATCACCAGTTCCAGCCAACTGGTCGGCACGCTTTTGCGAAAGCGCACCGGCGGGTTGCGCGGCCACAGTTGCGGCTCATCCAGTTGCCGCGCTTGCGCGGGCAAGGTCATGCCGTCATTCAGCTCGACGCCATCACGCAAACGCTGCAACTGCTCGGCACTCGGCTCACCTTCCACTTGCACCCAATACGTCTTGGCCAGTTTGTGCTTGGGGTCGGCAATCCGCGCCTGGAGCTGGCCGTCGTTGGTCAGCAGCAGCAACCCTTCGCTGTCACGATCCAGACGGCCCGCCGGATAGATTCCGGGAATCTCGATGAAATCCTTGAGCGTCGCCCGCCCTTCGCCGTCGCTGAATTGCGTCAGCACATCGAACGGTTTGTTGAACAGAATCAGCTTCGGCTCGGCCGGAGGCGCCTTGGCGACACGGCGCGGGGCTGATGACGGGGCGTTCGCGCCGGGGCGGCGGGACACGGGACGTTGGGGACGGGACATGGCGAAGAGAACATCTAACGGTCAGGGCTGCTAATGCTAGTGCCCTGACCGCCAAATGACCATGACAACTCTCAATCAGCGGAACGGCGGCTCGTCGAAGCTGCGCAGTTTGCGCGAGTGCAACGAGTTGAGTTCGGTGCGCAACAAGTCCACCGCCTCGATACCGATCTTCAAGTGCTGGCTGACCGCGCGCTCATAAAAGGCGTTGGCCGAACCCGGCAGCTTGATTTCGCTGTGCAGCGGTTTGTCCGAGACGCAAAGCAATGTGCCGTACGGCACCCGCAAGCGATAACCTTGCGCGGCGATGGTGCCGCTTTCCATGTCCACCGCCACGGCGCGGGACAGGTTGATCAGCGGACGTTCCTGGGCCCAGCGCAATTCCCAGTTACGGTCGTCGTAAGTCAGCACGGTGCCGGTGCGCAGGCGTTTCTTCAGCTCGTCGCCCTTCTCGCCGGTGATGTTGGCCGCCGCTTGCTGCAACGCCATCTGCACCTCGGCCAGGGCCGGAATCGGAATGTTCGGCGGCACGACCCGGTCGAGAATCCCGTCGCGGCGCATGTAGGCGTGAGCCAACACATAATCGCCAATGGTCTGCGACTGACGCAGGCCGCCGCAGTGACCGATCATCAGCCAGCAATGCGGACGCAATACCGCCAGATGGTCGGTGATGTTCTTGGCGTTGGACGGGCCGACGCCGATGTTCACCAGGGTCACGCCGTGGCCGTCGCTGGCGATCAGGTGATAGGCCGGCATTTGATAGCGATGCCAGACCACGCCGGCCGCAATCGCCGACGCTTCGCCATGATCCATGCTCTTTTCGATGATCACGTTGCCCGGCAGCACCATGCGCACGAAACGTGGATCGCTGCGCAACTGCTCAAGGCCATGAACAATGAACTGGTCAACGTAGCGGTGGTAGTTGGTCAGCAGAATCCACGGCTGCACATGGCGCCAGTCGCTGCCGGTGTAATGCACGAGGCGGCGCAGGGAGAAATCCACCCGCGCGGCATCGAACAGGGCCAGCGGCAGCGGATCGGTGTTTTCCCAATCGTACAAACCGTCAGCGATGCCATCGGTGGCGGCGGACAGATCGGTACTCGGGAACACCCGCGCCAGCACGGCTGCGGTCACGCCGGAGCCGGCCAGCTCATCGCCCTGCTCGACCACATACGGATAAGGAATGTTCTGCTGGCTGATGCCGACTTCCACGGTCACGGTGAAGTCGTGCATCAGCGGCACGAGCTGTTCCAGCAAGTATTTACGGAAAGCCGCCGGATGGGTGACGGTGACGCTGTAGGTCCCCGGCAGCTGCACCTTGGCGTAGGCGCGGGTGGTTTGCGGGACTTCGCCCTGGCAGTGGTAGGTCAGACGCAGTTCAGGATAACGAAACATCGCACGCTGTTCGGCGTCCGGTTCAACTCGATCCTTGAGGTAACGCTTGAGCGCCTGGCTCAGCGCGGTGGTTGCGCGATTGTGCAAGTGAGCAAGCCGGTCCACGGCTTGCTCGGCGGTTTGAACGATAATAAAAGCTTCGGTCACGATCAGCATCCTGTGTTCTGACTTGCAGGCCTTCATCTTGCCTGCATCGTCGCTTCACGGGAACAGTGGTGGCTACACAAATGCCAAGTCCACAGTAGATCCAATGTGGGAGCGAGACCGGCTTGCCGGCGATGACGGTGTGTCAGTCAATGAATAAGTTGACTGCCAGTCCGCTATCGCGAGCAGGCTCGCTCCCACAGGGGGTTTGTGTTGGTTATAGATGCGGGGTCGAGCGGGCGACGATCGCTTCGACATCCAGCCCTCGCGGCAACGCACCGTATACGCGACCGGCGTCGCCAAGGCGGCTGGCGATGAACGCATCGCTGACCACCGAATTGCCGGCCTCCAGCAAGAGCTTGGCTTGCAGCCCCAACGCAATGTCTTCGGTGAGCTGCCGCGCACGATACTGAATGTCGCTGGTGTCCTTGAACGCCGACTGCAATTGGCTAATGTGTGCGGCCAGCCGTTTGTCGCCGTGACCATCACCCAACTCGCTGAACAGCACATCGAGCACACCCGGCTCTTTCGACAGCGCCCGCAACACATCCAGGCATTGCACGTTGCCTGAACCTTCCCACGTCGAATTGACCGGTGCCTCGCGGTACAAGCGCGGCAGGATGCTGTCTTCGACATACCCGGCACCGCCCATGCATTCGGCGGCTTCGTTGATCATCGCGGGCGCGCGCTTGCAGATCCAGTACTTGCCCACTGCGGTCACCAGGCGGGCGAATTTCGCTTCGTGCCCGTCATCCAGATGATCCAGCGCCTTGCCCATGCGCAGGCTCAACGCCAACGCGGCTTCGCTCTCCAGGGCCAGATCGGCGAGGACGTTCTGCATCAACGGTTGTTCGCTGAGCAGCTTGCCGCCGACGCTGCGATGGGCGCAGTGATGACTGGCCTGGGTCAGCGCCTGACGCATCAAGGCGCTGGAACCGACCATGCAATCGAAGCGGGTCATGGCAACCATTTCGATGATGGTCGGGACGCCACGCCCCTCTTCACCGACCATCCACGCCAGCGCACCGCGAAACTCGACTTCGCTGGAGGCGTTGGAGCAATTGCCGAGTTTGTTTTTCAGGCGCTGGATGTAGAACTGATTGCGCGTGTCGTCGGGGCGATGGCGTGGCAACAGGAAGCAGGTCAAACCTTTGTCGGTCTGGGCCAGCGTGAGGAAGGCATCGCACATCGGCGCAGAACAGAACCATTTGTGGCCGACCAGTTCGTAGGCCTGGCCCGGTCCGCTGGCACCCACCGGATACGCCTTGGTGGTGTTGGCCCGCACATCGGTGCCGCCCTGTTTCTCGGTCATCGCCATGCCAATGGTGACACCGGCCTTGTGGGCCATGCCGACATTGCGCGGGTCGTATTCGGTGGCGAGGATTTTCGGCAGCCATTGCCGGGCGAGATCGGGTTGCAAGCGCATCGCCGGCACACTGGCGAAGGTCATGGTCAATGGGCAACCGCTGCCGGCTTCAGCCTGGCTGTGCAGGTAGGTCATGGAAGCGCGGGCGACATGGGCGCCGTCCTGTGGATGCGCCCAGGGCAGCGAGGTCAAACCGTGCTCGATCGCCGTGCGCATCAGCTCGTGATACGCCGGGTGAAACTCCACCAGATCGATGCGGTGACCGTAGCGGTCGTGGCTGTTGAACACCGGTTTGTTCTGGTTGGCCAGGAACCCCGCTTCCATCAGCGGCCCGCCGGCCAGTGCGCCGTAAGTGTCGATCCGCGACTCGGCCCAACCGGCCCCGAAACGCTGCGACCACTCCTGCAAAGGCAGGTCGATGCGATACAGGTTGGCGCCGTCCAGCGACGGCGGCTGGTTGGTGACTTCGTGGGTTTCGGCGAACTGATGCAGGTTCATGACGGGGCTCCTTTGGTCAGCCAAGGAGTTCAGTTAAGCACTGCCCCGAGGCCGAACAAAGTGGCATATCCGCCTAACTGTCGGCGCTTTCGCCTTGTTTTGGACAAAGCACGCGTCGATACAACGCGGCCTGCAAATCTTCGAATTTCACCGGTTTGCTCAGGTAATCGATCAGTGCACCGGTTGGGCAGCGCTCCCGATCAGCGCTCAAGGCAATCATGAACACCGGCAATTCGGCACACCCCGGCAAGTCCCGGATCTGGCAGCAGACAGACTCCCCGTCGAGGGGCGGTAGCTGACAATCGAGGAGTACGGCGTCAAAGGTTTCACGCTGCAGGACTTCCAGCGCGGTCACCCCGTTGTCCGCCGTACGGACCCGAAATCCGAGCTTGAGCAACATGCCGCGCATCACCAATTGATTGATGCTGTTGTCGTCCACCAGCAGCACCGTGCAGTCCTGAGGCAGGCGCAGACGCGGGAATTCCCGGGTCATCAATGGCGTTGTCACGCGCTCGACCACCGGCAATTCAAACTCGACATCAAGCTGGAAGCGGCTGCCGCGACCTGGCTCGGAGCGGTGCGTGAGGTTCCCGCCGAGCAGGTCGACCAGTTGTCGACAGATCGCCAGGCCCACACCGAGGCCGCCATATTCACGGGTCATCGAGCCGTCGAGCTGGAAGAACCGCTGATACAGCGTCGCCTCGCCCAGATCGGTAAAACCAATGCCGGTGTCGATCACCGCAAAGGACAATGCCAGCTTGCCGGGCTCCACGTTTTTACCCGAGACCCGCAGCGCCACCCCGCCCACTCGCGTGAACTTGATCGCGTTATCCAGCAGGCATTCCAGGCATTGCGCCAACTTGACGTTATCGCCGTACAAACGGTCCGGCAGGCCCGGTGTCACCTCGACCTTGAAGTCCAGCGACTTGCCCGACGCGTTGCCTTCGAACTGCACGCGCAAGGTATCGACCACGCTGCGCAAACTGAAGGTGGACGCCGAAGCCTTGAGCTTGCCGGCCTGTAATTCGGTCAGGGTAAGAATGCCGTTGACCATGCGCATCATGTCGCGCGCAGAACCGGCGGCCGTTTGCTGGTATTGCTCCAGCTCCGGGTCCATCTCGACGGTTTGCATCAATTCCAGGGAACCGATCACACCGTTCATGGGGGTGCGCAATTCGTGGGTCAACGTGGCGAGGAATTCATCCTTTAGCTTGTTACTGTGCGCCAGTTGCTGGTTGAGCACTTCAAGCTTCTGGCCAGCATCGAACAAGGTTTGCGCCTGTTGCTCGCGCATGGCGTTGATGCGGTCGGCCAGGGCCAGGGACAGCAGCGCCACCTCGATGGCCGAACCGATCTGGCTGGAATACATGGTCAGGAATACGTTAGGCAGGTAACCCAGCACCATCATCGTATTGATGATGCCGCCGAGCAAAAACGCCGACCAGGCGATGATGAAATAGCGCGCCACCCGCAAGCCGCGCCACCAGGCGAAAAACCCTGCGGCGAAAATCACCACGGTGAACGACAGGGCCAGCGTCGTCGCCAGGCGCAGGGCCAGGGCGTAACTGGTCATCAATGACAACCCGACGACTACCGCACTGAACGCAATCAACGCCAGCAGCAAGCGATCGAGCCAGCGGCTGAGTGTCGCCGTTTGCAGGAAGCTGCGGGCGAACTGGCTGCCGAACAGCCCTGCGCAACCAATGAAGAACGGCGTCGCGGCGTTGGCCCACCACGGGTTGTCCGGCCAGAAATACTCTACGGCCGCGCCATTCACCGACAGCTGATACAGGCCGAACGAGGCAATATAAAAAATGTAATAGAGGTAGCTGGTGTCGCGCACGCTGAGGTAGATGAACAGGTTGTAGACCAGCATCCCCAGCAACACGCCGTAAATCAGGCCCAACACATAAAGCCGCACCGGCTGTTCTTCGAGGAACGCAGTGCTCGACCACAACGTGACCGGCGCCTGGATCGACCCTTCGCTTTGCAGGCGCAAGTACACGGTTTGCGCTTGGTCGGGCGTGAAGTTCAGATCGAACAGGTAGTTGTTCTGGCGAATCTCGCGACTGCTGAACGGCAAGGCGTCGCCGGTCTGACGGGCCAATTGATAGCTACCGCCGGCATCAGGCAAATACAGATCAAGGTGATCGAGGGGCGGATAGGCCAGTTCCAGCAGCCACGTCCGCTGTGCAGCGGGATTGGTCGGGCGGTAATGCAGGTCGATTTTCAGCCAGAATACCGAACGCGAGTAACCGGCGTTGAGCGTGGCCTTGTCATGGGGCTTGAAGTGTCCGGCAGCGGCTTGCGCGCGGATATCGGCAATGCTCGCCTGACCATCGGCGTCTTCGAACACTTGCAGGGTTCGGCCCAAGGGCAGGCTTTGAGTGAACTCATCGAACTCGACTGCGCTTGCCATGAGGGGCAAGCAAAACAGCAACATCAGCAAATAGCGCATTTAAGCCCCAGCGTGGCCTGTCCGGTTATCTCAGGAAGCCCCTCATTCCTTTTGAGTAGACGTAAAACCGGCATTACCTGTTATTGGTTTGGATCCACTCTAGCATAGCCGTTGATGGCCATTGAACACCATTGAAATTTTTCTTGGAAAGGCTCTAGAACGGGTGTTCCAGAGAAGAATATAGAGCCAGAGCTGTTTGCTCGGTCAGATTGTGACAATCCCGGACGACTGCATTTCCTGCCCATGACACTCTATCGGCAGACCTGGCGGGCACTGCACCCGAAAATCGATGTTTGGTGGTAAGCTCGCGCACCATGAATATCTACAGCTCTCGCCCCGTTGTCCTCTGTCTCTCCGGCCACGACCCAAGTGGTGGCGCCGGCTTGCAGGCAGATATCGAAGCCCTGCTTGCCCAGGGATGTCATGCGGCTCCGGCCGTCACCGCCCTGACCGTGCAAGACACGGTCAACGTCACGGATTTCCGCGTCCTCGACCGTGAGTGGGTGCTGGCTCAGGCCAACGCCGTGCTCAACGACTCCGAAGTCGCCGCCGTCAAGCTGGGCATGCTCGGTTCCCTGGAGATGGTCGACACCGTCGTCGAACTGCTTCAGGCGCACCCGCATTTGCCGATGGTCTGCGACCCGGTGCTGCGCGCCGGCGGCGGCGGACGACTGGGCAAGGACGAAGTCGGCTACGCCATGCGCGAACGCCTGCTGCCCCTGGCTATCATCGCCACCCCTAACCTTCCCGAAGCCCGCATCCTCGCTGAACTGCCAGAAGGCACCGCCGACGAGTGCGCTGAAAAACTCCTGCCGTTCGTCAAACACCTGCTGATCACCGGCGGCCACGGTGATGAACACGAAATACACAATCGCCTGTACAGCCGCGACGGTCTGCGCGAAACCTATACCTGCCAGCGCTTGCCCGGCAGTTACCACGGTTCGGGTTGCACATTGGCGAGCGCCCTCGCCGGTCGTCTGGCCCAGGGTGAAAACCTCATCAGTGCCGTGCAGAGCGCGCTTAACTACACGTGGCGCACCCTGCGCGATGCCGAGCAGTTGGGCAAAGGCCAGTTCGTGCCGCGCCGCCTGCCACTGGATTTCTGTTCGTAACGCCATGAGGCTTGCCCGATGAAACTACGTGGCCTGTACGCCATTACCGACAGCCAGTTACTGGCCGGTAAATTTCTTTCGTACGTGGAGGCGGCGCTGGAAGGCGGCGTCACCCTGCTGCAATACCGCGACAAGAGCAGCGACGAGGCCCGCCGTCTGCGTGAAGCTGAAGCCCTGCGCGATCTGTGCGAACGCTACAAGACCCATCTGATCATCAATGACGATGCCGAACTGGCCGCACGCCTGAACGTCGGCGTGCACCTGGGCCAGACCGACGGCCCGCTGACCCCGGCCCGTGCGTTGCTCGGTCGCCAGGCGATCATCGGTTCGACCTGTCACGCGCAACTCGAACTCGCCGAACAAGCGGCCAAAGAAGGCGCCAGTTATGTCGCCTTCGGCCGTTTCTTCAATTCCAGTACCAAACCCGGCGCACCGACTTGCAGCCTCGAACTGCTCGACCAGGCCCGCAGCACATTGCACCTGCCGATCTGCGCGATCGGCGGCATCACCCTGGAAAACGCCGCCCCGCTGGTGGCCCACGGGGTCGATCTGCTGGCGGTGGTCCACGGCCTGTTTGGCGCCGAGAGCACGGCTGAAGTGACCCGCCGCGCCCGCGCATTCAACGAATTACTAAAAATCTGATTTGAGAGCCCCATCATGTCTCGTTCCGAAACGCTGTTTGCCAATGCCCAGAAACACATTCCCGGTGGCGTGAATTCGCCTGTTCGCGCGTTCAAGAGCGTTGGCGGCACCCCCCTGTTTTTCAAACACGCTGAAGGCGCCTACGTCACCGACGAAGACGACAAGCGTTATGTGGATTACGTCGGTTCCTGGGGGCCGATGATCCTCGGCCACAGCCATCCGGACGTGCTGGACGCGGTGCGCAAGCAGCTGGAACACGGCTTGTCCTATGGCGCCCCGACCGAGATGGAAACCGAGATGGCCGACCTGGTCTGCTCGATTGTGCCATCGATGGAAATGGTGCGCATGGTCAGCTCCGGCACCGAAGCGACCATGAGCGCGATTCGCCTGGCCCGTGGTTTCACCGGTCGCGACAGCATCATCAAGTTCGAAGGCTGCTACCACGGCCACTCCGACAGCCTGCTGGTTAAAGCAGGTTCCGGCGCCCTGACCCAAGGTGTGCCGAGCTCGGCCGGTGTACCGGCGGCCTTCGCCAAACACACCCTGACCCTGCCGTTCAACGACATCGACGCCGTGGAAACCATGCTCGCTGAAGTGGGCCAGGACGTGGCCTGCATCATCGTCGAGCCGGTGGCCGGCAACATGAACTGCGTACCGCCGGCACCGGGCTTCCTCGAAGGCCTGCGGACCCTGTGCGACAAGCACGGCGTGGTGCTGATTTTCGACGAAGTGATGACCGGTTTCCGCGTTGCCCTCAGCGGCGCTCAAGCGCATTACGGCGTTACGCCAGACCTGACCACATTCGGCAAGATCATCGGTGGTGGCATGCCGGTTGGCTGCTTCGGCGGCAAACGCGCAATCATGTCGCACATCGCGCCACTGGGCCCGGTGTACCAGGCTGGCACCTTGTCGGGTAACCCGCTGGCCATGGCGGCCGGTCTGACGACCTTGCGCCTGATCAGCCGCCCAGGCTTCCACGCCGAACTGAGCGACTACACCAGCCGCCTGCTCGATGGCCTGCAACAGCGCGCCGACGCTGCCGGCATTCCGTTCGTGACCACCCAGGCCGGTGGCATGTTCGGCTTGTACTTCAGCGGCGCCGACGACATCGTCACCTTCGATGACGTGATGGCCAGCGACGCGAAGCTGTTCGGCCGCTTCTTCCACCTTATGCTCGAAGGTGGCGTGTACCTGGCGCCAAGTGCATTCGAAGCCGGCTTCACCTCGATCGCCCATGGCGAAGCCGAGTTGAAACTGACCCTGGATGCCGCCGAGCGCGCTTTCGCTGCATTGAAATAACGTTGTACCGCTGACGTTGGCGATTGCCAGCGTCAGCTTTCACCTACATTCCCGCCTCTTTTCCTACTCACCTGCCAATAATCCCCCGTAAAGTGGGCGATATATTCCCCGTGCAGCAGAAAAACGAGTAAAGACTTTGTAAGGTTGGCCCTGCTTATTTCATAATGCGCGCTTATTGGATCCCCTCGTTGGGTCCGCGCGCCCTTCAGAGGTAAGTCGATTCCCATGAACCGCACCGGCCGCGCCCTTGCAATGGGCTGCCTGTTGCTCCTTCAGCCCCTGCTCGCGCTCGCACAAGCAGGCGGCAACTCGTTGTTAATCCCAGCGATGGGTCGCTGCACCCTCAATACCCAGCCGCAAGACCTGGCACAGGCGCTCGCCGCCTGTCAGAAAGCGTCGGATGAAGGGGATGCGCAAGCGCAATACGAGTTGGGTGAGTTCTACTACGACGGCAAAAACACCCCGCGCGATCTCAAGAAAGCCCTGGACTACTTCGAAAAGGCCTCGCTGCAAGGCCATGCCCAGGCGCAATTCAAACTCGGCACCATGTTCTTCCACGGCGAAGGTGTACCGGCCAATAACGTTCAGGCGTACATCGTGCTGAAAATGGCGGCGGTCAATGGTGCGGAAGAAGCGCTGGATACGGCGGATGAAGTCGCCGAGAAGATGCCGCGTGAAGAGCTTGAGGTTGCGACCCAGGTGCTTGGGCAGATCTTCCGCAAGTACCTGATGGAATTGCAGAGCGCCGATGGGCGTACGCCGTTTTCGCCTCTTCCCTGATTTCTGCCTCGATCTTTCTGGCCCCTTCGCGGGCAAGCCTCGCTCCTACAGGTCTTATGCGCACACATAACCTGTAGGAGCGAGGCTTGCCCGCGAAGGGCGCGACCCGGTCTTGAGCCTTACTTCTCAGGCATCGGCATCGGAAACGGCATCACATTGCCGACCGCGCCACGGGCTTCGCTGATTTTCGGGGTGCCCAGACGCTCGACTTCGTCGATGCGCACGATCGAATGCATCGGCACAAAACTGCGCACCACGCCCTCGAACTGCGCCTTGAGCTTCTCTTCGCTCGGGTCGACGACCACTTGCGTGCGCTCGCCAAAGACGAACTCTTCCACTTCCAGGAAGCCCCACAGATCACTTTGATAGATCTGCTTGGCGTACATTTCGTACACCTGGCCCTGATTGAGGAAAATCACCTTGTAGATTGGAGCTTCACGTTTGGTCATGGTGGGCGAGCAACACATCGGGGGATAAAAATGAGGGCGCGAACTATAGCATAGCCACCGGACGCGCAACGGTAGGAACCTTGGGACATGTTCCCTATAATGCGCGGTTCTTTGAATCACGTGATGACTGTATCCATGGCCAAGAAGCTTTACATCGAAACCCACGGTTGCCAGATGAACGAGTACGACAGCTCGCGCATGGTTGATCTGCTGGGTGAACATCAGGCCCTGGAAGTCACCGCTCGCGCAGAAGACGCCGACGTGATCCTGCTCAACACCTGCTCGATCCGCGAACGCGCCCAGGACCGGGTGTATTCCCAGCTCGGCCGCTGGCGTGAACTGAAACTGGCGAACCCGGAGATGGTGATCGCCGTCGGCGGTTGCGTCGCCAGCCAGGAAGGCGCCGCCATCCGCGATCGCGCACCGTACGTCGACGTGGTGTTCGGCCCACAAACCCTGCACCGTTTGCCGGAAATGATCGACGCCGCACGCGCCACCAAGCTGCCGCAAGTCGACGTCTCGTTCCCGGAAATCGAAAAATTCGACCACCTGCCCGAGCCGCGCATCGATGGCCCGAGCGCATATGTGTCGGTGATGGAAGGTTGCAGCAAGTACTGCACATTCTGCGTGGTGCCCTACACCCGCGGCGAAGAAGTCAGCCGCCCGTTCGATGACGTGATTGCCGAGATCATCCACCTCGCCGAGAACGGCGTGCGTGAAGTGACGTTGCTGGGCCAGAACGTCAACGGCTATCGCGGCACCACTCACGATGGTCGCCTGGCGGACCTCGCCGAGCTGATCCGCGTGGTCGCCGCTGTCGATGGCATCGACCGGATTCGTTACACCACTTCGCACCCGCTGGAGTTCTCCGACAGCCTGATCCAGGCCCACGCCGAGGTACCGGAACTGGTGAAACACCTGCACTTGCCGGTGCAATCGGGTTCGGACCGCATTCTGTCGGCGATGAAGCGCAACCACACGGCGCTGGAATACAAATCCAAACTGCGCAAACTGCGCGCCGCAGTACCGGGGATCTGCATCAGCTCGGACTTCATCGTCGGCTTCCCGGGCGAAACCGAAAAAGACTTCGAACAGACCATGAAGCTGATCGAAGACGTCGGTTTCGACTTCTCCTATTCGTTCGTCTATAGCCAGCGCCCAGGCACGCCGGCAGCCGATCTGGCCGACGAAACGCCGGAAGAACTGAAAAAAGAACGCCTGAACGCCTTGCAACATCGCCTGAATCAGCAAGGTTTCGAGATCAGCCGACAAATGGTCGGTTCGGTCCAGCGGATCCTGGTGACCGATTACTCGAAAAAAGACCCTGGCGAGCTGCAGGGCCGGACCGAGAATAACCGGATCGTCAACTTCCGCTGCGACAATCCAACCCTGATAGGTCAGTTTGCCGACGTGCACATCGATGCGGCACAACCGCACTCGCTGCGCGGCTCTCTAATTCAATGACACCACAAAACCTGTAGGAGCGAGGCTTGCCCGCGAAGGTTGCGCCGCGATCTGTCATACGGACCGCGTTATCGTTCTTCGCGGGCAAGCCTTGCTCCTACAGGGGACGGTGTTTGGCACTGGATTATTTAAGAGCTTTCGCACCCAGGCCACTGGCGTTATCCTTGATTTCATCTTAATTGCCCCAGGGCGGCTAAATACGACCTTGAACGCACCCATAGAACCACATCGTTTTATCCTCGAGCCCTTTGAGGCTCGCCGCTTTGCCAATCTGTGCGGGATGTTCGACGAGCACCTGCGCTTGATCGAGCAACGCCTGACCATCGAAATCCGCAACCGCGGAAATCAGTTCGAGCTGATCGGCGACCCCAAACACACCACCTCCGCGGAAAACCTCCTGCGCCGCCTGTACCGGGAAACCAAGGGTACCGAGCTGTCGCCGGACATGGTTCACCTGTTCCTGCAGGAATCGGCCGTCGAAGAGCTGGACAACGTTTCGCCGTCCGAACCCTCCGTGGCCCTGCGCACCAAAAAAGGCATGATTCGCCCTCGCGGCTTGAATCAGCTGCGCTACGTGAAGGAAATCCTCGGCAACGACATCAACTTCGGCATCGGTCCGGCCGGTACCGGCAAGACCTACCTGGCCGTTGCCTGCGCGGTAGATGCATTGGAACGCGAGCAGATCCGCCGCATCCTGCTGGTGCGCCCAGCGGTTGAAGCGGGCGAAAAACTCGGCTTCCTGCCCGGCGACCTGTCGCAAAAGATCGACCCGTACCTGCGACCGCTCTACGACGCACTCTACGAAATGCTCGGCTTCGAATACGTCGCCAAGCTGATCGAGCGCCAGGTGATCGAAGTCGCGCCGCTGGCCTACATGCGCGGTCGCACGCTGAACAACAGCTTCATCATCCTCGATGAAAGCCAGAACACCACCGTCGAGCAGATGAAGATGTTCCTGACCCGGATCGGCTTCGGTTCCACAGCAGTCATCACCGGTGACATCACCCAGGTCGACCTGCCGAAAGGCACCAAGTCCGGGCTGCACCATGTGATCGAAGTGCTGAAAGACGTACCGGGCATCAGCTTCACCCATTTCATGCCCAAGGACGTCGTGCGCCATCCACTGGTGCAGCGGATCGTCGAAGCCTACGAGCGCTTCGAGAATCGCGGGGTAGACGAAACACCAAAGGACAGCCGCCGCGATGCTTGAGCTTGATCTGCAACTGGCCACCGAAGCATCTGCGCCAAGTGAAGCCGAGTTCCGCCAATGGTGTGAACTGGCCTTGCGCCAGCGCACCGCCGACTCCGAAATGACCATTCGCCTGGTCGACGAAGCCGAGGGTCGCGAGCTGAATCACACCTGGCGGCAAAAGGACTACGCCACCAACGTGCTGTCGTTTCCTGCCGATGTGCCTGACGAATTTCTCGACATCCCTCTGCTGGGCGATCTGGTGATCTGCGTGGCGGTGGTCGAGCGCGAAGCCGCCGAACAAGGCAAGGAACCCAAGGCCCACTGGGCACATCTGGTCATTCACGGCTGCTTGCATCTGCTGGGTTACGACCATATAGATGACGACGAAGCCGAAGAAATGGAAGCACTGGAACGAACGTTGCTTGCTGAGTTGGGCTACCCCGACCCGTACGCGGACGACGAAACAGAAACATCCCCTATCGTTACAACAAAGGATTCAGAGTAATCGCTATGAGCGAAGATCGATCGAGCAACGGGCAGAAGTCATGGCTGGGTAAGCTCACCCAGGCTTTTGCCCACGAGCCGAAGAACCGTCAGGAGCTGCTGGAGCTCCTGCGCGATGCACATCAAAACAAGTTGCTGGACAGCGAAGCGCTGGCCATCGTCGAAGGCGCCATCCAGGTTGCAGACCTGCAAGTACGGGACATCATGGTCCCACGCTCGCAGATGATCAGCATCAAGGCGACCCAGACACCCCGCGAGTTTTTGCCCGCCGTGGTCGACTCGGCCCACTCCCGCTACCCGGTCATCGGCGAAAGCCACGATGACGTGATGGGCGTGTTGCTGGCCAAGGACTTGCTGCCGTTGATCCTCAGGGAGAACGGCGACAGCTTCAACATCAAGGACCTGCTGCGCCCGGCCACCTTCGTGCCCGAGTCCAAGCGCCTGAACGTGCTGCTGCGCGAATTCCGCGCCAACCACAACCACATGGCCATCGTCATCGACGAATACGGCGGCGTGGCGGGTCTGGTGACCATCGAAGACGTGCTGGAACAGATCGTCGGCGACATCGAAGACGAGCATGACGTCGAGGAAGACAGCTACATCAAGCCGCTGCCCAGCGGTGATTTCCTGGTCAAGGCCCTGACGCCGATCGAGAACTTCAACGAATTCTTCGACAGCGAGTTCTCCGACGACGAATTCGACACCGTTGGCGGCCTGGTGATGAGCGCGTTCGGGCACTTGCCAAAACGCAACGAAATCACTGAAATCGGCCCTTACCGCTTCCGCATCCTGAACGCCGACAGCCGTCGGATTCATTTGCTGCGCCTGACACCTATTGCCCGTTAAGGACTGACATGCTCCGCGCAACCCGCCCCGGCTGGCCCGGTAACCTGCTGGCCGTGGCGGCCGGTGCACTCACCACCCTGGCCCTGGCGCCATTCGATATCTGGCCGCTGGCACTGCTGGCGGTCGGGTTCTTTTATGCCGGTTTGCGCGAACTGAACCCACGTCAGGCCCTGGGCCGTGGCTGGTGTTTCGGTTTTGGCCTGTTTGGCGCGGGCACCAGCTGGATCTACTACAGCATTCACAACTTCGGTGGCGCTTCCGTGCTGCTGGCCGGGTTCCTGATGCTGCTCTTCACTGCAGCGATTGCCTGGTTTTTCGCCCTGCCCGCCTGGATCTGGGCGCGCTGGCTGCGACGCAACGAGGCGCCGCTGGCCGATGCCCTGGCATTTGCGGCGTTGTGGGTCGGCCAGGAAGCGTTTCGTGGCTGGTTCCTGACCGGTTTCCCGTGGCTCTACTCCGGTTACAGCCAGCTCGACGGCCCGTTGGCCGGGCTCGCCCCGGTGGGCGGGATGTGGCTGATTTCCTTCACCCTGGCCCTGACCGCCGCACTGATCTACAACGCCTTGCGCCTGGTGAAAGCGGGTCGTAAAGCCTTCATCGCCGCCGGCGTATTGCTGTTGCTCGGCCCTTGGGTCGCCGGCATCGCACTCAAGGGCCATGCCTGGACCACCCCGGCCGGTGAGCCGCTGAGCGTCGCGGCGATTCAAGGCAATATCGAACAAAGCATGAAGTGGGACCCGGCGCAGCTCAATGCGCAACTGGCGCTGTACCGCGACATGAGCTTCAGCTCCAAACCGGTCGACCTGCTGATCTGGCCGGAAACTGCCGTCCCGGTGCTCAAGGAGTCCGCCCAGGGTTACCTGAACATGATGGGAAACTTCGCCGCGGAACGTAAGAGCGCGCTGATTACCGGCGTACCGATCCGTGAAGAGGTTCACCATCAGAAGCGCTTCTACAACGGCATTACCGTAGTGGGTGAAGGCGATGGCACGTACCTCAAGCAAAAACTGGTGCCGTTCGGTGAGTATGTACCGTTGCAGGAAGTGCTGCGCGGGCTGATCGCGTTCTTCGATTTGCCGATGTCGGACTTTGCCCGCGGCCCCGCCGACCAGGCGATGCTGCAAGCCAAGGGTTATCAGATTGCGCCGTTCATCTGCTACGAGGTGGTTTATCCGGAATTCGCCGCCAGCCTTGCCGCTCGCAGCGATCTGTTGCTGACCATCAGCAACGACACCTGGTTTGGCACCTCCATCGGCCCGCTGCAACACTTGCAGATGGCGCAGATGCGCGCACTTGAGGCCGGTCGCTGGATGATCCGCGCCACCAACAACGGCGTCACCGGCCTGATCAACCCGTTTGGGCAGATCACTGTCCAGATCCCACAGTTCGAACGCGGCATTCTGTATGGCGAAGTGGTGCCAATGCACAACCTGACGCCGTATCTTGAATGGCGTTCGTGGCCGCTGATCATCGTGTGCGTGCTGTTGTTCGGCTGGGCGCTGGTCGCGAACCGGATGGCCAAAACCGTCTGAATCTCTGTAGGAGCGAGCTTGCTCGCGATGGACGTGAACGATGACGCGTGTTTGCCGCAAACAAGCGCCGCTTTCAGACTCATCGCGAGCAAGCTCGCTCCTACAGGGAATGTGCAAGTTTTGGGTTATCGGTAAAACAGCGGATACCCCACCTGCCCCGCCGCCTCATTCAACAACATCCCGCTTTGCCACACCGACTTGAATTCCGGGACCCAGCCCGCCAACGGCCGGGCATTATCCACCCCGAGAAACCCCATCGGCGCCGCCACCACCTCAAAACCCGCCTTCTGAAAACTCCAGACCGCTCGCGGCATGTGCCAGGCCTGGGTGACAACGACCACGCGCTTGACCCCTTCCGGCAACAACACCTCAGCACTGAATTGAGCGTTCTCCCACGTGGTGCGGCTGCGCTCTTCCTGCCAGCGCACGGTCACGCCGAAATCATCGCGCAACGAATCGGCCATCAACCTGGCTTCGCTCGGTGGTGTCCCGTAATGCAATCCGCCGCTGGTCAGGATCGGCAAGCCCGACGCCTTCGCCAGCCGCGCCGCATAGCGTTCGCGCTCCAGCGCGACACCGGTCGGCTGGTCGGCACCCCAGGCCAGGTCGCCACGTTCGCGCCCCGCACCGAGCACGATGATCGCGTCGGCGCGCTGAGCCAGGGTTGCCCACTCCTCGCGAGCCAGCGGCGGTTCACGCTCCAGGGCTTTGGCGCCCCATTGCACTGCCACCGGCAGGCTCATCAGCCAGAAGCCGCCCGCCCCCAGCGCAAAGCACACACCGGCAAGGCGCGGTCTTGAGCGGCGAAACCACCAGGCAAGCACCAACAACAGCAACAAAATGCCGGGCGGCATGAGAAGGTGTTTAACGAAGTAACGAAAAGGCATCGAGCATCTCCTGAAGATGCTCGAAGCCTAAGTGGGTTGACGCAATGCGACAACAAATGCGAAAGGACTATGCTTTAAAAAACCACACGCCATGGGTTCAAGTGCCCTTACTTGAATTGCAGAGACCGGACCTTTACCGCGTCTTTGCCGGGTGCCTTGTCCTTGAGCCAGATGATCTTGGCCGAACGTGGTGCGTCGAGTTGCTTCACTGCTTCTGACAAGCATCCGTGTGTTTCACGTTCACTGCGATCCAGATACGCCTTGACCAGTTCAAACTCTGCGGGGCTCAGGCCACGCAGTTCCAGCTCCAGGGGACGTTCATCGCGCAACCGGCCAGCGGTTTTTGCCGCGTCCAAGGCCAATCCCAGACGATCGATCAGTCTTTCGTACAACTCTGGTTTTGTAACTTTTTGCTGTGACTCAACCATCCCTCACCTCATTGAAGATAAGACTCACTCCCCATTTAGAGCTTAGCTTCCATGAACAAACCGGCTGAACGCCGCGACCAACGGCCCTCGCAGCCATTTCTGCGAGACGCGCGGCAGTAATCAGGGTTTCCCTCGGTAGAGTGCGGTCATGTATGCTACGGCGCTTCCTGTAACTCCACTTCCAGCTCGTCTGGGCACCGAAACGCCGATTTGGCGTGATCACCGTCCAGCGTCGCATTGAAGAGGATTAGGCCACCCCTATTCAGTTCAAAAGTAGCCATGCACGAACAATATCAGCCCCGTGAAATCGAAGCCGCCGCCCAGTCGTTCTGGGACGAGCAAAAGTCCTTTGAAGTCAGTGAACAGCCAGGCAAGGAGACGTTCTATTGCCTGTCGATGTTCCCTTACCCCAGCGGCAAGCTACACATGGGGCATGTGCGCAACTACACCATCGGCGACGTGATCTCCCGCTACCAGCGCATGCAAGGCAAGAACGTCCTGCAACCCATGGGTTGGGACGCCTTCGGCATGCCGGCGGAAAACGCCGCGATGAAGAACAACGTAGCGCCCGCCAAGTGGACCTACGAAAACATCGCCTACATGAAATCCCAGCTGCGCAGCCTGGGCCTGGCGGTGGACTGGTCGCGTGAAGTGACCACCTGCAAGCCCGATTACTACCGCTGGGAACAATGGCTGTTCACTCGCCTGTTCGAAAAAGGCGTGATCTACAAAAAGAGCGGCACCGTGAACTGGGACCCGGTCGACCAGACCGTCCTGGCCAACGAGCAAGTGATCGACGGTCGCGGCTGGCGCTCCGGCGCGCTGATCGAAAAACGCGAAATCCCGATGTACTACTTCAAGATCACCGCGTACGCGGATGAACTGCTGGAGAGTCTCGACGATCTGCCGGGCTGGCCTGAACAGGTCAAGACCATGCAGCGCAACTGGATCGGCAAGTCCCGCGGCATGGAAGTACAGTTCCCGTACAACGTCGATTCCATCGGCGAAGCGGGCGCGCTGAAAGTCTTCACCACCCGTCCGGACACCCTGATGGGCGCGACCTACGTCGCCGTGGCCGCCGAACACCACCTGGCTACCCTGGCCGCACAGAACAATCCCGAGCTGCAAGCGTTCATCGCTGAATGCAAGGGCGGCAGCGTCGCTGAAGCCGACGTCGCCACCCAAGAGAAAAAAGGCCTGCCGACCGGCCTGTTCGTCGAGCACCCACTGACCGGCGAGAAGCTGCCGGTGTGGGTCGCCAACTATGTGCTGATGCACTACGGCGACGGCGCCGTCATGGCGGTTCCAGCGCACGACGAGCGTGATTTCGAGTTCGCCCACAAGTACAACCTGCCGGTCAAATCGGTGGTGCGCACCAGTTCAGGCGACACCAACCCGGCGCCGTGGCAAGACGCCTACGGCGAACACGGCACGCTGATCAACTCCGGCGAATTTGACGGCCTCGACTTCGCAGGCGCTTTCGACGCCATCGAAGTCGCGCTGATCAAGAAAAACCTCGGCGCATCGCGTACCCAGTTCCGCCTGCGCGACTGGGGCATCAGCCGTCAGCGTTACTGGGGCTGCCCGATCCCGATCATCCACTGCGGCACCTGCGGTGACGTGCCGGTCCCGGAAGACCAGCTGCCTGTCGTACTGCCGGAAGACGTGGTTCCGGACGGCGCCGGTTCGCCATTGGCCCGCATGCCCGAGTTCTACGAGTGCACATGCCCGAAATGCGGCGCACCGGCCAAGCGTGAAACCGACACCATGGACACCTTCGTCGAGTCCTCGTGGTACTACGCCCGTTACGCCTCGCCGCACTATGAAGGCGGCCTGGTGGAGAAATCCGCAGCCGACCATTGGCTGCCGGTTGATCAGTACATCGGCGGTATCGAACACGCGATTCTTCACCTGCTCTACGCGCGCTTCTTCCACAAGCTGATGCGCGACGAAGGCCTGGTGAGCTCCAACGAGCCGTTCAAGAACCTGCTGACCCAGGGCATGGTGATCGCCGAGACTTACTATCGTCGCGAAGCCAATGGTGCTTACACCTGGTTCAACCCGGCAGATGTTGAACTCGAACGCGACAGCAAGGCCAAGGTCATCAGCGCCAAGTTGATCGCCGACGGCCTGCCGGTGGAAATCGGCGGCACCGAGAAGATGGCCAAGTCGAAGAACAACGGCGTTGACCCTCAGTCGATGATTGACCAGTTCGGCGCAGACACCTGCCGCCTGTTCATGATGTTCGCCTCGCCGCCTGACATGAGCGCGGAATGGTCCGACTCCGGTGTAGAAGGTTCGCACCGCTTCCTCAAGCGCGTCTGGCGCCTGGCTCAGGCCCACGTGACTCAGGGCCTGCCGGGCAAACTGGACATCGCCAGCCTGAACGACGAGCAGAAAGTCATTCGCCGTTCGATCCACCAGGCCATCAAACAGGCCAGCCACGACGTTGGCCAGAACCACAAATTCAACACCGCCATCGCCCAGGTGATGACGCTGATGAACGTGTTGGAAAAAGCCCCGCAAGCGACCGAACAGGATCGCGCGCTGGTTCACGAAGGTCTGGAAACCGTGACGCTGCTGCTGGCTCCGATCACCCCGCACATCAGCCATGAGCTGTGGCATCGCCTGGGTCACGCCGATCCGGTGATCGACGCCGGTTGGCCAGTGCTGGACGACAGCGCACTGGTGCAGGACAGCCTGACACTGGTTATCCAGGTCAACGGCAAGCTGCGCGGCCAGATCGAAATGCCGGCCAGCGCGACTCGTGAAGAGATCGAAGCCGCTGCCCGCATCAACGAAAACGTGCTGCGTTTTGTCGACGGCCTGACTATTCGTAAAGTGATCGTAGTGCCCGGGAAACTGGTCAATATCGTCGCCAGCTAATTGGATCAGGCGCCAGGTGAGCCTGGCGCCGAGTAAAACCTTTCGGGCCGCATGATCGGCCCACATGGTTTCAAGGGGAGCAACAAGATGATCAAACGCAATTTGCTGGTGATGGGCCTCGCGGTCCTGTTGAGCGCCTGCGGTTTCCAGCTGCGCGGCACCGGCACCTATGAAATGGCGATCAAGGAAATCGACCTGAGCGCGCGCAATTCCTACGGTGAAACCGTGACGCTCATGCGTCAGGTGATGGAAAACAGCGGCATCAATGTCCACAGCGGCGCACCTTACAAACTGGTGCTGGCCGACGAAAAAGAAACCCAGCGCATTCTCAGCTACGCAGGCGCCGGCCGTACTGGCGAGTATGAACTGAATACCGTGCTCGACTACGTCATCCTGGGTCGGAACGACCTGCTGCTGGTGAGCGACAAGATTGAAACGCAGCGAGTCTTCATTCACGACGGCAACAACCTGGTGGGTTCCGACCAGGAAGCCGCCGATGCCCGCAGGGACACGCGTCGTGAAATGGTTCAACGCATGATGATCCGCATGCAACAGCTCACGCCATCTCAGCTGGATCAGTTGCAAGAGACTGCCGAAGCCAGGGCCAAGGCTGAAGCCGCGGCACTTGAAGCAGCGCAAAAGGCTGAAGCGGAAACGCCGCGTCAGTCGCCTGTCGAAATCCCGCAGCAATAAGACTTACGGGGCGCTCAGGCGCCCCGTTTGCCCTCGCCTATGAAACTCGCCCCCGCCCAACTCGCCAAACACCTGCAAGGTACGCTCGCGCCGGTCTACATCATCAGTGGCGACGATCCACTGCTGTGTCAGGAAGCCGCCGACGCCATTCGCGCAGCCGCCCGTCAACAGGGCTTCGATGAACGCCAGGTGTTCGCCGCCGAAGCCAGTTTCGACTGGGGAACGCTGCTGCAAGCCGGCGCAAGCATGTCGTTGTTCGCTGAAAAACGCCTGCTGGAACTGCGTCTGCCGTCCGGCAAACCCGGTGACAAAGGTGCAGCCGCATTCATCGAGTACTGCTCGCGACCGGCCGAAGACACTGTGCTGCTGATCAGCCTGCCGAAGCTCGACGGCAGCGCGCAGAAAACCAAGTGGGGCAAGGCGCTGGTCGAAGGTCAGCACACTCAATTCGTGCAAATCTGGCCGGTGGACGCCAGCCAGTTGCCGGGCTGGATCCGGCAGCGCTTGTCCCAGGCAGGCCTGTCCGCCAGCCAGGACGCCGTGGAACTGATCGCCGCGCGAGTCGAGGGCAACTTGCTGGCGGCCGCGCAAGAGATCGAAAAGCTCAAGCTGATGGCCGAAGGCGGGCAGATTACCGTCGAAACCGTGCAAGCCGCGGTGGCCGACAGCGCGCGCTTCGATGTCTTTGGCCTGACCGACGCGATTCTCAACGGCGAAGCCGCCCACGCCCTGCGCATGCTCGAAGGGCTGCGCGGTGAAGGCGTCGAACCGCCGGTGATTCTCTGGGCGCTGGCCCGGGAACTGCGCTTGCTGGCCAACCTCTCGCTGCAATACAGCCAGGGCGTGCCGCTGGACAAAGCCTTCAGCTCTGCCCGACCGCCGGTCTGGGACAAACGCAAACCGCTGATGAGCAAAGCCTTGCAACGTTACTCGGCGCAACGCTGGGCACAGTTGTTGTTGGAAGCACAGCGCATCGACGCACAGATCAAAGGTCAGGCGGCGGGTTCGCCGTGGATGAGTTTGAGTCGGTTGTCGTTGTTGATGGCCGGACAGCGGCTGACATTGCCTGCCGAGTAAGGCGTTCGACCGCATCACGGCCATTCGCGGGCAAGCCTCGCTCCTACAGATCCGATGCTAAACCTGTAGGAGCGAGGCTTGCCCGCGAAGACGTCCGAAAGGTCCTACGCAATGTGGGGTCTAGACAGAACCCCAACTTCGGCAGATTATTTCCCCCCGCAAAACCCCACTCAATCGAGAGATCCGATCATGAGCAAAAAGCCATCTAAACATGGCCCCAACAAGGCAAAATCCATCATCGCCCAGCCACTGTTCCGCAGCCGTCAGGAACGAGCCGGCAAGGGCAAAGGCAGCTACCGCCGCGAAGCCTTCCAGTCTGACAACTGGGAGGCTTCTTACTTTCTGGCGGCCTGAAAGGCAAGCCATCGCTCAACATGTTAAGGTCTGCACCTGATCCGTATTCCCTGGACCCGTGCATGCCCCTTTGTATTTCCCGTCGTTGGCATTTGCGCCAATTGATTGCTGCCTCCAGCCTCGTTCTGCTTGTCGCCTGCGCGGAAAAACCGACCGCCGCCGACGCCCAACCGCTTCAGACCCTTCCCGTCGCGACAGCCCCTGCGGTGATCCCGCCCGTGGTGCCGACCGGTGAAAATCTCGACATCCAGCCGACCCAGACCTTTGCCGAATGGCAGGCGGGTTTCCGCAAGGATGCGCTGGCCGCCGGCATCCGCGCCGACCTGTTCGACCGCGCCTTCGCCAATGTCAGCCTGGACACCAGCGTGATCCGTGCCGACCGCAGCCAACCGGAATTTTCCCGCCCGGTGTGGGAATACCTCGATGGCGCCCTGTCGCCGCTGCGCGTGCGCAAAGGTCAGGCACTGGTCAGCCAGTACGCCGACATCCTGCAAAGCATCGAACAACGCTACGGCGTCGATCGTCAGGCACTGGTCGCGGTGTGGGGCATGGAAAGTAACTTCGGCCAGTTTCAGGGCAGCAAGTCGGTGATCAACTCCCTGGCGACGCTGGCCTACGAAGGCCGGCGCCCTGGTTTCGCCCACGCGCAATTGATCGCGGCCCTGCAGATCCTGCAACAGGGCGACATCGCGCCGGAGAAAATGCTCGGCTCCTGGGCCGGCGCCATGGGCCAGACCCAGTTCATCCCGACCACCTACAACACCCACGCCGTGGACTTTGATGGCGACGGCCGTCGCGACATCTGGGGCAGCTCTGCCGACGCCCTGGCGTCGACCGCGCACTACCTGCAAAGCTCTGGCTGGCAGAAAGGCCAGCCATGGGGCTTTGAAGTGCAGCTGCCGGGCAGCTTCAACTACGTGCTGGCCGATGGCTCGATTCGCAAGAGCGTCGCCGAATGGCAGCAATTGGGCGTCACGCTGCCTAACGGCGGCCAGGTTCCGGCCGGCTCGGAACACCTGTCGGCGGCCCTGCTGCTGCCGGCGGGCTATCGTGGCCCGGCATTCCTGGTGCTCGACAACTTCCGTGCGATCCTCAAGTACAACAACTCGTCGTCCTATGCGCTGGCCGTCAGTTTGTTGTCCGAGCGCTTCAACGGCGCGGGGTTCATCAATGGCACCTGGCCCAAGGATGATTTGCCGCTGAGCCGTACCGAACGGATCGAGCTGCAAAACTTGTTGAGCGCGCAGAAATACGAAGCGGGCACCGCCGACGGCATCATCGGCGCCAACACCCGCAAAGCGATCCGCAGCGCCCAGCAGTCGTTTGGCTGGCCGGCGGACGGGTATCCGACGCACAAGTTGCTCGAAGGCTTGCGTAACCGCTAAAAGCTTCGCGGGCAAGTCGGATCGCCGCACCGCTCGCTCCTACAGGAAACATGTAACACCTGTAGGAGCGAGCGGTGCGGCGATCCGACTTGCCCGCGAAGACTGACTATCAGGCGCTGTAAAACTATCGCTTGATGACTACATCCTGCTCCAACACCAATTCCTTATTGCCCGCATCCAACCGGACCAATGCCCCCATCGGCAACGTCAGGTTCGGATCGCAATGCCCGCTGCGCCACCCCGACAACACCGGAATCCGCAACGGCTCGAACGTCTGCTTGAGCAACCGCTCCAGCGCAATCGAATCGACCCCGGCCACATCCCCCACCAGAACCCCGCGCAACTTGCCCAGCGTGCCGGCCAGACGCAGATGAGTCAGCAATCGGTCGACGCGATACAACGGCTCGTTGATGTCCTCGAGAAGCAGGATCACGCCCTCGGCCTCGATTTCATAAGGCGTGCCCATGGTCGCGGCAATCATCGACAGGTTACCGCCCAGCAAGCGCCCGTGAGCGATGCCTGGCTCGATTGTGGTCAACGGGTAAGCCACCGGGTGCGTCAACACACTGCCCGCCTTCACCTGCCCCCTGAGCATGTTGAAAAACGAGGACTCGGTAGGCTTTTGCTTGTCCCCCAACAAATCAGCGTTGAGCAGCGGGCCATGAAAAGTCACGAACCCGGCATAACGGCTGATCGCCAGGTGCAGCGCCGTGATATCGCTGTAGCCGATGAACGGCTTGGCGTTGTTCTGCAATAGTTCGAAATCAATGCGATCGAGCAAACGCGGCGTGCCGTAACCACCGCGCAGGCAAATGATCGCATCGACCTCGCTGTCCGCGAACGCGGCGTGCAGGTCATTGAGCCGCACATCGTCGCTGCCGGCCAGGTAGCCGTCCTGCTCATACACACCGGGGAAAATCCGCAACGCGTAACCGCGCGCGCGCATCCAGCTGATGGCCTTATCGGTGTCCAGTGCAGCGGGGCCTGCGGGCGCAATGACGCCGATCATCCCTTGCGAGGGCAAGGCCGGAACGGGTTTGTGGGGAAAAAGAGTGTGGGTCGGTCGAACGGTCATCCATGAATCTCCCTGCGCGAAAGCTTCTGCACACAGTAGTCAGGAACGGGAATAAACAGAAGAGGGACAGTCGCCCCACAGCGTGCAGGAAAAGACTGTAGTTGCCGTAGGCACGGCAAAAAAATGCCCGCAAGGCTGAAAAGCCTTGCGGGCGTATTGTTACAACGACGAGATCAGTTCAGCTTTTACCAGCTTCGCCTGCTCGTCGGCGTGGTACGAGGAACGTACCAACGGACCGGAAGCGACGTTCTTGAAGCCCATCTTGTAACCTTCCTCGGCGAACCAGGCGAAGGTGTCCGGGTGCACGAAACGTTGCACCGGCAAGTGGCTGCGGGACGGTTGCAGGTACTGGCCGAGGGTCAGCATGTCGATATCGTGCTCGCGCATGCGCTTCATGACTTCGATGACTTCTTCGTCGGTCTCGCCCAGACCCAGCATCAGGCCGGACTTGGTCGGAATGTGCGGCATCATCTGCTTGAAGCGTTGCAGCAAGGTCAGCGACCACTGGTAGTCCGAACCCGGACGCGCAGCCTTGTACAGGCGCGGCACGGTTTCCAGGTTGTGGTTGAACACATCCGGTGGCTCGGCGGCGGTGATTTCCAGCGCCACGTCCATGCGCCCACGGTAATCCGGGACCAGGGTTTCGAGCTGCACGTTCGGCGACAGCTTGCGGATTTCGCGGATGCAGTCGGCAAAGTGCTGGGCACCGCCGTCACGCAGGTCGTCGCGGTCAACCGAAGTGATCACTACGTATTTCAGTTTCAGGTCGGCGATGGCAATGGCCAGGCTTTCCGGCTCATTCACGTCCAGTGGTTTCGGACGGCCGTGGCCAACGTCGCAGAACGGGCAGCGACGGGTGCAGATGTCGCCCATGATCATGAAGGTCGCGGTGCCGCCGGAGAAGCACTCGCCCAGGTTCGGGCAGGACGCTTCTTCGCACACACTGTGCAGCTTGTGCTTGCGCAGCAACGCCTTGATGCGGTCGACTTCCGGGGAAACCGGGATGCGCACGCGGATCCAGTCAGGTTTCTTCGGCAGTTCGGTGGTAGGAATGATCTTTACCGGGATGCGTGCAACCTTCTCGGCGCCGCGCAGCTTGACGCCGGCTTCAACCTTGGCACGCGGGGCCGGACGCTCGGTGACATCCAGCGTCGGGATCATGGTTTGCACTGCATCAGTAGTCATATCAGTCGATTCCGCCCGTTAGGGTCGTCTGCTCAGCATAGTCGAGGTGTTTGACGAGCTGCGCGCGCAGCCGGGCACTTACCTCGGCAAATTCAATCGATCCTGCGTGATCGCTCAGCTGGGTCATCGCCAGCCCGGCGTAGCCGCAGGGATTAATCCGTCGAAACGGTTCCAGGTTCATGTCCACGTTCAGGGCCAGGCCATGAAAGGAACAACCGTGGCGGATCCGCAGACCCAGGGAAGCGATTTTCGCCCCATCGACGTAGACACCCGGTGCATCCGGCTTGGCCGCAGCCGTCACGCCGTAGCTGGCCAGCAGCTCGATCAGGCAGAGCTCCATGCGGGTGACCAGGTCACGCACGCCGAAACCCAGCTTGCGCACATCGAGCAACAGATAGGCGACCAACTGGCCGGGACCGTGATAAGTCACCTGACCACCGCGATCGACCTGCACCACCGGAATATCCCCCGGCAGCAACAAGTGCTCGGCCTTGCCGGCCTGGCCCTGGGTGAACACCGGTGGGTGCTCAACCAGCCAGATTTCGTCCGCGGCATCGCTGCCGCGTTCGTTGGTGAAGCGTTGCATGGCATGCCAGACCGGCTCGTACGCCATCTGGCCGAGCTCGCGAAAGCCCAGCGTGCCAGACATCACAGCACCATGTGCACGAAGCCGGTAGCCCGCAGTTCGCTGTTGATGTTGTACAGCTGGTCCTGGTCGGTGGCGACGATGTGCAATTGAATCGTGGTGTATTTGCCGTTGGTGCTTTGGCGTTCATCCACACGGTCATGGTTGATCGTCGCGTGTTTCTTGACGATCTCGATGATCCTGTCTTTGTTGCCAACACCGGTATCGCTGATCACCTTAACCGGGTAATCAACGTTGGGGAATTCGATCTTGGGCGCCTTTACTTCAGTATCGGTCATGGCGTAACGGCCTCGTAAGCGTAAGCCGTGGCGACGGGCATGACCCCGCGCCGGATGAGCGCGGGACCATGCAGGTGCACACTAATTCAGTTGAACAAGCCGTAGAAGAATAGACGGATGCTATCCCACATGCGACGGAAGATACCACCCTCTTCGACGCCATCCAGAGCGATCAGGTCAGCGCTGTGCACCACCTTGTCGTCCAGTTTGACTTCGACTTTACCGATCACGTCGCCCTTGGCGATTGGCGCAACCAGTTGCGGGTTCATGGTCATGCTGGCAGCGAGCTTTTTCAGCTGGCCTTTTGGCAGGGTCATGGTCAGGTCTTCAGCCAGGCCGGCCTTGACTTGATTGGTGGAGCCTTTCCAGACAGGGGCCTGAGCCAGCTCGGCGCCTTTCTGATAGAAGGTCTGGGTTTCGAAGAAACGGAAACCGTAGGTCAGCAGCTTCTGGGTTTCCGACGCACGTGCCACTTCGCTGTTGGTGCCGAACACCACGGCGATCAGGCGCATGCCATCACGTACGGCCGAAGACACCATGCAGTAGCCGGCTTCGTCGGTGTGGCCGGTTTTCAGACCGTCGACCGTCTTGTCGCGCCACAGCAGCAGGTTACGGTTAGGTTGCTTGATGCCGTTCCAGAAGAACTCTTTCTGCGAGTAGATCGCGTAGTGAGCCGGGTCTTCGTGGATGATCGCGCGAGCCAGCACGGCCATGTCGTGAGCCGACGAGTAGTGCTCAGGGTTCGGCAGACCGGTCGGGTTCATGAAGTGGCTGTTGGTCATGCCCAGGTCGGCCACGGTTTTGTTCATCATGTCGGCGAAAGCGTCTTCGCTGCCGGCGATGTGCTCGGAGAGCGCAACACTGGCGTCGTTACCCGACTGAATGATGATGCCGTGCAGCAGGTCGCTGACGGTCACTTGCGAACCGACTTTGATGAACATCCGCGAACCGCCGGTGCGCCAGGCGTTTTCGCTGACGGTCACCGGGTCGTTTTCGCCGATCTGGCCACGACGGATTTCCAGCGTCGCGATGTACGCGGTCATCAGCTTGGTCAGGCTGGCAGGCGGCAGACGCTGGTCACCGTTGTTCTCGACCAGCACGTTGCCGCTGCTGGCATCCATGAGCACATAGGCTTTGGCGGCCAGTTGTGGCGGCGACGGCATCATCTCGACCGCGAAAGCGGCAGGCGAGAGGAGCAGCGGGACTAGAAGGCACAGGCGTTTGGCAAAGGTGGTGATGTTCATCCGTCTCTCGAAATCGCTAATGGAAACTGCCCGAAGGCAAAACTAATCTAGATGACCTTCTGACGGGCCATCGCGTGTTCAGTCGTTCACTCAGTACCCTTGCCGGGCTTTTGTTCTTCAACGAGCCAACAACCAGGTCCACCCCTCAAAACCGCAAGTGAACCGTCAATCAAGTACTACGTATTACTCGGCGGTGACCACGCTCGGCGAACCGAGATTGGCCAGGCGCACGCTGTTCTGCACTTGCTGGATTTCACCCGGCGAGCCGATCGGCCCCAGGCGCACCCGATGCAGTGTCTGTTGATTACGCACGATCGAGCTGATGAACACCGGAGCGCTCACCATCCCGCTGAGCTTCGATCTCAGGAGTTCTGCAGCGTCCGGGTTGGCGAACGCGCCCACCTGCAGATACTGGCCAGAGGCTGGTACAGAAGCGTTTTTTTTTGCATCGATCTGCACGGGTACGACGGCCGCGGCGTGTTGCTGCGGCGGCGGCGTCCATTGCTCGACCGTGCCGGCAGAAGCGGTAATCGTCGGCGCGGCATTTTGCGCTACTTGCGGCTCGTTGAGCATCAAAGGCGCCGGACGGCCTTTGGCCGCCCACCATTGCTGCGGGTCGATGCCTTCGACCTTGACCCGTGCGGTACCGGTTTCGGCGTAGCCGAGTTTCTTCGCGGCAGCGTAGGACAAGTCGATGATGCGATCCGAGTAAAACGGCCCGCGATCGTTGACCCGCAAAATCACTGACTTGTTGTTGTCGAGGTTGGTCACCCGAACGTAACTTGGCAGTGGCAAGGTCTTGTGAGCGGCGCTCATGCCATACAGGTCGTAAACCTCGCCATTGGCGGTGTTCTGGCCGTGGAACTTGGTGCCGTACCAGGACGCCGTGCCCGAGGCGACGTAGGTCTTGGATTCTTGCAGCGGGAAGTAAGTCTTGCCCAGCACGGTGTACGGGTTGGCCTTGTAAGGACCGGTGTGCAGGGTCGGCGTGGCATCCGGGATGCGCGATACGTCGACGTCCCACCACGGTGCGCCATCTTTGTGGGCGCGGTTGATGTCCAGCCCCGGCGCCGAGCGCACGGCGGTGGATGATTTCTGTGACGGTGCGCGGCTGGTCGAACAACTGGCGACCAGCACTGCCAACGCGGCGAATGCCATCAGCTTCAGGGGTTTATTCATAGGCAATGCCCGCATTACTTGACGCCCCGTGCTTGGACCAGCTGTTCAGACAGTTGATGTACTGCCATGGCGTACATCACGCTGCGGTTATAACGCGTGATTGCGTAAAAATTCGTCAGGCCCATCCAGTATTCAGGGCCATTGTCACCTTCCAGGCGGAATGCCGTGACCGGCATATCATCGCGCAGCGCATCATGACTTGACCACCCTAGAGCCCGCAACTCCCCGACGGTTTTAGTCGGTTCGATGCCGGTGGTCAAACCTTCGTCGACCTGATCGCCACGCACATCGGCGCGGCTGACCACCGGTTCGCCGGCCACCCAGCCGTGACGCTTGAAGTAACTGGCGACGCTGCCGATGGCATCGTCCGGATTGGTCCAGATATTAATGTGGCCGTCACCGTCGAAGTCCACCGCATAGGCGCGAAAGCTGCTCGGCATGAACTGCGGCAAGCCCATCGCCCCGGCGTAGGAGCCTTTGAGGGTCAATGGATCGACCTGCTCTTCCCGGGCCAGCAACAGGAATTCACGCAATTCCTTGCGGAAGAATTCGGCACGGGGAGGATAGTCGAAACCCAGGGTCGACAAGGCGTCGATTACCCGGTAATTGCCGGTATTTCGACCAAAAAAGGTCTCAACGCCGATGATCGAGACAATCACCTGGGCCGGCACGCCATATTCCTGCTCGGCACGGGCGAGTACCGCCTCGTGCTGCCGCCAGAAATCCACACCGCGGGCGATGCGCGCGTCGGTGATGAACATCGGGCGATATTCTTTCCACTGTTTGACCCGCTCGGCGGGCTTGGAGATCGCGTCCAGAATCGACTGCTTGCGCTCGGCTTCGCGGAACACGCCCATCAGCTGTTCACCGGCGAAACCGTAGTCGCGGGTCATTTCACCGACGAAGCCGGCCACCTGGGGTGAGCCTTCGTAATCGCCGGCCAACGCGTCCTGCGCTGTGCCAAGGATGCTCACCAGGCCGACCCATGGCGCGTATCGAGTCGCCCAGCCACGCATTACTTGCATTGAAATCTTCACCTTATTCAAACCTGTGCGATCCACTTGCGATGGGTATGGATCGACATCAAAACCCCAAACGCTGACAGCAGCGTTACCAGCGAAGTTCCTCCGTAGCTAATGAACGGCAACGGCACCCCTACAACCGGCAACAGGCCACTGACCATACCGATGTTGACGAAAACGTAAACAAAAAACGTCATGGTCAGGGCGCCCGCGAGCAGTTTGCCGAACAATGTCTGGGCCTGGGCGGTAATCACCAGCCCGCGACCGATCAACAACAGGTAAATCAGCAGCAGTGCGCAGATGCCCACCAGGCCGAACTCTTCACCCATCACCGCAATAATGAAGTCGGTGTGGCTTTCCGGCAGGAAGTCGAGGTGCGATTGCGTGCCCAGCAGCCAACCCTTGCCGAACACGCCGCCGGAACCGATGGCGGCTTTCGACTGAATGATGTTCCAGCCGGTGCCCAGCGGATCGCTTTCCGGGTCGAGGAACGTCAGGATTCGTTGCTTCTGGTAGTCGTGCATGATGAAAAACCACATCCCCACGGCCACCGGCACGGCGGCGGCCAGTACGCTGATGATCCAGCGCCAGCGCAGCCCGCCCATGAACAAAACGAATGCGCCACCCGCCAGGATCAGCAGCGAAGTGCCGAGGTCGGGCTGACGCACGATCAGAATGAACGGCAAACCGATCAGGAACAGGCTGACGCCCACATGTTTGAGCTGCGGCGGCAAGGTGCGCTTGGACAAGTACCAGGCGATGGTCGCCGGCATCAGGATCTTCATGAACTCCGAAGGCTGGAAGCGGATCACCCCCGGAATGTTGATCCAGCGCGTCGCGCCCATGGCGTTGTGGCCCATGACGTCCACCACCACCAGCAACAGCACGCCGACGACATAAGCGACCGGCACCCAACGGGCCATGAAGCGCGGTTCGAATTGGGCGATGACAATCATCGACACCAGACCGATGCCGAAGGAAGTGGCTTGCTTGGCCAGTAGGTCCCAGCTCTTGCCGCTGGCGGAATACAGCACGAACAGGCTGCCGGCGGCGAGGGTCAGCAGCAGGATCAGCAGCGGGCCGTCAATGTGCATGCGTTGCAACAGCGTCGCACGGCGACGCATCACATCCTCGCTGGAGAGGATGCGATCGAAATTACTCTTCACGGGCCGTAGCCTCCGCACTGATAGGGCTGGCGTATTCGGCTTTCAGTCGGCCGTCCTGGTCGAGGAGCCAGGCGTCCATGACTTGACGCACCACCGGCGCGGCGACACCGGAACCGGACTCGCCGTTCTCGACCATCACCGACACCACGATTTTCGGGTCGTCGGCCGGCGCGAAGCCGACAAACAAGGCGTGGTCGCGATGACGTTCCTGAACCTTCGAACGGTCGTACTTCTCGCCCTGCTTGATCGCGACCACCTGGGCGGTACCACTTTTGCCGGCGATCCGGTATTGCGCGCCGATCGAAGCCTTGCGCGCCGTACCGCGCGCACCGTGCATCACTTGCTGCATGCCGTGGTTGACCCGGGTCCAGTCGGACGGATCGCGCAGGATGATGTCCGGCATCGGGTTGTCATCCTTCGGCCGCTCGCCTTCGACGGTCTTGGCCAGGTGCGGACGGTTCCACACGCCTTTGTTGGCCACCAGCGCCGTGGCCTGGGCCAGTTGCAGCGGCGTGGATTGCATGTATCCCTGACCGATCCCGAGAATCAGCGTTTCACCCGGGAACCAGGCCTGGCGACGGGTCGCGCGCTTCCACTCACGGGACGGCATCAGCCCCGGCGACTCTTCGAACATGTCCAGCGAGACCTTTTGGCCGATGCCGAACTTGCCCATGTAGGCCGACAAGCGATCAATCCCCAGCTTGTGGGCCAGGTCATAGAAGTAGGTGTCGTTGGACCGCATGATCGCCGTATCCAGATCGACGTAGCCGTCACCGGTACGGTTCCAGTTGCGATACTTGTGATCGTAATTGGGCAGCATGTAGTAGCCGGGGTCGAAGACCCGGGTCGACGCGGTGACAACGCCCGAGTCCAGGCCCGCAATGGCCACCGCGGGCTTGATGGTCGAACCCGGCGGGTAAAGACCACGCAGCACGCGGTTGAACAACGGCCGGTCGATGGAATCACGCAGTTCGGAATAAGCCTTGAAGCTGATGCCGGTCACAAACAGGTTCGGGTCGAAACTCGGCTGACTGACCATTGCCAGCACTTCGCCGGTTTTCGGGTCCAGCGCGACCACCGCACCACGGCGACCGCCGAGTGCCGCTTCGGCCGCTTCCTGCAACTTGATGTCCAGGCTCAGGACGATGTCCTTGCCGGGAATCGGATCGGTACGCTTGAGCACCCGCAGAACGCGGCCTCGTGCGTTGGTTTCGACTTCTTCGTAACCCACCTGGCCATGCAGCTCGGGCTCGTAGAAACGCTCGATGCCGGTCTTGCCGATGTGGTGGGTGCCGCTGTAATTGACCGGATCGAGAGACTTCAGCTCTTTCTCGTTGATCCGCCCCATGTAACCCACCGAGTGCGCAAAGTGCGCGCCCTGCGGGTAATGCCGCACCAGCTGCGCAACCACTTCCACACCCGGGAGGCGGAACTGGTTCACGGCGATGCGGGCGATCTGCTCTTCGGTCAGCTCGAACAGGATCGGCACCGGCTCGAATGGCCGACGCCCCTGGCGCATGCGTTTCTCGAAGATCACCCGATCCTCAGGCGTCAGTTCCAGCACTTCGACGATCACGTCGAGCACTTGCTGCCAGTCGCCGGAACGCTCGCGGGTCATGCTCAGGCTGAAGCTGGGCCGGTTGTCGGCCACCACCACGCCATTGCGGTCGAAGATCAATCCGCGGGTCGGCGGAATCGGCTGCACATGGACGCGGTTGTTTTCCGACAGGGTCGAGTGGTACTCGTACTGGATCACCTGGAGGAAATACAGGCGAGCGATCAGCACGCCGATCAGCACCACCACTGCAATAGCCCCGAACACGACGCGGCCACGCACCAGACGGGCGTCTTTTTCGTGGTCCTTGATGCGGATCGGCTGGGACATGAGGCAGAACTACTTGTGGTAAGGGTGACCGGACAGAACTGTCCAGGCACGGTACAGCTGTTCGCCGATCAGAATCCGCACCAGCGGGTGCGGCAACGTCAACGGTGACAACGACCAGCGCTGATCGGCCCGCGCACAAACTTCCGGCGCCAGCCCTTCGGGGCCGCCGACCATGAAATTCACCGTGCGCGAGTCCAGCCGCCAGCGATCGAGCTCGACCGCCAACTGCTCGGTACTCCAGGGCTTGCCGTGGACTTCGAGGGTGACAACGCGCTCGTTCGGCCCGACCTTGGCCAGCATGGCTTCGCCTTCCTGACGGATGAAGCGTGCCACGTCGGCGTTCTTGCCACGGGTGTTGAGCGGTATTTCCACCAGTTCCAGCGCCAGCTCGGACGGAAGACGCTTGGCATATTCATGCCAGCCTTCTTCCACCCACTTGGGCATGCGTGAACCGACGGCGATCAGTCGCAGTCGCACAGCAATCCCTTACAGCTGGTCTTTGTTGAGCTTGGTGAAATGCTCGTGGGTGTTTTCCGGGCTGTGATGCGCAGCGCTGGCCGAACGGCTCTGCTCTGCACCGGCCCACAGGCGTTCCAGGTCGTAGAACTGGCGAGCCGAGGCGGTCATCATGTGCACGATGACGTCGTCCATATCCAGCAGGACCCAGTCGCTGTCGCCCTTGCCTTCTTCACCCAAAGGCTTGACGCCCTGGGCTTTGACGGCTTCGCGGACCTTGTCCAGCATGGCGCCGATCTGGCGGTTGGACGTACCGGTAGCGATGATCATGAAGTCAGTGATGCTCTGCTTTTCACGAACGTCGATGACCTGGATGTCCTGGGCCTTCACGTCTTCCAGGGCTGCCACGGCAACCTTGACCAGCGCTTCGCCAGCCAGCTCAGGGCCGGTTGGCGCTTCTACTGGCAGCGGGGCGCTCTTGAATGTGCCTTTGCGCTTTACTTTAGCTACGTCTTTGTCAGTCATATAAAACTCGTTTTGCTCGTATGTTCGGGCGCTTCGCTACACGCATTCACGCGCCTTGAAGCGCACCCTTTTTTTCAGTTCGACGCACGGTAAAGTCCGTGCGCATCGATGTAGGCCAGGACCGCGTCGGGCACCAGGAAACGTACCGACTTACCGCTGGCCAGCAGTTGACGGATCTGGGTGGCGGATACCGCGAGCGGCGTCTGCCAGACGAATGCAATCTGTCCGCTCGGCCCTTTAAGGGCCAGCGGGTCGCTCACCGAGCGCGCTGCCAGCAGGTTGCGCAAGGCATCCGGCGGTTCGCTGTCGGCATCCGGGCGTTGCAGCACCAGGATGTGGCAATGCTGGAGCAACTCTTCCCAGCGGTGCCAAGTGGGCAGGCCGCAAAATGCGTCCCAGCCCAAAAGTAGAAAAACCTGGTCTTCAGCGGCCAGTTCGGCGCGCATCAGTTCCAGGGTGTCGATGGTGTAGGACGGCTTGTCCCGCTGCAATTCGCGGGCGTCCACCACCAACGGCGCCACACCGGCCACCGCGCACTCGACCATCGCCAGACGGTCCTTCGCCGACACCTGCGGCGTACCGCGATGCGGAGGCCTGGCACTGGGTGTCAGGCGTAACTCGTCGAGCGCCAGCGCTTCGGCGACTTCCAGCGCACCGCGCAAATGGCCGATGTGCACCGGGTCGAACGTCCCGCCCAGCATGCCGATACGCCGAGGCGCAGGTTCGCTGGTGGTTACCGGGGCCGACGGATTAAGGTCGCCCAAGTCAGACCGACGCCTGGCCGCGCAACTGGCCATCACCGACCACGATGTACTTCTCGCAGGTCAGACCTTCGAGACCCACCGGGCCGCGGGCGTGCAGCTTATCAGTAGAAATGCCAATCTCGGCACCCAATCCGTATTCGAAGCCATCAGCGAAGCAGGTCGGGGTGTTGATCATCACCGACGACGAATCGACTTCCGCGACGAAACGCCGGGTGTCTGCAAGGTTTTCGCTGACGATCGAATCGGTGTGATGGGAGCCGTACTTATTAATGTGCTCGATGGCCTGGTCCAGCCCGTCGACCACGCGGATCGAGAGGATCGGCGCCAGGTATTCGGTGTGCCAGTCTTCTTCTGTGGCCACTGCGGCATCGATGATTGCCCGCGTGCGCTCGCACCCCCGCAGTTCAACGCCTTTTTCGCGGAACTGGGCAGCCATCGATGGCAGGAAATCTTTGGCAACGGTTTGATCCACCAACAGCGTCTCCATCGCACCGCAAATGCCATAACGGTAAGTCTTGGCATTGAAGGCAATACGCTGGGCCTTCGGCAGATCGGCGTGGGCACTGACGTAAACGTGGCAGATACCGTCCAGATGCTTGATCACCGGCACGCGCGCATCACGGCTGACGCGTTCGATCAGGCCACGGCCGCCACGGGGCACGATGACGTCGACGTATTCAGGCATGGTGATCAGCGCGCCAACGGCGGCACGGTCGGTGGTTTCGACCACTTGCACCACGGCGGCCGGCAGATCGGCTTCGGCCAGGCCGCGCTGGATGCAGGCGGCGATGGCACGGTTGGAATGAATCGCTTCGGAACCGCCGCGCAGGATGGTCGCGTTGCCGGACTTCAGGCACAGGCTGGCGGCGTCGATGGTCACGTTGGGGCGAGATTCGTAAATGATCCCGATGACGCCCAGCGGCACACGCATCTTGCCGACCTGAATCCCCGACGGACGGAAGCTCATGTCGCGAATGGCGCCGACCGGGTCCGGCAACGCTGCAACCTGGCGCAAACCGACGATCATGCCGTCGATACGCTCCGGGGTCAGCGCCAGACGTTCCAGCAGCGCAGGTTCCAGGCCATTGGCTCGACCAGCCGCCAGATCCAGCTCATTGGCGGCCGTCAGCTCGGCACGCGCGGCATCCAGCGCATTGGCAGCCGCCTGCAAGGCGCGGTTTTTCTGCGCGGTGCTGGCACGGCCGATGATGCGCGACGCTTCACGGGCGGCGCGACCCAGGCGGGTCATGTAGTCGAGAACGGACTCAGTCATTGTCTGCTGTGATCTTGGCAAAGATGAAAGCGGCAGATTATAGCTGTCGCGTCCCCTGACTAACAGCGGTGACGGGCGGATGGTCGAAATGGAGGGCAATTTGCCGACGTTCAGCCGTGATTAAGCTGCAAATTGTTATCATCACGACTCAATCAGCTTTGATAAATGCCGTTCATCATGTCCAACCTGACTGTTCGTGCGACCGCTGCGGGCCTGCCCACCGGGCTCCCGGACGCATTTTTCGACCGGGATGCGCAAACGCTGGCCCGGGATTTACTTGGCAAAGTCATCCGGCATCGGGTCGGTGAACTGTGGCTCAGCGCCCGGATCATCGAGACCGAAGCCTATTACTTCGAAGAAAAAGGCAGCCATGCCTCTCTCGGCTACACAGAAAAGCGTAAGGCTTTGTTTCTGGATGGCGGCCACATTTATATGTATTACGCCCGGGGCGGCGATTCCCTGAATTTCAGCGCTCAAGGTCCGGGCAATGCGGTTTTGATCAAATCCGCGTATCCGTGGGTCGATGAGTTGAGCGGCCCAGCAAGCCTGGCGCAGATGCTGCTGAACAATCCCGACGCCCAGGGCCGCCCTCGCCCGTCGCAAAAACTCTGTGCCGGGCAAACGCTGTTGTGCAAGGCGCTGGGTTTGAAGGTGCCGGTATGGGACGCCAAGCGTTTCGATCATGAGGTGCTGCTGGTGGAAGATGTCGGCCCGGCGCCGGGCCACATTATTCAAACCACACGCCTGGGCATTCCCCATGGGCGCGATGAGCATTTGATGTACCGCTTCGTCGATGCAGCTTACGCGCCGTATTGCACGCGAAACCCGCTGCGACGGGGGCAGGTCGAAGGTCGCGATTATTTTTTGCTCACTTGAACAATGAAAATCCCTTGTAGGAGCAAGCTTGCTCGCGATAGCGGTCTGACAGTCGAAGCAGATGTTGCCTGACACTCCGCCATCGCGAGCAAGCTTGCTCCTACAAGGGTCTGTAGTGTTTTGAAGAGTGCGTTCGGCCCTTGAGGCCAATTGATTATTCAATGGAGTTGTTTTTATGGGCCCATGGCTCGATAGCGTGACCGGATGGCTGACGGTCAACCCGCAATGGCTGGCTGCGGCGGTGTTCATCGTGGCCTTCGTGGAATGCCTGGCGATTGCCGGACTGATCGTACCCGGCACGGTGTTGCTGTTTGCCGTCGCCGTGCTGGCCGGCAGCGGTGCGCTGTCGTTGAGCGAAACCTTGCTGCTGGGATTCGTCGCCGGCGTGATGGGCGATATCGTTTCCTACTTTGTTGGGCGACATTTCCATCAGAACATTCGGCGCCTGCCCGGCCTGCGCCATCACCCGGAGTGGATCGCCGGTGCCGAGGCTTACTTCCAGCGCTATGGCATCGCCAGCCTGCTGGTCGGACGATTCATCGGGCCACTAAGGCCGATGCTTCCGATGGTCGCCGGGATGTTCGACATGCCGTTCCCGCGCTTCGTCGCCGTCAGCCTGCTGGCCACTGCCGGCTGGAGCGTCGCCTACCTGCTGCCCGGCTGGGCCACGGGCGCGGCGATTCGCTTGCCATTACCGGAAGGTTTCTGGCCTGAGGCCGGGATCGTCGCCGGCAGCATCGCCGTGATGATCGGCCTGAGCGCAACCAGCAGCCTGCGCCGCCATCGCAAGGCCACGATACTGATCGCCAGCATGAGCTTGTTGATTCTGGCCGGATTGTTTATCGGTTACCCGCACCTCACCGCTCTCGACCAGGGCTTGATGACACTGGTGCAGGAACACCGCAGCCCGATGCTCGATGAAGTCGCCGTGACTTTCACCCTGATCGGCGAGTTCCGCAACATGCTGCTGTTCAGCGCCCTGCTCACCGTTTTGCTGCTGCTGACCCGGCAATGGCGACAGGCGATTTTCGCCGGCAGTACGCTGCTCGTCACCGCACTCGGCAATACGCTCACCAAACACTTTTTCGCCCGGTTGCGCCCGGAAGTCCTGAGCGACCCGCTTACCAGCTACAGCATGCCCAGCGGCCATGCCTCGGGCTCTTTCGCGCTGTTTCTGACGCTCGCCGTGCTGGCCGGTCGCGGACAACCGCCAAGGATGCGCCTGACCTGGTTGCTGCTGGGTTGCCTGCCGGCGCTGGCGATTGCCTTGTCGCGCGTGTACCTGGGCGCGCACTGGCCAACGGATGTGCTGGCCGGCGCCATGCTGGCGGCGTGCGTGTGTGCGGCGAGCCTGGGGTTGAGTCAGCGCCAGACACCGCTCAACGCCATGCCACCCAAAGTCTGGTGGCTGGTGTTGCCGGCGATGGTGGTGTTATTCGGCTTCTTTGCGTTGCGGCATTTACCGCACGCAATGTTGCGGTATGCCTATTGATCGAACACAAAAAGCCCGAGCATTGCTCGGGCTTTTTTTATCCAGCGAAATTGTTCAAGTACGTCGAGCTTCGCGTTTTTCGATCAGCGCATCCGCGGCATCGGCGGCAGCCTGAGCAGCGACTTCATAGTTGAATCGCTGTTGACTCTTCAGCACGACCAGCATGACCTCAACGGCGCATTGATCCCAGATAGCCTGTTTTTGTGTTGCGTCGGAATCCATTTACATCTTCCTTTTCAAGTGTGAACCCACTTCCTGTGGGCAGACTTGAAACTATGCGCATCCGTTGCTTCCGACAATGCTGGCCTGAGGCCCAAACTGCTACCAAATACGTTCATCAGCCCTTCGCTCTCAAGCGAACAACTCACCCTGCAATTCATCGAGCAGCGCCTGGATCGCATCCAGTCGTTGCTGCGGATCGTCGAGTTGCAGCAGGTCGATCTTGTCCACCTCGGCGAATGGCAGCAGGTACGCCAACTGATTGGCCAGCGACTGTTGCCCGGTCGCTTCGGTGCCCATGTTCAGCGCTTCGACCATCGGGTGTTCGGCCAGGGCCTTGAGCAGTGCGACGAGGTCGGCATCCTCATCCTGCAAGGGTTGCTCCGGTTCGTCTTCCAGCCACTCGACCTCGGCGACGGTCAACTGATCGCGCTGAACCTCGGTGCGCAATACGTGAAAGCGCCGCCCGCCCTGCACCCGAATGCCCAGCAGGCCATTGTCCTGCTGCTTGAAATCGGTGATCAGCGCCTCACACCCGACCAGCGCATAACCTGACGGGGCGATGCCGACCTCTTCACCCTCAAGGATGCACACCACGCCGAAGCCGCCGCCCTGTTTCATGCAGCGACCAATCATGTCCAGGTAGCGCGCCTCGAAGATCTGCAAGTCGAGGATGCAGCCCGGAAACAGCACCGTATTCAGCGGGAAAAGCGGCAGGCTCATAGACATTTCCTTACACCACCATCGACACCGCCAACGGCAGGAACACTGCCGTGGCCACGCCCATCAGACTCATCGCCAGCGCCGCGAAGGCGCCGCACTCTTCACTTTCCTGCATCGCCACGGCCGTGCCCACCGCATGGGCGGTCATGCCCAGCGCCATGCCGCGCGCCTCGGGGCTGTGGACGCCGAGCCGGTTCAGCAGGCTCGGCCCAAAGATCGCCCCGATCACGCCGGTGATCAACACAAAAACCGCCGCCAGCGCCGCGACGCCGCCGATCTGTTCGGCCACCAGCATCGCGATCGGCGAGGTCACCGACTTCGGCGCCATGGTCATCAGGATCATGTGCTCGGCACCAAACGACCACCCCAGCAACACGCCCATGCCGGTGGCAATCACGCCACCTATCACCAGCGTAGTAAATATCGGCCAGAACAACTGCCGAATCCGCCGCAGGTTGAGGTAAAGCGGCACGGCCAGCGCAACGGTGGCCGGGCCGAGCAAAATACTGAGGATCTCGGTGCTCTTGCGGTACTCGGCGTAGGTCAGGCCGCAGCCGACCAGCACGCCAATGACCAACAACATGGAGACCAGCACCGGCTGCAGAAAAATCCAGCGGGTTTTCTCGAACGCCGCCAACACCAGCTGATAGGCGCCGAGGGTGATGCCGATGCCGAACAATGGATGATGAATCACCGACACCCAGGCGCCCTGCCAGTCGAAGATCATTGCGAGTCCTCGCGGTGCGCGTGGCGTTTGACCATGCGCTGCATCAGCACACCGGCGAACGCCATGGACAGCAGCAGCGACAACACCAGTGCGCCGACGATGGCCCAGAAGTCCGCGGCAATGTCCTTGGCGTAAACCATCACGCCCACGGCCGGCGGCACCAGCAACAACGGCAGGTAACGCAGCAGGCTGCCGGCCGCCAGGCTCAACGGCTCGCCGACCTGGCCACGGCTGATCAGGAACACCAGCAGAAGCAGCAGGCCAATGATCGGCCCCGGCAGCACCGGCAAAAACAAATGGTTGATGGCGGTGCCCAGCAATTGGAACAACACCAGCCAGGTCAGGCCACGTAACAACATCCGTCCTCTCCCCCGAAAAATCGCGCCCGGCATTATAAGCATGCCAACGCTATAGACCGGCATTCGCCAAAAGCATGGTCAGTTGACCGGAGCAATTTGCCATGTTGATCTAAAGTGGTAATCCGGGAGGTCAAATCCCCCCACCTCAAAACTATAAAACCGATGAACCCAAGGAGAGTCTCAATGCCCTATGTTCCAGTTGCAGAGCTCAAAGATTATGTCGGCAAGGAACTTGGACGTTCCGAATGGCTAACTATCGATCAGGAGCGCATCAACCTGTTCGCCGAAGCCACTGGAGACTATCAGTTCATCCACGTCGACCCGGTCAAAGCCGCGCAAACGCCATTTGGCAGCACCATTGCCCACGGTTTCCTGTCGCTGTCGCTGATCCCGAAACTGATGGAAGACATCCTCATCCTGCCTGAAGGCTTGAAGATGGTGGTCAATTACGGCCTCGACAGCGTGCGGTTCATTCAGCCGGTCAAGGTCAATTCGAAAGTGCGCCTCAAGGTCGACCTGACCGAAGTCACCGAGAAGAAGCCCGGCCAATGGCTGCTCAAGGCCACCGCCACGCTCGAGATCGAAGGTTCGGACAAACCGGCCTATATCGCCGAGCCACTGTCGCTCTGCTTCGTGTAAACGCTCCCGGATGCGAAGCAGCTCACGCTGTTTCGCGACCTCTCTCTATATCTCAGTCATAGAGCTGCGGCATACTCGGTCGCCTAATTGCCCGGATCCCGCTATGCGCTCACTTGCACTCATTGCCTTGACCCTGATGCTCACCGCTTGCGGCGACAGCGAATCGCTGTTGCCGCCCGATGCGCGCCTGCCGGACGGCGGCCGCTATCGCGGAGACCTGGTCAACGGATTGCTGCAAGGCCAGGGTCGCGTCGATTACCCGAACGGCAGCTGGTACGCCGGCAGTTTCGACAAGGGCCAGTGGCACGGCCAGGGCGAATGGCACGGCAGCAACGGCGAGCTGTATCGCGGCAATTTCAACCTGGGGCTGTTCGACGGCCAGGGCACGCTGACCACCAGCGGCAGCAGCTACACCGGCGGCTTCAAGGCGGGTCGGCGCGAAGGCGAAGGCACCCTCAAAGAAAACGGCATGACCTACCGCGGCGAATTCAAGGCCGATCAATATTCGGGGCTCGGCCGTCTGGAACTCGAAGACGGCAGCTCGTATCAAGGTCAGTTCGCCCACGGCAAACCCAACGGCGAAGGCCAGCGTGGCGACGCCAGCGGCAATCAGTTCACCGGGCATTTCAAGGACGGTCAGCTGGAAGGCAACGGGACATTCAACAGCGCTGAAGGCGACATTTACGTCGGCAGCTTCAAGAACAACCAACTGCACGGCAAGGGCCGCTACGAAAACGCCGACGGTGATGTCTGGCTCGGCCAGTTCAAGGAAGGCTCGCTGAATGGCAAAGGCGAGTTGATCGGCGCCGACGGCAGCCACTACATCGGCCAGTTCAGCGACTGGCGCTTCACCGGTCAGGGCCGACTGAACCTTTCAGATGGCAGCTTCTACATCGGCCAGTTCGACGGCGACAGTTATCAGGGACGCGGCACGCTGGTGCTGACCGATGGCACCGTGCAGAGCGGCACGTGGGCCAACGGCCAACGAGTACGCGATGCCGACGGCAAGCTGTTGCCCGACAGCCTTGAACTCGGATTGCTGGCACAGGGCCGCTTGCTCGAAGACGCGCTGGCCAATGTGCCGGCTTCGACCCCGGCGATCGAGTTGTACACCTTGACCGTCGGCGGTGACGGCAAGCAGAGCGTGTTCCTGCGTGAATCCGATTACGTCAGCAACATGCTCACCAGCCGTTTCGGTGCGTTTGGCCAGATCCGCCTGGTGAACCATCGCGACCACCTCGTCGACCGGCCGATGGCCACCCGGGAAAACCTGCGCCGTGCGGCGCTGACGCTGGCCGAGCGCAGCGGCCCGGAAGACCTGATCTTCATCTACCTGACCAGCCACGGCACCAGCGAGCACGAACTGGTGCTCGACCAGCCACGCATGGAGCTGTCCGACCTGCCGGCCAACGAACTCGGCGCCGTGCTCGCCCCGCTGAAAAACCGCGACAAGATCATCGTGATTTCGTCTTGCTACTCCGGTGGTTTCATCCCCGCCCTGAAGGACGAACGCACCCTGATCATGACCGCGTCGCGCGCCGACCGCGTGTCCTTCGGGTGCTCGGAAGAAGCCAACTTCACCTACTTCGGCGACGCGCTGTTCGCCCAGGCCCTGAACCAGACCGACGACCTGGAACAAGCCTTCAAGCTGGCCAAGGCCTCCGTGGCCGAGCGTGAATTGGCGGACAGTTTCGAAGCCTCTGAACCGCAAATCTGGGCGCCGAAAACCGTTCTCTCCCATTGGCAGCTGTTACGTAAACAGCAGGCACGAAAAGCGCTACAAAGTGTCTCTATCGACAGCAAGGACGCAAAGAGCAACTAAGCTGATCAGTATCAAGGGGGACATATTATGTACTTGACGCCTCAGCACGTATTGCTTGCCGGAGCTACCGGGTTAACCGGTGAACACTTGCTTGATCGCCTGCTCAACGAGCCCACGATCACGCGCGTATTGGCCCCCTCACGCCGGCCGCTGGCCGAGCATCCGCATCTGGAAAACCCGGTCGGCGACCCGGCGATGTTCCTGCCGCAACTCAGCGGTCGCGTCGACATCGCCTACTGCTGCCTCGGCACCACGATCAAACAGGCCGGCTCGGAAGCGGCGTTCCGCGCGGTCGACCTCGACATGGTAGTGGCCTTCGCCAAACGGGCGCGGGAAATGGGTGCACGACACTTGATCGTGATCAGCGCCCTGGGGGCCGATCGCAGATCCTCGGTTTTCTACAACCGGGTCAAAGGCGAGATGGAGTACGCATTGCGCGCACAAAACTGGCCACAGCTGACCATTTGTCGACCTTCGGTGTTGCTGGGTGAGCGCCTCGAACCGCGTCTGGCCGAGCAGGTCGCCGGTCCGTTGTCCCGCTTGATCCCCGGCAAATACCGCGGCATCGAAGCTTGCCAACTGGCCAGGGCGATGTGGCGACTGGCGCTGGAAGAGCAGGATGGGATACGGATTGTCGAGTCGGATGAGTTGAGGAAGCTAGGCAAATAATTTGTTGAGTCAGGGATGAACCATCGCGAGCAGGCTCGCTCCCACATTTGATCTGTGTCGCTCACAAATCCAATGTGGGAGCGAGCCTGCTCGCGATAGAGCGCGAAGCGCTCTCCTACAATCCACCCGTCGCCTGAAAACTCACGCCGATCACCGTCAACACCGACAACGGCAACAGCAGCGTATCAAGCAACGCGCTGGCCGGCAGATCGACACCCGGATAACTCGGCGCCTCCGCGCCAAAACGATCCATCGCACAGCAACCGCCATTCAGGGCGTACAAGTCCAGGCGCGTCCCCGCATACACCACCGGCGCCCCCGGTTTGGCAGCATCCAGCGTGCGTGCCGTGGCGCACCCCGCCAGTTGCAGCGCCAGCACAATCGTCAGCAGCTTATTCATCGCTGGTCAGATGATGCTCGCCCCAACGCGGCAGCATGTCTTGTGGAATATTCAGCAGGTTGAGAATCCGCGCCACCACGAAATCGATCAGGTCATCGATGGTCTGCGGCTGATGATAGAAGCCCGGCGACGCCGGCAAAATGGTCACGCCCATGTTCGACAACTTGAGCATGTGCTCCAGATGAATGCTCGAATACGGCGCTTCACGCGGCACCAGAATCAACTGGCGACGCTCCTTCAGCGTGACATCGGCGGCGCGCTCGATCAGGTTGTTGCAGGCACCGGTGGCAATGGCCGACAGCGTACCGGTCGAACACGGCACGACCACCATCGCCGACGGCGCGCCGGAGCCCGAGGCCACCGGTGACATCCAGTCTTCCTTGCCGTACACCCGAATCTGCCCGGCGGCAGCGCCGGTGTACTCGGTGAGGAAGGCCTGCATCATTTGGGTTTTCGGCGGCAGCGTGACGTCAGTCTCGGTGGCCATCACCAGTTGCGCAGCCTTGGAAATCAGGAAGTGCACCTCGCGGTCTTCGCGGATCAGGCAGTCCAGCAGGCGCAAACCATACTGGGCGCCCGAAGCGCCGGTCATCGCCAGCGTGATGCGTTCCGGGCCGTTGTTCATTGCAGCGCCTCGGCGAGTTTGCCGTGCAGGCCGCCGAAGCCGCCGTTGCTCATGATCACCACGTGAGTGCCGGGCTGCGCCTGGCTCTTCACACGGTCGATGATGCCTTCCAGTGATTCGCTGACAATCGACGGCACACTGCACAGCGCGGCGGTCGCGCCCAAATCCCAACCGAGGTTGGCCGGTGCGTACCAGATCACCTGATCGGCATCGACCACGCTTTCCGGCAAACCGTCGCGGTGCGCGCCAAGTTTCATGGAGTTGGAGCGCGGCTCGATGATGGCGATCAGTGGCGCGTCGCCGATGCGTTTGCGCAGGCCGTCGAGGGTCGTGGCGATGGCCGTCGGGTGATGGGCAAAGTCGTCATAGATGGTAATGCCGCGGACCTCGGCGACCTTTTCCATCCGGCGCTTCACGCTTTTGAACGCGCTCAATGCGGCGATGCCCATCGATGGCACAACACCGACATGCCGCGCGGCTGCCAGGGTGGCCAGTGCGTTGGCAACGTTATGCTGGCCGGTCATGTCCCAATCGACCACGCCTTGAGCGACGCCTTCGAACATCACTTCGAATTTCGAACCGTCTTCGCTCAGCAGTTTGACCTGCCACTGACCACCGGCGCCGGTGGTTTGCACCGGGGTCCAGCAGCCCATCTCGATCACGCGCTGCAATGCCGGCTCGGTGGTCGGATGGATCACCAGGCCTTCGCTCGGGATGGTCCGCACCAAATGGTGGAACTGCCGCTCGATGGCCGGTAGATCGGGGAAGATATCAGCGTGATCGAACTCCAGGTTGTTCAGGATCGCCGTGCGCGGGCGGTAGTGAACGAACTTGGAGCGTTTGTCGAAGAACGCACTGTCGTACTCGTCGGCTTCGATCACGAAGAACGGCGTGCCGCCCAGACGCGCCGACACCGAGAAATTCTGCGGCACGCCGCCGATCAGGAAACCGGGGCTCATGCCCGCGTGTTCCAGCACCCAGGCCAGCATGCTGCTGGTGGTGGTTTTGCCGTGCGTACCGGCGACGGCCAGCACCCAGCGGCCCTGCAGCACATGATCGGCCAGCCATTGCGGACCGGAGACGTATGGCAGGCCTTTGTTCAGTACGTATTCAACAGCCGGGTTACCGCGGGACATGGCGTTGCCGATGACCACCAGATCCGGCGCCGGATCGAGCTGGGCGGGATCATAACCTTGGGTCAGTTCAATGCCCTGCGCCTCGAGCTGAGTACTCATCGGCGGATAGACGTTGGCATCGGAGCCGGTCACGTGATGGCCCAGCTCTTTGGCCAGAACCGCCATCGAACCCATGAAAGTGCCGCAGATACCAAGAATATGAATGTGCATTAGTCGACCTCGTAAAACATGGCCGCAGGTTAGCGTAGGGAGGCGAAAATCGCACCTTTGTTTCGTGTCAGCCTCTGTAGGAGCCCGGCTTGCTGGCGATGGCGTCCTTGAAATCGCCATCGCCGGCAAGCCGGGCTCCTACAGGTCCGGCGTTTTAACCGAAGAATGGGAAACACCCCATTTTTTGTAGGAGCCGGCTTGCTGGCGATGACGTCCTTGAAATCGCCATCGCCGGCAAGCCGGGCTCCTACAGGTCCGGCGTTTTAACCGAAGAATGGGAAACACCCCATTTTTTGTAGGAGCCGGCTTGCCGGCGATGGCGTCCTTGAAACCGCCATCGCCAGCAAGCCGGCTCCTACAGGTTTGCATTCACCGGGCGATGCCGTGTTTACGCAGCTTTCTATAGAGGGTGTTACGGCTGACACCCAACTGCTCGGCGGTATGGGTCATGTGCCAACGGGTATGCTCCAGCGCATTCAGCAACGCCAGGCGCTCGGCATCATCCAGCGGATGTTCGCAAGACGGTTCGACGGCAACAACCGGCACCGGCCTGGCCTGTCGAATCATCGCCGGCAAATCCTCCAGCCCGATCCGCCCGCCATCACACAACGCCGCCAAGGTGCGCAGCACGTTACGCAACTGCCGCACGTTCCCGGGCCAGGCGAAACCCAGCAACGCCTGGCGGGCGGGCTCATCAATCAGCACCGTCTCCCCGCCTGCCTCTTCCGCCAGCAGGAAGTCGAGCAACTGCGATTTGTCACTGCGTTCGCGCAACGCCGGCAACGCAATCTCCAACCCATTGAGCCGGTAATACAAATCCTCACGGAAGCTGCCGTCCTGCACCCGCTCCAGAAGATTACGGTGAGTCGCGCTGATGATCCGCACGTTGACCGCCTCCGGCTCGCCGCCAATCGGCACCACTTGCCGATCTTCCAGCACTCTTAATAGCCGGGTCTGCAACGCCAGCGGCATGTCGCCGATTTCATCGAGAAACAAGGTCCCGCCATCCGCCTGCTGCAACTTGCCGCGCATGCCTTCCTTGCGTGCGCCGGTAAAGCTGCCGCCGCGATAGCCGAACAATTCGCTTTCGATCAGGCTTTCCGGGATGGCCGCGCAGTTGAGCGCGACGAAGGCTTTTTCGGCCCGCTGACTGGCCTGATGCACCGCTTTGGCGAAGGCCTCCTTGCCGGACCCGGTTTCGCCGTTGATCAACAGCGGCACATCCCGTTCGAACACGCGCAGGGATTTGCGGAAGTCTTCCTGCAAACCCGCATCGCCCAGACAAATGCCCGACAGGCGCGCAGGTTCGGCAACGACCCGACTGGTCACTACCGGCACCGGAATGCTGCGCGGCTGACCGCGCAACACGGCAAACAGGCCGCGCCCGTCACGTGCGCGCAACGGCCAACTGGCGCTGGCATTCACACTCGCCCGTCCCAGCAACTCATCCAGCGAGCAATCGAAAAATGCCTCGACCGGTTTGCCCAGCAGCCCGCCGCGACTGTGCCCCAGCAGGTTCAGCGCGCTCTGATTGACCGCGCTGATCCGACCCTCGCCGTCGAACGCCAGCAGCCCCTCGCTGAACAGCCCGACGGATTCCGCCTGCAGGTGAAAACGCAGCAACCATTGATTGTCGAAGTAACGCAGGAAATAGCAGCTCTCGATCATCTTCGCCGACAGATTGACCAGGGCCATGGTGTGGAACTGACTTTGCCGCGACACCTCGTGCCGCGCCGAGGACACGTCGAGCACCGCCAGCAGTTCGCCATGCGGATCGAACACCGGACTCGCCGAGCAAGTCAGGCCAGTGTGACGCCCACGAAAGTGTTCGTCCTGGTGAATGGTCAGCGACTGACGCTCCACCAGGCAGGTGCCGATGCCGTTGGTGCCTTCGCAGGCTTCGCTCCAGTCGGCACCGAGCCAGAGGCCGGCGCGCTCGAAAATCTTCCGCTCGGCGGGTGCCGTCACACAATTGAGGATCACCCCGCGCGCATCCGTCAGCAGCACCGCATGACCGGCGCCGGACAGCTGCTGATGAAGACTGCTCATTTCGTTGCCGGCGATGTGCAGCACTTGCTGCAAGCGTTCGCGGCTTTCGAGGACACGACCATGCTCCAGCACCGTCGGCGCCATGGTCAGGGCCGGGTCGAGGTGATAGTCCTCAAGACAACGCAGCCAGGAACGGGCAATGGACGGATCGCTGCCGGGACCGTGCAGGTGGGATTTCCCCTGGGTCACGGTCAGCACTTGCTGGGCATGGCGACTCAAATGGTTGTCGTGCATTTCTTATTATTCTCCCCGGGGCTCGGTGACCCGTATTGAGGTGATGCCCGAGCATCCTCCAGCCTAGCCCGCATTGCAATGCTGGCAAGACCGGTCAGTCACAGCTTGTGCCACAAGCGGTACAAACTGTCACGGGGGCTGTACCGAAAGCGTCACAGCCGCCATCCATCCGTCCGACAAAAAACGCGCAAGGCCTTGATTTGCCTAGCTCACAGGGCAGTGGCCCGACCTTTGCTCTACGCTTATAGCAAGCGCACATGCGCCTCTCTAATAAGTACAAAAGCCAAGGAGAAAACACCATGCGTTACGCTCACCCCGGTACTGAAGGCGCTATCGTTTCGTTCAAAGCCAAATACGGTAACTACATCGGCGGCGAGTTCGTCGCGCCTGTCAAAGGTCAGTACTTCACCAATACCTCGCCAGTGAATGGCCAACCGATTGCCGAATTCCCGCGCTCCACGGCCGAAGACATCGACAAAGCCCTGGACGCTGCCCACGCCGCTGCCGATGCCTGGGGCGCCACGTCCGCCCAGGCGCGCTCGCTGGTGCTGCTGAAAATCGCCGACCGCATCGAGCAGAACCTGGAACTGCTGGCGATCACCGAATCCTGGGACAACGGCAAAGCCGTTCGCGAAACCCTCAACGCCGACATCCCGCTGGCCGCCGACCACTTCCGTTATTTCGCCGGATGCATCCGCGCGCAGGAAGGCAGCGCTGCCGAGATCGACGGCAACACCGTGGCCTATCACATCCATGAACCGCTGGGCGTGGTCGGGCAGATCATCCCGTGGAACTTCCCGATCCTGATGGCCGCGTGGAAACTCGCCCCGGCGCTGGCGGCGGGTAACTGCGTGGTGCTCAAGCCAGCAGAACAAACGCCGCTGGGCATCACCGTGCTGGTCGAGCTGATTGGCGACCTGCTGCCACCTGGCGTGCTCAACATTGTGCAAGGCTTCGGCAAAGAAGCCGGCGAAGCGCTCGCCACCAGCAAACGCATCGCCAAAATTGCCTTCACTGGCTCGACCCCGGTCGGCTCGCACATCATGAAATGCGCTGCCGAAAACATCATCCCGTCCACCGTGGAGCTGGGTGGCAAATCGCCGAACATCTTCTTCGAAGACATCATGAAAGCCGAACCGTCCTTCATCGAGAAAGCCGCTGAAGGCCTGGTGCTGGCATTCTTCAACCAGGGCGAAGTCTGCACCTGCCCGTCCCGCGCGCTGGTTCAGGAATCGATCTACGACGACTTCATGAAAGAGGTGATGAAAAAAGTCCTGTCGATCAAACGCGGTGACCCGCTGGACACCGACACCATGGTCGGCGCCCAGGCGTCCGAGCAGCAATTCGACAAAATCCTTTCGTACCTGGAAATCGCCAAGGGCGAAGGCGCCGAGCTGCTGACCGGCGGCAAAGTGGAAAAACTCGAGGGCAGTCTGGCGACGGGTTATTACATCCAGCCAACCCTGCTCAAGGGCACCAACAAAATGCGTGTGTTCCAGGAAGAAATCTTTGGCCCGGTGGTGAGCATCACCACGTTCAAGGACGAAGCCGAAGCCCTGGCCATCGCCAACGACACCGAGTTCGGCCTCGGCGCCGGCCTCTGGACCCGCGACATCAACCGCGCCTATCGCATGGGCCGCGCCATCAAGGCCGGTCGCGTTTGGACCAACTGCTATCACCTGTACCCGGCGCACGCCGCGTTCGGTGGCTACAAAAAGTCCGGCGTCGGTCGTGAAACCCACAAAATGATGCTCGATCACTATCAGCAGACCAAAAACCTGCTGGTGAGCTACGACATCAATCCGTTGGGCTTCTTCTAACCCGGCGCGAAACCGCGTAACGGCCTTCGCGAGCAAGCTTCGCTCCTACAGGATCACGCCGTACCTGTAGGAGCGAGGCTTGCCCGCGAAGGCGCCCTCAATGACACACCAAAATCGCCCTGCCGCTCTGGCACGGGCTTTGCGTGCCCGCTCCACACCAAAAACCAGTTTCCGAAAGTCCAACAGATCAAACAATAAAAAAGACAGCGAGGACTTATGACTTCTTCCACACAGCTCAAACCCACACTCGGCACCCTGCACTTATGGGGCATTGCCGTCGGCCTGGTGATTTCCGGCGAGTACTTCGGCTGGAGTTACGGCTGGGGCACCGCAGGCACTCTGGGTTTCCTCGTCACCGCCCTGATGGTGGCGACGATGTACACCTGCTTCATCTTCAGTTTCACTGAATTGACTACCGCCATTCCCCACGCTGGCGGGCCCTTTGCCTACAGCCGACGGGCCTTCGGCGAGAAAGGCGGCTTGATTGCCGGCATTGCCACGCTGATTGAATTCGTCTTTGCGCCGCCAGCCATTGCCATGGCCATTGGCGCTTATCTGAACGTTCAATACCCGGAACTTGACCCCAAGATTGCCGCCGTTGGCGCCTATTTCGTGTTCATGACGCTCAACATCCTCGGCGTCAGCATCGCCGCCACGTTTGAACTCGTGGTGACCGTACTGGCCGTCGCCGAGTTGCTGGTGTTCATGGGCGTGGTCGCGCCGGGCTTCAGCTTCAGCAACTTCGTGCTCAACGGCTGGTCGGGTTCGAACGAGTTCACCATCGCCTCAATCCCCGGCATCTTTGCGGCGATCCCGTTCGCGATCTGGTTTTTCCTCGCCATTGAAGGCGCGGCGATGGCGGCTGAAGAAGCCAAAGACCCGAAACGCACGATTCCCAAGGCTTACGTCAGCGGCATTTTGACGTTGGTGTTCCTCGCGATCGGCGTGATGGTGATGGCCGGCGGTGTGGGCGACTGGCGTCAATTGTCGAACATCAACGACCCGCTGCCTCAGGCGATGAAAGCCGTGGTCGGCAACAATTCGACCTGGATGCACATGCTGGTCTGGATCGGCCTGTTCGGGCTGGTGGCGAGTTTCCACGGGATCATTCTCGGTTACTCGCGTCAGTTCTTCGCCCTGGCCCGGGCCGGCTACCTGCCACGTTCGCTGGCCAAACTGTCACGTTTCCAGACCCCGCACCGGGCCATTCTGGCCGGCGGCGTGATCGGCATCGCGGCAATCTACAGCGACGGCCTGGTCAACCTGCAAGGCATGACGCTGACGGCAGCGATGATCACCATGTCGGTATTCGGTGCCATCGTGATGTACATCATCAGTATGCTGAGCCTGTTCAAGCTGCGTAAGACCGAGCCGAACCTGGAACGCAGCTTCCGCGCGCCGGGTTACCCGATCGTGCCGGGGATTGCGCTGTTTCTGGCCGTGGTGTGCCTGGTGGCGATGGCGTGGTTCAACCCGCTGATCGGCTGTGTGTTCCTCGGCTTCATGGCGGCCGGGTATTTGTATTTCCAACTGACCGCCAAGCAGCGCTTCGATGCGCCGGCGGATGCGATGCTCGAAGGCGCCTGAGTTGCACCGGTGCCGGGCTAACTCCCCGGCGCCTGCTTTATTGAAGTGCACATCGCTCCCCCTGTGGGAGCCAGCCTGCTGGCGATTGCGGTCTGACAGTCAGCATAGATTTTGAATGACACACTGCAATCGCCAGCAGGCTGGCTCCCACAAGGGAATGTCAGGGTAATCAAGACTTCTACACATCAGGAGGACACCGTGGCCACATTTGCCCATTCCATCGGCGCCCAGACCTACCGCTTTGCCAGCCTCAAAGAGGTCATGGCCAAGGCCAGCCCGGCGCGCTCCGGGGATTTCCTGGCCGGTGTCGCCGCCCTTAACGACGGCGAGCGCGTCGCCGCGCAAATGGCCCTGGCTGATATCCCGTTGACTCACTTCCTGCAGGAAGTGCTGATTCCTTACGAGGCCGATGAAGTCACCCGACTGATCATCGACACTCACGACAAACAAGCCTTCGCCGTGGTCAGCCATCTCACCGTTGGCGGATTTCGCGACTGGCTGCTCAGCGATGCCGCCGACGAACAGAGCCTGCGCGCCCTCGCCCCGGGCCTGACGCCGGAAATGGCCGCAGCCGTATCAAAAATCATGCGCGTGCAGGACCTGGTGCTGGTCGCACAGAAAATCCGTGTGATCACGCACTTTCGCGGCACCATGGGCCTGCGGGGACGCTTATCCACCCGCCTGCAACCCAACCACCCCACCGACGAACCGGCCGGTATCGCCGCGAGCATTCTCGACGGCCTGCTGTACGGCAACGGTGACGCGATGATCGGCATCAACCCGGCCACCGACAGCATTGCCTCGATTTGCGCGATGCTGGAAATGCTCGACGCGATCATCCAGCGCTACGAAATTCCTACACAAGCCTGCGTGCTGACCCACGTCACCACGTCCATCGAAGCGATCAATCGCGGCGTTCCGCTGGACCTGGTGTTCCAGTCGATCGCCGGCACAGAAGCGGCCAATGCCAGCTTCGGCATCAACCTGAACGTGTTGCAGGAAGGTTACGACGCCGGTTTGAGCCTGAATCGCGGCACGCTTGGGCAAAACCTGATGTATTTCGAGACCGGCCAGGGCAGCGCGCTGTCGGCCAACGCCCACCACGGCATCGATCAACAAACCTGCGAAACCCGCGCCTACGCAGTTGCCCGACATTTCAAACCGTTTTTGGTGAACACCGTCGTAGGATTTATCGGCCCGGAATACCTCTACAACGGCAAACAGATCATCCGTGCAGGCCTGGAAGACCACTTCTGCGGCAAATTGCTGGGCGTGCCGATGGGCTGTGACATCTGTTACACCAACCACGCCGAAGCCGACCAGGACGACATGGACACCCTGCTGACCCTGCTGGGCGTGGCCGGGATCAACTTCATCATGGGCATCCCCGGTTCCGACGACATCATGCTCAACTACCAGACCACTTCGTTCCACGACGCGCTCTACGCCCGACAAACCCTGGGCTTGAAACCGGCGCCGGAGTTCGAACAGTGGCTGGCAAAAATGGGCATTTTCACTCAGGCCGATGGCAAGATTCATTTCGGCGAGCGCCTGCCGCCAGCCTTCCGCCAGGCGATGGGGCAACTGGGATGAGTGTCGAGATGGATAAACCGCCTGTTGATTTAGAAAATCCATTGCTGGAACTGCGGCGCCTGACCCCGGCACGGATTGCCCTGGGCCGCACCGGCACCAGCATGCCGACCAGCGCACAGCTGGATTTCCAGTACGCCCACGCCCAGGCTCGGGACGCGGTGCACCTGCCCTTCGACCATGCCGGGCTCAGCGCGCAATTGGCCGAATGCGGATACGAAAGTGTGCTCCTGCACAGCGCCGCCACCAACCGCGACAGTTATTTGCAGCGCCCTGACTTGGGGCGGAAATTGAGCGATGAGTCCGCACAAATCCTGCGCAACCATGCTTCAGCCTATCCCGGCGGCGTCGATCTGGTGATTGTCGTGGCCGATGGTTTGTCGGCACTGGCTGTGCACCGCCACACCGTGCCCTTCCTTTCGCGCATGCGAGAGCAGATCGAAGTCGATGGCTGGACGGTTTCACCGGTGATTCTGGTAGAACAAGGCCGGGTCGCGATAAGCGACGAAATCGGCGAGTTGCTGGGCGCAAAAATGGTGGTAATCCTGATTGGCGAACGCCCTGGCCTCAGCTCGCCAGACAGTCTGGGATTATATTTCACCTACAATCCAAAGGTCGGTCTGACGGATGCTTACCGCAACTGCATCTCCAATGTGCGACTGGAAGGCTTGAGTTATGGCATGGCGGCACACCGATTGCTGTATTTGATGCGCGAAGCCTGTCGGCGGCAGTTGTCGGGGGTCAACCTGAAGGACGAAGCGCAGCTTCAGACGCTGGAGTCGGACGCAGGAGCGGACATGAAAGGTAATTTCCTACTGAGCCTGCCGGATGCCTGAACCGTTTCCGCATTGCGTTTCTGATTCAATTTCAGGCAGGATCGAAACACGGCTGCCCGAGTGAAGAACCGTTCGCCGTCAGAGCATGTGAAGACAGCCACTTGAAGACGAGACCTATCGATGCGGATTATTCAAGCGACCCTTGAACACCTGGACCTGCTGACCCCGTTGTTCGTCAAATATCGCGAGTTTTATGGTTCCCTGCCGTATCCGGACTCGTCCCGGGCGTTCCTCGAGAAACGCCTGCGTCGCAAGGAGTCGGTGATCTACCTGGCCCTGGCCGATGATGACGACAAGAAGCTGATGGGTTTCTGTCAGCTGTACCCGAGCTTTTCGTCGCTTTCACTTAAACGCGTGTGGATCCTCAACGACATTTATGTCGCCGAAGACGCCCGCCGGCAGTTAGTGGCTGACAACCTGATGCGCACCGCGAAAAAAATGGCCAAGGAAACCAATGCCGTGCGCATGCGCGTTTCCACCAGCAGCGACAACAAAATCGCACAGAAAACCTACGAATCCATCGGATTCAAGGAAGACACTGAGTTTAAAAACTACGTGTTGCCGATCAGCGACGAGCTTTGATCCGCACCGAGCCCTCGTAGGAGCGAAGCTTGCTCGCGAAAGCGGTATGTCATTCAGCATATCCGCCGGATGCCCGACCGCTTTCGCGAGCAATCGAGCGTCGACCGGCTGCTCCTACAAAAAAAAACAGACCGCGCCGCCGGTCTTGCGCGACACTCCTCGCTACAAACTCGACGCGCTTTTCACTTCTCAGCCCGTATAATGCCGACCTTTCCGGCTTGTAAGAAAAACTACACCCGTCTGTAGCCTTACGCGAAGTCATCCGCACAGGCCTGCCGAGTCGGGCCGTCACCACAGGTGCCTCCATGGATTTCAACCCGCTCGACCTTATCCTGCATCTCGATGTTTACCTCGACTTGCTGGTAAACAACTACGGGCCATGGATCTACGCCATCCTGTTTCTGGTGATCTTCTGCGAGACCGGCCTGGTGGTGATGCCTTTCCTGCCAGGCGATTCCCTTCTTTTCATCGCCGGTGCCGTGGCGGCCGGTGGCGGCATGGACCCGGTATTGCTCGGTGGCCTGCTGATGCTGGCGGCGATCCTCGGGGACAGCACCAACTACATCATCGGACGAACGGTGGGCGAGCGACTGTTCAGCAACCCGAACTCGAAAATTTTCCGCCGCGATTACCTGCAACAAACCCACGACTTCTATGACAAGCACGGCGGCAAAACCGTGACCCTGGCGCGCTTCCTGCCGATCATTCGCACCTTTGCACCGTTCGTCGCCGGCGTGGCGAAAATGCCTTACCCGCGTTTCTTCTTTTTCAGCGTCCTCGGCACCATCCTCTGGGTTGGCGGTTTGGTGACCCTCGGTTACTTCTTCGGCAACGTGCCGTTCATCAAGAAAAACCTCTCGCTGCTGGTAGTGGGCATCATTCTGCTGTCACTGGTGCCGATGATCATCGGCGTGATTCGCAGCCGCTTCGGTAGCGCCGCGTCCAAAGCCGAACCACACTGAACGATGTGGTCGCTCAGCGCCTGGCGTCGCCGGCGCATCCTGGCCAGGCACCCTATTGCCGACGATATGTGGCAACGGGTGCGCCATCACCTGAGTTTCCTCGACGGCATCAGCGCGGCTGAAGACCAGTGGTTGCGCGAAGCCTGCGTACTGTTTCTCGACGACAAGCACCTGACCGCCCTGCCCGGCGTCGAACTCCATCAGGAGCAGCGTTTGCTGCTCGCCGCCCAGGCGCAATTACCGTTGCTGAAGCTGGGCGATCTGAACTGGTATCAGGGTTTTCACGAAATCGTCCTCTACCCCGACGACTTCCTCAGCCCGCAGCGCCATCGCGACGCCAGTGGCGTTGAACACGAGTGGGACGGCGAACACAGCGGCGAAGCCTGGCAGCAAGGCCCCATCATCCTGGCCTGGCCCGGCGTGATGGCCAGTGGTGGCTGGGAAGGCTACAACCTGGTGATCCACGAACTCGCGCACAAGCTCGACATGCTCAACGGCGACGCCAACGGCCTGCCGCCGCTGCACGCGGACATGCGCGTCAGCGACTGGGCCAAGGTCATGCAAGAGGCCTACGACGACCTCGACGGGCAACTGGAGCGCAACCCGGACGCCGAAACCGCCATCGACCCCTACGCCGCGGAAAACCCCGCCGAGTTCTTCGCGGTCACCAGCGAATACTTCTTCAGCGCCCCGGATTTGCTGCATGAGGCTTATCCACAGGTCTACGAACAGTTGAGTCTGTTTTATCGACAGGATCCGTTGGCCCGGCTGCGGCAACTTCTGGCCGAAGACCCGGTCTATCAGGCACGCGACTAAGGTCTACACAACCTCTGGTCCATAGCAACGGCTGCGGAATATGCCTATAATCGCCGCCACTTTTTGGTCAATCCGGCCAAGTGTTTTTGGTCAACTAACGGGGGCACCGCCCAATGAGCTACAGCAAGATTCCGGCTGGCAAAGACCTGCCGAACGACATCTACGTCGCTATCGAGATTCCGGCCAACCACGCGCCGATCAAATACGAAATCGACAAAGACAGCGATTGCCTGTTCGTTGACCGTTTCATGGCCACCCCGATGTTCTACCCGGCCAACTACGGTTACATCCCGAACACCCTGGCTGACGACGGTGATCCCCTCGACGTGCTGGTCGTGACCCCTTACCCGGTTGCTCCAGGCTCCGTGATCCGCGCTCGTCCGGTCGGCATCCTGAACATGACCGACGACGGCGGCGGCGATGCCAAAGTCATCGCAGTCCCACACGACAAGCTGTCCCAGCTGTACGTCGACGTGAAGGAATACACCGACCTGCCAGCCCTGCTGATTCAGCAGATCGAGCACTTCTTCGCGAACTACAAAGATCTCGAAAAAGGCAAATGGGTGAAAATCGAAGGCTGGGCCGGTGCAGACGCCGCCCGCGAAGCGATCACCAAGTCGGTTGCTGCCTATAAAGGCTGAGACGCCACTGGCCTTGCGCCACTGACGACTTGAAAAAACCCCGGTTTATCCGGGGTTTTTTGTGCGCGCAGAAAAGCTTTTAAACGTGCCGTTTAACCATCCGGTGAATCGGTTTTTTCTTGTTTAATTTTTACTCGATACGTCTTACATCCGGTCTTAAATTTCCCTCGTATTTTGAACGCTTCGTTTATTCAAAGCCTCGCCATACGCCCGTAAACTCGTGCCCATGAAGAAAAAAAACACTAGCGGTCCACGGTTTAAAGCGCTCCTCAAAGTAGCGAACATCACGACGACCGGATTCGCCGAATACCTCGGCACGGCGCCGCAAAACGTCCACAACTGGTACACCCGCGGTGTGCCCGATCACTGCATGGAAGCCGTCGCCAGAAAACTCTCAGTCAACAGCGAGTGGCTCAAATATCTCGAAGGCCCGAAAGACGCCAAACACCTGCGGCTGGTCAGCGACACCGGTAACACCTTCGACGCCCAGGCCCTCCGCGGCATCTACACCGTCATCGAACCCACTGATGTCGAATTGCCCTTTTACAAAGAAACGCACGTCGCTCCCGGCTCCAGCAAAACCCACGTGATCGAGGACACCAGCCACCCCATCCGCCTACCCCGAAGCCACCTCGACTCTCTGGAAATCAACCATGCGGATGCCATCTGCGCCTACATGATCGGCAACAGCATGGCCGAGAAAATTGAAGACGGCTCAACCATCGCCATCGATCGCGGCCTGACCCAGATTGTCGATGGAGAAATTTATGCGATCGAACACGACGGGATGCTGCGCATCAAATACCTGCACCGAATGCCGGGCAATGGATTGCGAATGCGCAGCCACAACAGCGCCGAGTACCCGGATGAGACTTTCAGGGCCGCGCAAATTGAAGAGCAGAACATCCGGGTGTTGGGATGGGTGTTTTGGTGGTCGACGCTGAATAAGCGTCGCCCGCCCATTCCGTTCCTGTAACACCGCGCCGCGCCCTTCGCGAGCAAGCCCGCTCCCACAGGGATTGCGCAGTACCTGTGGGAGCGGGCTTGCCCGCGAAGGCGGTGGAACATTCACCTCAAAACCCGGATCAGCTACCCGATCCCAAGCAACTAACAGCTCTACCCCGCACACCACACTGGGAATTCCCCAAAAAAATCAGTATGCTGCGCCCCACATTTGCGCATCGACCCGCCCCGCGGCTCCGATCGCACCGACAAGGCAGATGATTTTCTCGCCGAGTCCCACAGCCGGACGCAAGATCCGGGTGTACGTTTTGAAGGCTGGCGCGGTTTACCAAAAATGAACCAAGCCAGTCCCCGAGAAGCCGGCCACAAGCCGGCTTTTTAATGCCTGAAAGAAAGTACGCAATGCCCAATCACGGATAACTAAACCCCTTAACCAACGTCAACTCCCCCACCGCCCGCATCGGCACCAGAAAAGTCTCCATCTTCTCGTTCGGCGTCCCTTCCTCGGTAATCACCGTCACCTGCGCCGTCGTCAGCGGCTGAACCGCATCCTCCTGCCCGTCTTCATCGCTCCGATACCCGCCCCCAAAGTAATTCACATACACCAAATACTGCCCTTTGATCGGCGCCGGCATGGCGAAGATTTCCGGCCCATACCCCGTCGTCACGTCCACATCCAGCGCCGCGCCATTGGGCGCAACACGATCGCCGTACCAGATGTGCGCGCCATCAGGCGTGATGAGGTGCAAGTCCAGATCCGTGCCGTCGCTGTCCCAGGCCAGCAGCACCCGCAATTTCGCCGGTGTCGCACCGCCGCTGGCGTTGAGGAACTGCGTGCGATGGCGTTGTTGGCCATCGGGACTGCGGACTTCGACGCTGTTGCTGCCGTTGGGGAAGGAGAACGGTCGGTCAAAGCGGCCAGCGGGATCGATTTTCAGCGGCATGCTGACGCCGTTGACGATCAACCGGCCCGGTTCAGTGGACTTGGGGGTGGCTTTGATCTGGCCGGTGATGCGTGCGGTGTTGGCTTGGCCCACCGGAGTGTTCACCGAGGAGGCCGGGTAGTTGACGGTCTGGCGGAAGTTTTCGCCTTCGCCCTCGGCCGCGCCCGTGCGCCAGCCGCCGACGGGGGTGTCGAGTTTGACGGCGCTTTCAGCCGCAAAAATCGTCGGCAACACGCAAACAGAACAAAGGAACAGGAAGACCTGTGGATAACGGAGTTTCATGGCCTATTCCAGCAAGAGGTGGCGGGCGAGCCCTTCGATGTAGGTTTCATCCTGGCCGTTGGGGTGTGCTTCGAAGGCCAGGTGCAGGTATTCGTGGGTCAGGTCGAGGCGGTCTTGCAGCGACAGCACGCCGCGCACGTAAATGCGCTGACGCTCGCGGTCCACAAAAGGGCGGCCGAAGGCCAGGCGGCAGACGGCGAAGGTGCTGACTTCGTTGTAGCCGGTTTCGTTTTCGAGGCGTTGGCGCCAGCCGCGGCGTTGGGTTTGCAGCCAGTCTTGGGCGGCGGGCAGTGCTTCGCAGGAGGCGACGGGGTTGTCCCAGCGGCTGAGGCTCGCACGCGGGTAGGCGTGCAGCAGGATGGCGTCGTAGCGCTGGCCGGCGTTGGCTTGTTCGACGGCGTGCTGCCAGGAGAGTTTGTCCGGGCCGGGTTGATCGGAGTGATAGGTGACGGTGCTGCCGGCGAGTACCAGGTCACTGGTCCACGCGGCGATGTTGCGTGATTCGGCGGTGGCCGGGCGTGGGGCGACGCGTTGGCGGCTGCTGCTGTCGTCGATGCTCAGGCAGTCGCCGTTGCGGGTGGCGTTTTGCAGCAGGTAGGTGCGGATGGCGATGGCCAACGCTTTGGCGGCTTCAGCAGGTTCGGACTTGGCTTCTCGTTGCAGGACGCGAGCGACATATTCTTCGCGGTCCAGACGGGCGATCAATTTATCGCCCACCAAAAACAGTTCTCCGTCGCTGTGGATATCGAGTTGGTTGCCATTAGAAAACTCGACGCGAAAATCGCCCTGCAGTGGTCCGGAAGAAACAACACGATCCCCCGCCAGAATCCGCCCGATCGGATAACGAGAAAACAGGCCGACTTCGACGCAGCGCCCCGCATCCAGAGGCCAATCAACCGGCAGCACCGAAGCCAACGCCTCACCATAATTGCGCAGCACCATTTGACTGGTCCCGCGCCCACCCGCCCAGATCGGCGTGCCATCCGCCATCCAACCGGCAAACCCACCCTGACGCGACGATGGATCCTGGTCGCCCAACCAGCTCCAGGTTTTCACCCGCAACCGGCCACCGAGTTCGCCGACGACATTGCCGTCGGCGGCATTCAACACCACGTCCAGCAACACGCGCCGAGCCTGATCCTGCGCGGGCATCACGGCCAGCACTTTAAGCAATTCAACCACCGACACTCGCGTGGATGGCTGCAATGAAGGCAAGTCCAGCAACCACTCCGGTGCCTGCCGTGCCTGCCAATACGTGCGCCAATCAGCGCCAGCAATGCCCAACCGCGCGGGCTCGAAGTACAAGCCACACGACTTCACCAACGCCTGATCGCGCTCGATCTTGCCGCCTGCGGTGCAGCAATAGACTTCTTCTTTCGACTGCCCGCGACACTCATACGCGGGCTCACGGGCGCTGGTATCCACCAGCCAGCCGTACACAAACAACTTCCACAGACTGCCCAATGGCGTTTGCAAATCCGAAGGCAACGGTTCGCGAGCAATCACCTGAGTCCGGCTCAGCGACAGCAATTCACCCTTGAAGCCCAGACGCAGCGGCTCGTCCTGCGCCGTCGCCAGCGCAGGGATCAAACACAGCAGCCACCAAAGCAAACGCCGGGTCATGTCAGTTGACCGTGACCTGACCAAGCGCCGGTTTCTGTTCCTGAGCCTGATGCTGCGGCGCGTAGACCTGAGTGAAACGCACCGGCGGCAGGTTGAACTGGCCTTTCTGCGAGAAGCGCACCAGGTGACGCAGACGCAATTCACCGCTCAAGGCATCCACCGGAACCCCGTAAGCCATCTGCCCCGGTTCGAAGCGCGCCTTCTCCAACGCTGTCGGTTCAGTGCCAGCCTTGCCCATCAACTTGATGCCCCACGTGGTGCGCTCGACATCCGCGCCCGGCGGCAGCGGTACTTCGATCATGCCGTAGCGCAGCGGTTTCGCGGCTTTGCTGGTGATGATCACTTCGTCCAGATACAGGCTGTCGCTGGACAACGGCTTGGTGCCCACCGCTTCCAGTTTGAAGGTGAAGGCTTCGTCACCCGGCACCAGACGCGACAAGCGACGGGTGATGGTCACCGCCATCGGATCAACCGGCGGTTGTTTGGTCTGGAAACTCAACGCAGCACGCAACGGACGTTCTTGCGTCCCGCTCAGCGACAACACTGCCGGCACCGACGAAGCGCCCTGCCACGTCCAATACATCTCACCGGTATCACCGTATTTTTTCTTCCAGCCTTCACCCGGTGCCAGTGCGATGGTGGGCGAAGCCTGCTCGATGCTGCGTTGCAACCACGTCAGCGCCAATGCGCGCTCCAGGGTCGATTGCTGTGGCAACAAACGTTGCAACAACGCTTGCGCATGAGCCTGATCGAAGCTTTGCAGCGACAGGTTCAAGGCTTCGGCAAACGGCTGCGAACTGACGGCCAGACGCTGTTGCGCATCCGCCAGTTGCCGATTGAAGGCATCCGGCAAAGTGACCTTCGACTGCTTCGCCAAAGAAGCGGTCAACGCACGCGCCGCCGCCAGGCCCAACGCCGAATCCGGATCGCTCATGACAATGCTGTCTTCGCCATCCTCCATCAGCGTCGCGGCATTGCCCTCACCCGCTTTCGCCAGATCATCCATCAAACCACTGAGCAACGTGTTGACCGGCAATTGCATCTGCTTGGCGAACGACAGGATCAACGCACGCTGCAACAGCGGCGTGTTTTTCGCCTGCTTCGAATACACCTCCAGCACCCGCTGCCAATGCTCCGGCGGCAGGCTCAGTTCCAGCGCTTTGCTGGCGTGCCAGTCGGCGTAATAGGCGTACGCGGTGAGGAACGCGTCCGGCTCACCGTCCATGCCCCACCAGGTGAAACTCGCCGACGGCCCGGCCATTTGCACCAGGCGCAGACGGCTGTTCTGCATGATCAGGCGCAAGCGATCGCGGATCTGTGGGTTCGACGACAAGGTCGGGTAGGCAATGCTCAACGGCAACAAACGACTGGCCGTCTGCTCGACGCCGCCGTACGGATAGCTGAGCAAATCATCCAGCGCCGAACGGAACAGCGCTTGCGGGCTGTCATCCAGACGCAGGCGAATGTCCGTCGCATCTGCCGGCAAGGTCAGCGGCGTATCACCGCTGGCCACGTCCAGGCTTTGACTCTGCGTAACGAGCCAACCTTCGCCGGTCGCGGTCAGACGCACGGCCAGGGCGTCAGCGGTTTTGCCGTCCTGCACCAACTCGGCGGTCCACTCGCCACTGGCCAAGTCGAACGCCGGGAGCGCGATGTAATTGATGCCGTTGTTCAGCGTCACTGGCACCCGTTGTTCGGCGCCGGCGAAATGAATCACCAGCTCAGCCTTGACCGGTTTTTCCGCCTGGCTGAAGGCGAACACGCCGAGATCCGGTTTGTCGCCAGTGCGGAATTTGGTCGGGCCGCTCCACTTCAGGTACAGCGGCTTTTCCGAGCGCAGGAATTGCTTTTTCTGCCCGACCTGACCGTCATCGGCGATGGCGCGCGCGGTGATGCGCCAGCGGGTCAGCGAGTCCGGCATCTTGAAGGTGAAGCGGGTTTTGCCGTTGGCGTCGGTGATCAATTCCGGCTGCCACGCGGCGGTGTCGACATCTTCACGTCGCGGCCGCTCCAGCACTTTCACACCGCGTTCGCTGCGATTGGCTTTGCCCGGTGCACCGGGGCTACCCGGCAACGCGACGTCGTAGCTGATGAACGACAGACTGGCGCTGGTGCGCACGTTGTTGCGGCGCGGATGGTAGAAGAACTGGTCGATGGTCGGCGCCACTTCCGGTTGCAGCGCGTAGACCATTTCGTCGACGACGCTGACCGTCAGGTGCGCCGGAATCGGCTTGCCGGCGAACTGCGTTGTCAGGTCCACAGACACCGTATCGCCCGGCTGATACACCTCTTTATCGGTGACGATGGCGACGTCGATTTGCGGCGCAACCACCTTGATGCCAGCGTTCTGGAAGCTGTACTGACCGCCCTTGGTGTAGAGCACGGAGAAGGTCAGGTTCGGCGCGAAATTATCCTTCACCGGAATGCGCGCGCGGTATTGGGTGTCGCTGAGTTTTTCCATTTTCAGCCAGTCGCCGCCCTTCGACATCAGCGCGGTGGCCTCGACCTTGTCGCGTTCCAGCGACAGCAAGGCATCGCTGACAGGCTCAGGGAAAGTGATCAGCGCGAGGGCTTCGTCGCCTGCCTTGTACTCGGGTTTATCGAGGACGATTTCCACGGTGCCGGGCACGGCTTTGACGCCATCGCCAGTGACCGAATGACCCGTGGCACCGACCACGCGACCATGGTCATCCTTCAACGTCAGGTTGTAAGTCCCCGGACGTTCGAAGGCCAACGTGAAGCCTTTATCGCTTGCCGCCAGTTTGCCTTCGCCCGTGGTCTGATCTTCCAGACGCACCCAGCTGTAGCCGCTTGGCGTGACCGCTTTGCTTTGCTCGCTGCCACCCTCATTCAGGTAGCTGAATGCAACCTTGTCGCCCACCGCACTGAAGCGCTGCGGTGCGTTCAAGCGGAAACTCGCGGCGCCACGGTCGATGAGGATTTCCTTGGTGGTCTTGACCCGATACGCCGCGCCATCGCTGGCGAAAACGGTGAGCATGTAACGGCTCGGTTTCTCGGCGGCGGGCAGGTCGAGGGTCGCGTTGCCCTTGGAGTCGGTGGTCAGTTCGGTGCTGGTCAGTTCCACCGGGAACTGCCCCAGGTATTGCAGCTCGTTATCGACCATCGACAGTTGCTGGGCACGCAGGCTCAGGCTCAACTTGGCATTCGCGACGGGTTTGCCGTCCGGGTACAACAGCACCAAGCTGCCTTTCACCGGTTCGCCGGTGCGGTAATCCTGCTTGGCCAGGTTCAGCGAAATCTCGAAGTGCGGCTTGATGTATTCAGCCACGCGGAAGGCACTGCTGTAGGCCTGATCCTTGTAGCTGAAACGCAGTTCATAACCGCCCGCGACCGCGTTGTCCGGCAGCTGGAAACGACCTTGTGTGCCGGCCTTGGAATCCAGCTTCAGCGCCAGCGTTTGCAGTGCGGTGCCGGTGGCATCGAGTACCGTGACATTCACATCAGCCGCCGTCGGCAACACCGAGTCACGGGCGTTCTTGAACTCGCGACCGACGATTTTCAGCGACACCCAATCCCCCGGCCGATACAGCGGCCGGTCCGTAAACGCATAGAGTTTGGTGTCGTAGATTTCGCTGTCGTAATAGAAGTTCTCGGAGACAAATACCCCGCCCTCTTCGTCCTCGCCGATCACGAACGAACGCTCCGGGCTGACGTGTTTCAGGCGCAGCAAACCATCGGCATCGGTGGCGCCACTGCTCATCACGCCGAGGCCATCGGTCCACAACACATTGACCTTCGGCACCGAACTGCCTTCGTGTTTGCGTGCGGCCCAGACCAGCAGTTCATCACCGGCAATCTTGCTCACGGCCACGGTGTTGGAAACGAAAACCATGGTGGTCGCGCGGTACTTGCCAATCAGCGCTTCCACCAGGTACAGGCCCGGCTTCAGGTTGCCCAACGGGATGTACACGTTGCCCGGCGCGACAGTGACGAACTCGCTGGACGAACCGGCGAGGTTCACGCCCTCGGGCGGCTGGATCGGTTTGGCTTGCCACAGTGGATAACGGAACTGACTGACCACCGGCAGGCCCGGAATCAGTGCGAATTGCGGCTGCGCGTCGTAAGGCGTTGGCGCGGCGATGGCAGTGCCCATCTTCAGTTCCGGCACTTCCTCGGTGACTTGTTTACGGGACTCGTAGGAAAACGCCCGCTGCATCACGCGACGGGATTTGCGGTACCAGTTGTCCCACAGGTACGCGAGGGTGTTCGACAGGCCTTCACCCTTGAACTGGCCGTCGCTGACCACGCGGTGCAGGTTCTTCTGGCGCTTGAGGAAATCCAGCGGTTTGTCGATGCGGTACACACGAATGTCCGCGCCGCCGTAAGGCTCCATGCGGAAGCGACGATAGTCACGGCCCGGTGCTTCGAGGCGCACCATCGCCTGTTCGTCGCTGGCAAAACTGCTGTCCGCCAGCAGGAAAAAGCTTTCACCGGCCACCGGCGTGTAGCCGCTCGGTTCGACGGTGTCTTCGGCATTCACTGCCGAAAAAGGCAGGACCAATACCAACAGTAGAGACAGAAAACGCAGCATGCGGGCACCGGTCATTGGGAGAGAAAGTTCAGTCGATAGACGCCGATGAAGTTGGGGTTGGCTGCGTCGGGTATCCATCGGGTGTCCTTCCATGTCATGAGTTGCTGCAGGCTCGCGGAACGCATGCCGTTGTCAGTGGGGGTGGTGGTGCCGGTGTGATAGGCGATGTAGCGGCCCATCCAGATCATCAGGTGCTGGTCGTCGCCCTGATCGAAAAACATCAGGTCGCCGGGCCGGGCTTGCGCCAGGTCGCGGCCAACCAGATGGCTGTTGAACTGAATCAGTTTGATCGCGTTGACGTACGGCCCGACCTTGCCGCCGCCCTGCTGCCATTGCTGGGCGAGGCCACGCTGGGCATCACTCAATTGCAGCTCCGGCGGCAGGTAGCGGTTGGACAGGCCATTGCTGCGCAGCCATTTGTCGTCATGGACTTTCAGCGCTTCGTTGGCGGCAAAACGCACCAGCCCCGCGCAGTCCTGCTGATACCAGCGCGGGCTCGGGCCCTGGGTCAGTTGTTCCTGGGCGATGCGCACGAACCAGGCGCGGAACACCTGGGATTGCTGCACGTCGAGCGGCGCGGCGTCACTGGCAAATGCCCGACTGCCCAGCAACATCGCCAGCAGGCCGAGACCTCGGATAAGTGCGGTCACAGCGCTTTCCATTCCAGCGGCAGCCATTGCCAATGGCCGTCGGGCTCGCTGCCTTCCGGCAACGTCAGCGCGTATTTGCCGTAGCCGCCGAGCTTGCGCAGTTTCGGGATCAGGTAAGTTTGCGCGGCGTTGTAGAACACCGGCTCCATGTCCTGCGGCAGGCTGTCGAGGGTTTCCTGTTGCATCAGCTGCGCCATGGAATCCGGGCCGAAGTAGACCGGCATCAACAGGTCTTTCGGCACCACGTCGGCCATTGGCGGGAAGCGTTTGTCGAGGGTGCCGAGGGCTTTGTCCACGAGTTTGTCGTCGAGGGAGAACAGCAGCGTCGAACCGTGGCGCGCCAGGCTCACGCGCATGAAGGCCTTGCCGGTGATGGCGTTCGGGTCCTCGGCGTCCTTGGCTTTGTAAGGACCGAAATTGGAACTGACCTGACGCTGCCACTGGTGGTTTTCACCTTCCTGCTTCTCGACCACCGGGAACGCGTGTTCTTCGACGTTGCCTTCGTAGGCGCCGGCCATCGAGCTGAACAAGCTGCCCAGGTCACCGTCGAGTTTGGCGCTGTCGTCGTCATTCAGACTGGCCACCAGCAGCGGCGTGTACAGCCGAGAATCGGCGTACCAGCACAGGCCGGCGGCACCGGCCATGTGTTCGGTCAGCGCCTGGGCCACGGTTTCTTCGGCACCGAGTTTCACCAGCAACGGTTTCTGTTGTTCGGCGGCGAGCGGCAGGGCCACACAAGCACTCGCGCCCATCGGCATGGCTTGCCAGATCGGTTTGAAATCGAAGTCTGGCTGGTTTTCCAGTTCGTCCATGGCGAGGAAGCTGTGCCAGCCCTTGTCGTCCATGTCGAAACGCAGGCCGGCGAAGTTCGGGATGAACCGCTGGTAACCCATGGCCAGCACGCTGGAATTGACCGACAGACGTTGTTTCACTTCCGGCGCGCGCAGTGGCAGGCCGAAGGCTTCGGGGAAGAGTTTCTGACCGCCTAGCAATGCTTCCAGCGATTGAGTCGAAACCATCCCAGGCTCATCGATCGGGCCATTACTGTTGTCGTACAGTTTCGAAGGATTGGACAGCACCACCAGCTTGTCGCCATGAGAGGCAAACAGCAGCGCCTTGCTGTTGTTGTAGGTGAGCTGATACAGCGGCACCGTCTCGCCGGTGACCTTGATGTCACCGAGTTGTGTCAGCTGCGAATCATCCAGCGCCACTTTGGCCAACGGCTCTAGCACCTTGGCCAGACCACCGCGATCCATCACCAACAAAAAGTCTTTGAGGCGACCATCCGCCCCGCGCCACAACGCGACATCCGCCGGTTGATCGAAAAGCTGCTCGATCAGGCTGTCCTGCAACTTCAGGTCATGTTCGTAGATGATCCGCCGCAGACTGCCGATCAAGCCGAGGCGATCGGCATGCGCTTCGTAATAGAAGACGAAATCTTCGGTCAGGGTTTCCTTGAGGAACGGCACCGCCAGCAAGTCCTTGGGCAATTGGCTCAAGGAATGGGCTTCGAGCAGGCCGTCCGGGCGGCTCATGCCCAGTTTGTCGCTGGCCAATTGCGCCGCCGGCGCCTTGGGTTTGTGCATGAACCAGCCAAGTCCGGCAGCCACGCCAGCCACCAGGATTAGCCCGCCCAACAGCAACGGCCAGCGCCGGGAAGGTTTGGCAGCAGGTGCGTCGGCGGCCGGGGTAACAGTGTTATCGCTCATGTTCACAAAGCCCATTTCATCCGTGGAGCGGGATGCTTAATAGTTGAAAGTCTTGACCAGCAGCAGGTCACCGATCGCGCGCAGGGGCACGATGAAGGTCTCGCGTTTTTCGTCGACGGTGTTTTCGTTCAGCACCAGGTTGATCTGCGAGGTGATCACCTCGTTCTGGTTGCTGGTCTCATCGAAGTTATAGCCGCCGCTGCCGAAGTTGCCCCAATAGTTCACGTAAACCAGATAGGTGCCATGCAGCGGCGCGGTCATGGTGAACATTTCCGGGCCGGGGCCGTCGACGCCGTCCGGGTCGAGGCCGCCGCCGTTGCTCATCGCCGGGCGAGCCCAGAACGCATGTTGGCCGTCGGGGGTAATGATGTGCAGGTCGAGCTCGGCTTTCGGATCGTCCCAACCCAGCACCACGCGAATCCGCGCCGGGGTACGCAGGTTGTTGGCTTCATAGAATTGGACGCGCTTGAGGGATTGGCCTTCGACGCTGCGCACTTCGACGCTGTTGGAGCCCGCGCCAAACGCGTACGGCCGGGCGAAACGCCCCTGGTCGTCGGTGTACAGGTTCAGAGGATTGCCGTTGACCGCCAGCGTGTGCGGCCCGCGTTGAGTGCCGATGGCCTTGAGCTGGCCTTCGATCATCGTGCGATTGCGCTGTACGCCCCGGTCGATGGGCGGCGTTGGGTAGGCGACTCGCGGGTTTTCGCTGCGATCGAGCAGGCCGTTGTAGCGCCAGCCGCCCACCGGTTCCGACAGCTCGGCTGTCGGTTCGGCACAGGCTGCGGTCGCGCAGACCCACCCCATCAGCAATAGAAGAAATGAACGCATGTGATGCCTCCTGCCATGCATAACGAAACCTTGCGCCTGATCCTCGGCGCGTTACAGATCCAAATACTGCGTTTCGTCAGAAAGACCCGTGACTATTGGGTCGTAGAAGGCGCGAAGGTTAGCCATTTGGCGGGTTTTTAACAATCGGATACATCTTGAATTGCGGGGGGGATCACGATGATTGTTGGGTGTGGGCTGAATAATCCTTGTCATTGCAGTAGTGCTGTTACCTGAGAACGCAGTTAGCGGGGTGGTCCTGCGGATGTATCCGGCACCTTTGTGGGAGCGGGCTTGCTCGCGAAGGCTGTGTGTCTGGTGACGAGTTTTTTGATGGTGTACATACCCATTACTGGGGTAACGGCGGCTATTGGTTCCGCCCTTACGGCGGGTCACTTGGAAGAGCGCCAAGTAACCAAGCGCCCGCGCCCCTGACGTA
>NZ_JACNDU010000082.1:0-231 GCF_017351735.1 Pseudomonas sp. FW300-N2A2 | reverse complement strand
GCTATCGCCAGCAAGCTGGCTCCTACAGGGGAAATGCGTATGTATTCGGAACGCACACGATCAATTGTAGGAGCCGGCTTGCTGCGGGCGGCGTTCCGACGATAGCGGTGGGTCAGTCAGCACATTTATTGACTGGACGGATGCCATCGCCAGCAAGCCGGCTCCTACAGGGGAGTGGTGCACATGTCCGGAATGAGTGAACGCATCAAAGAAGGACAACGCGGACAACTG
>NZ_JACNDU010000081.1:0-231 GCF_017351735.1 Pseudomonas sp. FW300-N2A2 | reverse complement strand
GGGCGTTCAGATCAAAAGCGGAAGGCGAGCTAACGCTCGGCCTGATGAGTGGTGGAAATCAAAAGCGTACGGGATTCCCTGTAGGAGCCGGCTTGCCGGCGATGGCGGTGGGTCGGTCAACCTATTTATTGGCTGGACGGACGCTATCGCCAGCAAGCCGGCTCCTACAGGGGAACGGTGCCAATGTCCGGAATGAGTGAACGCATCAGAGAAGGACAACGCGGATATCAA
>NZ_JACNDU010000080.1:0-255 GCF_017351735.1 Pseudomonas sp. FW300-N2A2 | reverse complement strand
GCTACCGCCACCGCAGCCGAGGCGGCCTGAAAGCCGACCTGGCTCTTCGGTCGTGTACACACTCCTGCACTGTGGTGGCCGCACTAGTTTTGGATGTTTGCACATTCCCCCTGTAGGAGCCGGCTTGCTGGCGATGGCGTCAGTTCAGTCACGCACTCATTGCCTGATCCACCGCTATCGCCAGCAAGCCGGCTCCTACACGGTGATTGGGTTCACACAATTCAAAATTGTAGGAGCCAGCTTGCTGGCGATAGT
>NZ_JACNDU010000008.1:0-209143 GCF_017351735.1 Pseudomonas sp. FW300-N2A2 | reverse complement strand
CTTTTGGTTACTTTGGGGCTTTTCCAAAGTGACTCGCTGTAAAAGCGAAACCATAAGCCGCCGTTACCGCAGCAACGGATATGCACACAATAAAAAACTAAGCCTGCCTAAACCTCATCAACTTCTTCAACAACGGCCGCCCAACCATCAACAAAAACACCGGCCCCCCCACCACCAGATAAAAGTAATAAGTCACCGCCCGCCAAATCAGAATCGCCGCCGCCGCAGTGGATTTCCCCACCATGGGCGCCAGCAATGCAGCCGAGGTCAATTCCGCCGCCCCGGCGCCCCCCGGCAACAGGCTGAACTGCCCCGCACTCAGCGAAAGCATCTGAATCAAAAAGCTCCAGGCCCACTGCAAATCCGCGCCAAGCCCGCGCAACGCCAGGTACAACACGCTATAACGCAGCACCCAATGCACACAGGTCAGGGCAAACACCTTGATCAAAGTCCGAAAGGGCAACTTCAGCGTGTCAGTGAACGCCGCAAGAAAGTGCAGGAGTTTTCGCGCCCAGCGCAGGCGCGTGGTGCCTTTGACATTGAGGCGTGCGAGCAGCCGCCCGCTGAGGCGAATCAGCAGCCGATGGTAGCGCGCAATCACCACACAACTGAGCAGCCCGCCGAACATCGATATCGCACTGACGGTCAGCAGCCACTCCATGCGTTCACTGAGGTGCTGGAACAGCGCATAAATCAGAATCCCGCTTAATGCGCAGAGAAAGAACAGCAGATCGCTGAGTTGGTCCATGGCGAAAACCGCGCTGCCCCGTGCCGGGCGCACCCCGTTGCGGGCCAGCAGCGCCATGATGGTCAGCGGTCCGCCGCTGCCGCCCGGTGTGGCGCAGTAGGCGAACTCGGCAGCCATCACCACGCCGAGGCTTTTGACCGGGCTGACCTTGTCGCGCTCATCACCCAGCAACAGGCGCAAACGCATCGTGTTCACCACCCAGCACAGCAGGATCATGCCGAACATGATCAGCAACCAGCTCAGTGGAAAGCTTTGCAATCGCGACCAGGTCTGGTTGCCACCCAGCAGCAGCGGAATCAGCACCGCCGCGAGCAGTGCGACAAACAGCAGAATCCCCCGGCTCATGCGGCGCGACCGATGCGGTCGCTGTGCAGCGCCAGCCAACGAGCCTTGGTCATCGGCAGGCGGCCTTGGTCGAGTAATCGCTTGAGGGTGTGCAGCCAGTAATCGCGCGCGAACCGATGACGCATGTCCACCGGGTGCAGGCCCAGACGAATCACCGACGCCTCGCGCCAGCGTTGTTCGCGCTGATCGCAGACGAGCTTCGACAAACCTCGCCGCCATGCGCTGCGCGCACTCCAGACCAGTCCCGGCGCATCGACCGGGGTGAAATCCGGCAGACGAATCAGATGCTGAGGATCGCTGGTGTAACTCAGGGGTAACTGGCGCAAGGCCTGGCGCGTACCTTCGCTCATTAACCAGGCCGGAGCGACGAACCCTTCGAGCGGCCAGTGATAGCGATGAAACAGCTCGATACCTGCGCGCAGACGCGTGAGGGCCGCGTCCTGCGACAGCGTGTAGAACTCGCCTTCACGGGTATAAATGCGGCGCATGAACCAGTCTCGTGGCGTGTTGGGCGGCGGCTCGTCATCACAATGAAAATAGCCGTGCAGCGCCAGTTCGTCACCTCGGGCGACACGACCGGTCAGCAGGCGGCGCAACCCCGGGTGTGCCTCCAGATCGTTGTGTCTGTGGTAATCCGGCACCACCAGCCAGGTCATCGGCACTTCACCCAAGGCGTCCACGGCTTCGACAAACGGTTGGTAATCGGCCCAGGTGTGCGGCGCGACGTCATGCAGTACGAGTAACAGGCAGGGCGCGGTCATGGGCTCAACCATTGGCGGCCAGCGGCCATTGGTTGCCGAGGACGGCGTGATAGTGGCCCAGCAGGCTGTCGACTACCGCGTCCCACGAATAATGCCGTTCGACATGGAGGCGCGCTTGTTGGCCGAGCGCGGCACTGCCTGAACTGAACAGCTCCCGCACCGCATTGGCCATCGCCACCGGGTCGTTCGGCGCGCACAGCAGCCCGCATTCTGCGCTGATGATTTCTTCAAAGGCTCCCGCCGCCACAGCTACTACCGGAATGCCGCTGGCCATGGCTTCGAGGATCACCAGGCCAAACGTTTCCTGGTCACCGGCATGCAGCAGCGCATCGGCGCTGGCCATCAACTTCGCCACCTGCGTGACGGGGCAGAACTCATGGATGACGGTGACGTTGTCCGGGACCACGACCGGCATCGACGACCCCACCAGCAACAGGTGATAACGCCGTCCCAGGCGCCGCATGCATTCCAGCAACACCGGCAGGTTTTTTTCCTTGGAACCACGCCCGGCAAAAATCAGCAGGTGCGTGTTTTCATTGATGCCCAGTTGCGTGCGCAGGCTTGGATCCCGGGCATCGGGATGAAAGGTTTGCAGGTCGACGCCCAGGGTTTGGACGAAAACGTTGTTCACGCCCAGGCTGGTCAGTTTGTCGGCCATGATCCGGCTCGGCGCCAAGACCCGGTCGAAGTTGCCGTAGAGCTTTTTGACATACGCTTCGACGTTGGTTGTGACCCAATTGCCCATGCGATTGCTGACCAGCAGCGGCAAGTCCGAGTGATAGAAGCCGATCACTGGCACGTCGAGTTGGCGGCGGGCATCGAGCGCCGCCCAGGCTGTGAGGTAAGGGTCGCCGACTTCGATCAGATCGGGCTGCAAATCCTGCAGGACATTTCGCCAAGGGGCGAGACGGAGAGGGAAACGATAACCCTTGCCGAAGGGCAGGGCAGGGGCCGGAACCGTGTAAACGCCGTCCTGTTCGCTGAGATGTGAACCGGGGATCAGCAGGCTGTGGCGAATGCCGGGTTTGACGCCCAGGCGACGGTGTTTTGCATCCAGATACGTGCGCACGCCACCGCTGGCAGGGGCGTAGAACATGGTTATGTCCGCGATGTGCACGATGAACATCCCTCCGGTCCGTTGTACTCCCTTGGTTGACCTTAATGAAGAATAGATGTTCGGCTGGGGTTTTGTGGTGTGTTACAGACTTCGCGGGCAAGCCTCGCTCCTACAGGTTCACGTAAAACCATGTAGGAGCGAGGCTTGCCCGCGAAGGGGCCCTCAGAATCGCATCAGATCCGGAAACTACCGACCAACTGCTTGAGACGCGCCGCCTGCTGTTCCAGGTCCGAACACGCCCGCAACGTCGATTGCAGGTTTTCCACCCCTTCCTGGTTCAACGTATTGATCTCGGTAATGTCGACGTTGATCGATTCCACCACCGCCGTCTGTTCCTCGGTTGCCGTCGCCACGGACTGGTTCATCCCGTCGATCTCACCAATGCGCAACGTCACGCTGTTCAGGCGTTCGCCCGCCAGGTTGGCGATTTCCACGCTGTCCTGACTGTGGCGCTGGCTGTCGCTCATGGTGCTGACGGATTCGCGGGCGCCGATTTGCAGCTCCTCGATCATGGTCTGCACCTGCTGCGCCGATTCCTGCGTGCGGTGTGCCAGGTTGCGCACTTCATCGGCCACCACGGCAAAACCACGCCCGGCTTCACCGGCACGGGCCGCTTCGATCGCGGCGTTCAGCGCCAGCAGGTTGGTTTGCTGGGAAATGCTGGTGATCACTTCGAGAATCTGCCCGATGTTCACGGTTTTGCTGTTCAGCGATTCGATGTTGGTGCTCGAAGCGCTGAGCATGCTCGACAGTTGGTTCATCGCGACAATGCTGCGATCCACCACCTGTTGGCCGTCTTCGGCGAGGTTTCGGGCATCGCTGGCCTGGCTCGACGCCTGGGCGGCGTTGCGCGCGATTTCCTGGGCCGCGGCACCGAGCTGATTGATCGCGGCAGCGACGCTGCTGGTGCGCGAAGCTTGCTGGTCAGAGTTGTACATCGACGAGTTGGAAGCCGCGACTACACGCAGCGCCACTTCGTTGACCTGGCCGGTGGCCGAAGACACTTCGCGGATCGAACCGTGAATGCGCTCCACGAAACGGTTGAACGCGGTGCCCAGGAGGCCGAATTCATCGTTGTTCTGGATAGTGAGGCGTTTGGTCAGGTCGCCCTCACCGTCGGCAATGTCGGCCATGGCGCGGGTCATGACGTGCAGCGGCTGGATCAGGATGCGGATCAGCATGCCCAGCAAGGCAATGATGATCGCAACTGCGATGACAGTCGCAATGACCGCCGAGGCGCGGAAATCGCTGAGTTTCGCGAAGGCTTTGTCCTTATCCACTGACAGACCGATGTACCAGTTGACGGAAGACAGGCCTTTGATCGGGGTGAAAGTGACGATGCGGGTTTTGCCATCGACTTCCACTTCACTGAAATCGCTGCTGATGCGCGGTGTATTTTTCGGGTACGACTCAGCCAGGGATTTCATCACCAGCGCTTTGTCCGGGTGCACCAGGATCTTGCCATCGGCGCTGACCAGGAACGCATAACCCATGCCATCGAAGTCCAGCGCATTCAGGCTGTCGGCGATCACTTGCAGGCTCAGGTCACCACCGACCACGCCAATGTTCTGGCCGTCCTTGAGCACACTGTTGACGATGGAGATGACCAGTTGGCCAGAGGCCAGATCGATGTAGGGTTCGGTCAGCGCCGAGCCACTGGTGCTTTGGGCGCTTTTGTACCAAGGGCGGGCGCGCGGATCATAGCCATCCGGCATTTTGCTGTCCGGGCGGATGATGAAGGTGCCATCCTTGTTGCCAATGTAAGCACCCATGAAGGTCGACGTCACCGCCTTCTGCTCCAGCAGCTTGGCGACGTTGCCGATGTCCGGGTTCAGCGCGGCGTTTTGTGCGAGGTTTTCGATCAGCAGACTGCGTCCGGTCAGCCAGGTCTGGATATTGTTGGCAGTCACGCTGCCCATTTTTTGCAGATTCTTGTCCAGGTCCTCGCGAATGGCGTTGCGCTGTAGATAGTCGTTGTACAGGGTGAACGAGGCGAACGCGGCAATGACGATGAGGGCGGCGGCAAGCAGGATTTTATGGCTGAAGCGCAGATTTTTGTTCATGGCTTGGGGTTCCGCTAAGGTCTTAATGCCCAAGGCGTGCTTTTATAAGGAAGCGCGCAGTGGGCGGTCATGAAAACAAGCTGATATTTCCGTCCTCTCCTTGGGGGGATTACCGAAGCTTTTCAGTCTTTTATATCGGCCGTGCAGAATTAAAGATTAACCATGGGTGACCAAATGCCTGATTCATCGCAACTCGTTATCGGTGCCGATCTCGCGGGGCAACCGATCGCCCAGGCCATGCGCCTGGCGAACCGTCACGGTCTGGTCGCGGGCGCTACCGGGACCGGCAAGACCGTTACCTTGCAACGACTGGCCGAAGCGTTCAGCGATGCTGGCGTGGCCGTGTTCGCGGCGGACATCAAAGGTGACCTGTGCGGCCTCGGCGCTGCCGGCAACCCGCAGGGCAAGATCGCCGAGCGAATCGCCGGGATGCCCTGGCTGAATCACACGCCGCAGGCGTACCCGGTCACTTTGTGGGACATTCACGGCCAGTCCGGTCATCCCTTGCGCACCACCTTGAGCGAAATGGGCCCGCTGTTGATTGGCGCCCTGCTGGAGTTGACCGACAGCCAGCAATCGGCGCTGTACGCCGCGTTCAAGGTGGCGGACCGCGAAGGTCTGTTGTTGCTGGACTTGAAGGACCTGAAGGCACTGCTCAATCACCTGCGCGACCACCCCGAATTGCTGGGCGACGACGCCGCGTTGATGACCACCGGTTCCAGCCAGGCCTTGTTGCGCCGATTGGCGACCCTGGAACAACAAGGTGCTGAAGCCTTGTTCGGCGAGCCGGCGCTGCAACTCGAAGACATTCTGCAACCGACCGCCGAGGGGCGCGGGCGCATTCACTTGCTCGATGCCAGTCGTCTGGTGCACGAAGCGCCGAAGGTCTACGCGACGTTTCTGTTGTGGCTGCTGGCTGAACTGTTCGAGCAACTGCCGGAGCGCGGCGATGCCGACAAACCGCTGCTGGCGCTGTTTTTCGACGAAGCCCATTTATTGTTTGCCGATACGCCCAAGGCGTTGCAGGAGCGTCTGGAGCAAGTGGTGCGGCTGATTCGCTCGAAAGGCGTGGGCGTGTATTTCGTCACCCAATCGCCGGGCGACTTGCCGGATGACGTGCTGGCGCAGCTCGGCCTGCGTATCCAGCATGGTTTGCGTGCGTTCACTGCCAAGGAACAAAAATCCCTGCGTGCGGTGGCCGAGGGATTCCGGCCGAACCCGGCGTTCGATGCCTTGTCGGTGCTGACCGAACTGGGGATCGGCGAGGCGCTGGTGGGCACATTGCAGGACAAAGGCACGCCAGAGATGGTCCAGCGCGTCCTGGTGGCACCGCCGCAATCACGGATCGGGCCGCTGAGCGAAACCGAGCGCACGCTGCTGATCGCCGGCTCGCCGTTCAAGGGGCGGTATGACAAACCGGTGGATCGCGAATCAGCCTATGAAGTGCTGATGGGGCGCAAAGGCCTGGCGCCGGAACCCGAAGCGGCACCGGGCAAACCTGCGCCAGAAGAACCGAGCTTCACCGACAAGGCCGGGGAGCTTCTCGGCACGGCCGCAGGGCAGGCGCTGAAGTCGGCGATGCGACAGGCGGCCAATCAGCTTGGTCGGCAACTGGTGCGCGGGTTGATGGGGTCACTGCTCGGCGGTAGCAAACGCCGCTAATTTCCTGGCGTATGCATCCCCTTGTAGGAGCGAGGCTTGCCCGCGAAGGGGCCCTTGAGGGCGCCCAAAGCTTCGCGGGCAAGCCTCGCTCCTACAGGGGCCGTGTCAGTCTTTTGGTTTGGCGTGAGCGGCCAGTCGCTCCAGCGCCGCCCGCAGGTTCGGATCGCTGATCCCCTCAGCCGTCGCTTGTATGGTCGCCCCCGCATCCGTCGACAAACTGATGGTATGCCCGGCCGCGCCTTGCTGAACGGTCGGTGGCTGCACCTTGAACAGAATCCGCGTCAGGCTGGCGAACTCATCGAACATCTGCAACTGCCGTTGCAGACGCTTCTGTTGATAACGCAGACGCGTTGCCCAATGTCCGTCAGTGACAATCAGCAATAAACTGCCTTCGCGCCACGACGCCACATGGCAATGTTCGCGCGCAGCGGGCTGCAATTGGCTTTCGAGCAGGCGTTGTAAATGACCCAGGCGTTGAGCATGGCCAAAAATGGCTTTCAGCGGTTTGGCTTCGCGAAGCAGAACGGCGGGTGCTCTGGCCGTAAGAGGGCGAAATGCCATGATCAGACACCTGAAGTAACAGAGCCGCCATGGTAGCAGAAAGCACTGGTTGCACCCGACCCATTGCTTTGCGCGCGCTTTACCCATTAAATCAACAAGTAACTTCTGCCGTCAGTGGCTTGAAGTTCAGCAAAAAGCCCTTATTTTAAGTGAGCCCCGTAACAGCGCAGTGCATGCATCGTGGAACAACGCCACTTTCCTCACCATCGTTTCCGGGTAGAATGCTCGTTCGCATGCGGCCATGAGGGCTGCACGGGCGACTCACGGGGCCGCCCTCCATCCCTTTAGTGTGGAAGATCCTGCCGATATGTTTGCGCCTTTGTTAAAGAAACTTTTTGGAAGCAAGAACGAGCGTGAAGTCAAACGCATGCTCAAGACGGTGCAACTCGTCAATGCCTTCGAAGAGCAAATGGTGGCCCTTTCGGACGATCAATTGCGTGCCAAGACGGATGAGTTCAAGGCCCGCATCGCCAAAGGGGAATCCCTCGACAAGCTGCTGCCAGAAGCCTTTGCGGTCGCCCGCGAAGCCGGTAAGCGCGTCATGGGTATGCGTCACTTCGATGTCCAGCTGATCGGCGGCATGACCTTGCATGAAGGCATGATCGCGGAAATGCGTACCGGTGAAGGCAAGACCCTGGTGGCCACACTGGGCGTTTACCTCAACGCGCTGTCCGGCAAAGGCGTGCACGTTGTTACCGTGAACGACTATCTGGCCCGCCGTGACGCCAACTGGATGCGTCCGCTCTACGAATTCCTCGGCATGACGGTCGGTGTGGTTACACCTTTCCAGCCGCCGGAAGAGAAACGTCAGGCCTACGCCGCCGACATCACCTACGGCACCAACAACGAATTCGGTTTCGACTACCTGCGCGACAACATGGCGTTCAGCATGGAAGAAAAATTCCAGCGCGAACTCAACTTTGCCGTGATCGACGAAGTCGACTCCATCCTCATCGACGAAGCCCGTACCCCGCTGATCATTTCCGGTCAGGCCGAGGACAGCTCGAAGCTGTACATCGAGATCAACAAACTGATCCCGCAGCTGCAATTGCACGTCGAAGAAGTCGAAGGCGAAGTCACCAAGGCCGGCCATTACACCGTCGACGAGAAGACCCGTCAGGTCGAACTCAACGAAGCCGGTCACCAGTTCATCGAAGACATGCTGACCCGCGTCGGCCTGCTGGCTGAAGGCGAGAGCCTGTATTCGGCGCATAACCTGGGCCTGCTGACCCACGTCTATGCCGGCCTGCGTGCGCACAAGCTGTTCAACCGCAACGTTGAATACATCGTGCAGGACGGTCAGGTCGTCCTGGTCGACGAACACACCGGTCGTACCATGCCGGGTCGCCGTTTGTCCGAAGGCCTGCACCAGGCCATCGAAGCCAAGGAAAACCTGAACATCCAGGCCGAAAGCCAGACATTGGCGTCGACCACGTTCCAGAACTACTTCCGTCTGTACAACAAGTTGTCCGGCATGACCGGTACCGCAGACACCGAAGCGTTCGAATTCCACCAGATCTACGGCCTGCAGGTCATGGTGATCCCGCCGAACAAGCCTTTGGCGCGTAAAGACTACAACGACCTGGTGTTCCTGACCGCCGAAGAGAAATACGCGGCGATCATCAACGACATCAAGGAATGCATGACTCACGGCCGTCCGGTGCTGGTGGGTACTGCAACCATCGAAACTTCCGAACACATGTCTGCGCTGCTGCAGAAGGAAGGCATCGAACACAAGGTCCTGAACGCCAAGTTCCACGAAAAAGAAGCCGAAATCATTGCCCAGGCCGGTCGTCCAGGCGCACTGACCATCGCCACCAACATGGCCGGTCGTGGTACCGACATTCTGTTGGGCGGCAACTGGGAAGTGGAAGTCGCGTCTCTGGAAGACCCGACGCCGGAGCAGATTGCCCAGATCAAGGCCGACTGGCAGAAGCGTCACCAGCAAGTGCTGGAGTCGGGTGGCTTGCAGGTGATTGCGTCCGAACGTCACGAATCGCGCCGTATCGACAACCAGTTGCGTGGTCGTGCAGGTCGTCAGGGTGACGCCGGTTCCAGCCGTTTCTACCTGTCGCTGGAAGACAGCCTGATGCGCATCTTCGCCTCTGACCGGGTGAAGAACTTCATGAAAGCATTGGGCATGCAGTCCGGTGAAGCGATCGAGCACCGCATGGTGACCAACGCCATCGAGAAGGCTCAGCGCAAGGTTGAAGGCCGCAACTTCGACATTCGTAAACAACTGCTCGAGTTCGATGACGTCAACAACGAACAGCGTAAAGTGATCTATCACATGCGCAACACGTTGCTGGCCGCCGACAACATCGGTGAAACCATCGCCGACTTCCGTCAGGACGTACTCAACGCTACCGTCAGCGCCCACATTCCACCGCAATCGCTGCCTGAGCAGTGGGACGTGGCGGGTCTGGAAGCGGCATTGCAGAGCGACTTCGGTGTGGCGCTGCCGATCCAGCAATGGCTCGACGAAGACGATCACCTGTACGAAGAAACCCTGCGCGAGAAGCTGATGCAGGAGCTCATCGCGGCGTACAACGAGAAAGAAGACCAGGCGGGCGCCGACGCGCTGCGCACCTTCGAGAAGCAAATCGTGCTGCGCGTGCTGGACGACCTGTGGAAAGACCACCTGTCGACCATGGACCACCTGCGTCACGGCATCCACTTGCGTGGTTATGCGCAGAAGAACCCGAAGCAAGAGTACAAGCGCGAGTCGTTCACGCTGTTCTCCGAGCTGCTGGATTCGATCAAGCGCGACTCGATCCGTGTGCTGTCGCACGTTCAGGTTCGCCGCGAAGATCCGATCGAAGAAGAGCAACGCCTGCGCCAGGAAGCCGAAGCACTGGCGGCGCGCATGCAGTTCGAGCACGCTGAAGCACCTGGTCTTGATCAACCGGAACAGCTGGGTGAAGAGCTCGATGTAGCCCTCGCCACCGCACCGGTTCGCAACGAACAGAAGCTGGGCCGTAACGAACTGTGCTACTGCGGTTCGGGCAAGAAGTTCAAGCATTGCCACGGGCAGATCCAGTAAAACCCGTTTCATACGCTGAAATACCCGCGCCGCGACCGGCATCAGCCGTCGCGGCGTTTTGCCATTTACACCACCGTTCTTCCTGAAAGCGGTGCAGACATCATTTATTAAGGAGCGCATTCATGGCTGTTGGTCTTGGTCCTTTGCCAACGTTGCACCCGGTTGCCGGTTTTGAACTCGGTATCGCCTCGGCCGGCATCAAGCGTCCTGGACGCAAGGATGTCGTGGTCATGCGCTGCGCCGAAGGCTCCACCGTGGCAGGCGTGTTTACCCTGAACGCCTTTTGCGCCGCTCCGGTGATCCTGGCCAAGCAGCGTGTGCAAGGTCCGGTGCGTTACCTGCTGACCAACACCGGCAACGCCAACGCCGGCACCGGCGAGCCGGGTCTGGCCGCCGCCGAGCGCACCTGCGCGAAACTGGCCGAACTGACCGGCGTCGATGCCAGCCTGGTGCTGCCGTACTCCACCGGTGTGATCGGCGAACCGCTGCCGGTCGAGAAAATCGAAGGCGCGCTGCAAGCCGCTCTCGACGACCTGTCGGTGAACAACTGGGAAGCTGCCGCCACCGGCATCATGACCACCGATACCCTGCCGAAGGGCGCCAGCCGCCAGTTCGAGCATGACGGCGTGACCATCACCGTTACCGGCATCAGCAAAGGCGCGGGCATGATCCGTCCGAACATGGCGACCATGCTCGGCTACATCGCCACCGACGCCAAAGTCTCCCGCGACGTGTTGCAAAACCTGTTGCTGGACGGTGCCAACAAGTCGTTCAACCGCATCACCATCGACGGCGACACCTCAACCAACGACTGCTGCATGCTGATCGCCACCGGTCAGGCGGCACTGCCGGAAATCACCTCCGCCAGTGGTGAACTGTTCGCCAAGCTGAAACAGGCTGTGTTCGAAGTGTGCATGGACGTGGCCCAGGCCATCGTGCGTGACGGCGAAGGCGCGACCAAGTTCGTCACCGTTGAAGTCAACGGCGGCGGCAATCACCAGGAATGCCTGGATGTTGGCTACACCGTGGCGCACTCGCCGCTGATCAAGACCGCGCTGTTCGCATCCGACCCGAACTGGGGCCGCATCCTGGCTGCCGTTGGCCGTGCCGGCGTACCTAACCTGGACGTGAGCAAGATCGACGTGTTCCTCGGCGAAGTCTGCATCGCCAGCCGTGGCGCCCGCGCATCGACCTACACCGAAGCCCAGGGCGCAGCGGTGATGCAGCAGGAAGAAATCACCATCCGTATCGAACTGGGTCGCGGCGATTGCAGCGAAACCATCTGGACCACGGACCTGTCCCACGAATACGTGAAGATCAACGCCGAGTACCGTACGTAAGACAGATCGCTTTCGCGGGCAAGCCTCGCTCCTACAAGGATCGCGCAATCCCTGTAGGAGCGAGGCTTGCCCGCGAAGAGGTCCGATCAGACACCAAAGATTCTGGCCTGTCCCCCCTCATCAAAAGGTCCCGAACATGAGCCTCCACCTGATCATCGGCGACAAATTGCATTCCTCCTGGTCCCTGCGCGGCGCCCTGGCCCTTGACCTGGCCGGTGCCCCGTACACCGAAGAATTGATCAAACTGAACCAGCCGGACACTCGCGAGCAGTTGCTCAAGCATTCGCCGACCGCCAAAGTCCCGTTGCTGAAAACCGAGCACGGCACCATCGCCGATTCCCTGGCGATTGCCGAGTACCTGGCCGAACAATTCCCTCACTCCGGCCTCTGGCCCAAAGACGTCGCGGTCCGCGCCCAGGCACGTTCAGCCTGTGCACAGATGCACGCCGGCTTCTTCGCCATGCGCGGCAACATGCCGTTTGACCTGAGCCGCGACGCACCTTTGTCGCCGGTCCCGGCTGACGTCCAGGCGGACATCGAACGCATGCTGGCGTTGTGGGCCGAGTGCCGCGCAGCCGCGACCGAAACCGGTCCATACCTGTTTGGCCGTGCGACCCTGGCCGATGCCTTCTTCGCACCCATTGCCGTGCGCCTTCGCACCTACCAGGTGAAATTGCCGGTGGCGGACGAGGCCTACGTCGAAACGATCTACCAATGGCCAGCCTTCAAGGCCTGGCAAAAGGCGGGTCTGGAGGAGGTCGGGCAGTGAAACGAGTACACGTAGCCGCCGCGGTTATCCGCGATAGCAGCGGCAAGATCCTTATCGCCCGGCGCGCCGACACTCAGCATCAGGGCGGTCTTTGGGAATTCCCGGGTGGCAAGGTCGAGGCCGACGAATCCGTGGAAACTGCGCTGGCCCGTGAGCTTCATGAAGAGCTGGGAATTGTGGTCAATGCCGCGCGACCGCTGATCAAGGTCCGCCATGACTACCCGGACAAACAAGTGTTGCTGGATGTCTGGGAGGTCTCGGACTTTTCCGGCGAACCTCACGGTGCCGAAGGCCAGCCTTTGGAATGGGTGGCGCCGCGTGATCTGCCGGGCTATGAGTTTCCGGCCGCCAACCAGCCAATCGTTGCGGCGGCGCGATTGCCTGCGGCTTACCTGATTACGCCTGAAGATCTGGAAACCCCTGCGCTGCTGCGCGGTATTCAGAAAGCCATCGCCAACGGCATCAAGTTGATCCAGCTGCGGGCGCCCAACGGCTACGACCCGAAATACCGTGATCTGGCGGTGGACGCAGCCGGGCTGTGTGCCGGCAAGGCGCAGTTGATGATCAAGGGACCGTTCGAATGGTTGGGCGATTTCCCTTCGGCCGGTTGGCACATCACCTCGGCACAGCTGCGCAAATACGCAGCGGCCGGTCGTCCGCTACCGGCGTCGCGCTGGTTGGCGGCGTCCTGCCATAACGCCGAGGAACTGGCGTTGGCCGAGCAGATGGGCGTGGACTTTGTGACCCTGTCGCCGGTGCAGCCGACCCTGACGCATCCGGGGGCTCAGCCGCTGGGTTGGGAGCAGGCTTCGACGTTGATCGAAGGTTTCAGCAAGCCGGTGTTCTTGCTCGGCGGTGTTGGGCCGGCGCAAGTTGATCAGGCTTGGGCGGCAGGCGCCCAAGGTGTGGCGGGGATTCGGGCGTTCTGGCCGGATTCTTTGGTGTAGCGGATGGCCTCATCGCCGGCAAGCCGGCTCCTACAGGGTTACGCGATCCTTCTGTAGGAGCCGGCTTGCCGGCGAAGGCGTCCTGAAGGACGGCGATTAAACCTCGGGTTTCGCAGCAGGCTGCCACAAAATCTCCGCAACCCCCTGACGCCTGGCAATCACCCGCGCCACCACAAACAACAGATCCGACAACCGATTGATGTACGCCAGGCCAACCCCGGCCAACGGTTCAAGCGCATTCAAATGCTGACATCGGCGCTCGGCACTGCGCGCCAGGCTTCGACACACATGCGCTTGGGCAATCAGCGCCGAACCGCCCGGCAGAATGAAATTCTCCAGCGGCCCCAGCTCTTCATTCCACACATCGATCGCTGCTTCCAGGCGTTCGATTTCTGCCGCATTCAACGCCTGATATTCCGGCATGGCCAGTTCGCCACCGAGATCGAACAACCGATGCTGGCAAGGCGCCAATACCTCGATCACTTCGTTTAATCCGGGAAACTTTCCAAGTTCCGCTTCGAGCCCGGCCAACAGCACGCCGACCTGGCTGTTCAATGAATCGACTTCGCCAATGGCCTCGATCCGCGGGTGGTCCTTGGGCACGCGGCGGCCGTCGCCCAGCCCGGTTTCGCCTTTGTCGCCGGTGCGGGTGTAGATCTTCGACAAGCGAAAGCCCATGGTTACCTCGAAAGCTGATTGAGTTCTTGAGAAACGAGCGGGGTGCTCGTCAACGGCAGGCGCAAGGTGAAACACGTGCCCTGGCCCAGGGTCGATTGCACTTCCATCTGACCCTTGTGGTTGTTGGTGATGATGAAATACGAAACCGACAAGCCAAGCCCGGTGCCCTGACCGATTTCCTTGGTGGTGAAGAAGGGTTCGAAGGTGCGTTTGCGCACGCTCTCGCTCATGCCGATGCCATTGTCCTCGACCTGGATTTCCGCCCACGGTGGATTGAGTCGGGTCCGCAGGATGATCCGTCCCGGCTCGCAGCCGTCCTCGCGCTGGTGAATGGCTTGCGCGGCGTTTTTCAGCAGGTTGAGCAGCACTTGCTCAAGTTCGTTGGCGGTGCCGGGCACGGGGCCCAGAGCGGGGTCGAACTGACGAATGATCGCCTGACCCTTGAAGTCAAAGCCAATCGCCAGGTCAAAGTCGTTGCCGGCGATTTCCACGGCTTGATCGATCAGCGCCGGCAAATCGCACGGCGCCATTTGCCGGGTGCTGCGGCGGCTGAAGCTGAGCATGTGGGTGACGATTTTCGCCGCCCGGGCGCCAGCCTGTTGAATGCCGTCGAGCAGCTGCGGCACCTCACGTACTTTCAGGTACTCGTTGACCGTATCCAGCTCAACGCCGACTTGTTCGGCCTGTTCGAGGTTTTTTGGCAAGTCCGGGGACAGGCGTCGACGAATGTTCTGCACGTTGTGCAGGATCGCGCCAAGCGGGTTGTTGATTTCGTGGGCCATGCCGGCGGCGAGGCCGCCAACCGAGAGCATTTTTTCCGACTGCACCATCATTTCCTCCAGCGACAGGCGCTGGGTGATGTCGTCGATGCGGATCACCACACCACGACCGGCACCGCCCATCAGCGGGTAAAAGGTCAGGGCGTAATGCTTGGGTTCATCGTCTTTGAGCCAGGTCACGCGCTCGATCTTCGCGACCGTGTGCTGCTCGACGGTTTGCTTGAGCTGCGGCAGAAACGGTTTGAGCGGTTCGAACGCAAGGAAGATCGGCTGATTCAGCGCTTCATCCAGGCGTGTGCCGGAGAGGGCGCTGGCCTCCTGATTCCACTGTGTTACGTAGAGCTGCTCGTCGAGGGCGATCAGCGCCGACGGCATGGAGTCGATGATGCTGTTGAGGTAATTCTGGAACCCGGTGAGTTTTTTCTCGATCTTGCTGCGCACCTGGACCTCGAGTTCCAGTTTGCGGTTGGTGTGGCGGGTTTCTTCGGCCAGGCCCTGGGCCTGATCGTAAGCGGCCTGGGATTCGTCCCGTGCCCGTTTGAGTTGCTGCTCCCGTGCCTCGATACGCGAGAGCATGGTGTTGAACGCCTCGGCCAGGCTGCCGATTTCGTCATGGTTGCCGCGTGAGGCGCGCAGGGCGTAGTTCTCCTCCCGGGTCACTTGCCGGGACAGCTCTTCGAGTTGATGGATCGGCCGGGTAATCAGGCGTTTGATCTGCCGGGCGATCACCAGCCATAACAGCACGCTGAAGATCAGAATGCCGAGGCTGGCCGTCAGGGTCCCGGTGTAGAAGGCCATCGGCAGTTCGCTGCTGGCGACCAGCAGCAGATGGCCGGGCGCGGTGCCGGGGCGGGGCAGGGTGATCACTTGGTTGCTGCGAAATTCGGTGGCTTGCCAGGATTCGATGTGGCGATAACGCTCAGGCAGGCCCAAATGATCGCCGCGTTGCAACTGCGCCAGCCTTTCGCCCTTGCCGTCATACAGGGCTGCCGCGCGCAGCGGTGAATAGCTGTTGAGCTCATTGAGCAGCCGCTCGGCATTTTGTGGTGACTGCAGCGCTTCAGCCACCAGGCTCGGGTTGGACACCAGTCGGCCGATGGTCTGCAAGGCCTGGGGCGCCATGCTTTCCTGGGAAATGTAGTACGCGGCGCTGATAAAGGTCAGGTTGGCGACCAGCAAAACGGTGGTCAACAGCACCAGCAGGGCGGCCAGCAGTTTCTGGCCGACGGGAAGGTTTTCAAGGCGCTGGCGCAATGGCATCAGGTTTATCGCTGAAAAGGAACAAGTGGCCAGCGTAGCCGCTGCTCAGTCGCTGGGCAATCCAAGGCTGTGCAGATGGGCGATCAAGCGTGATTCAAGCTGATTGAGGTGCGGCAGGTTCAGTTGGTGTCGCGAAGCCACTTTGCAGACATAGCCCAACAGGTAGCTGATTTCGGTACGGCGTTGATTCGCAACGTCCTGATACATGGACGAGAAATTGGCTGCAGTGGCGTGAATCACCCGTTCCACTTCCGGCTGGAGGTTTTCGGCGGCGGCCGGCTGGCCACAGCGTTCAAGAAGCTCGGTCAGTTCGCCGCAGAGGGTCGCGACTTCGCAATGGTGGTCCTGCAAGCCGCCATTGCGGCAATCGTGCAACACCGTCAGTGGATTGATCGCGCAGTTGAGTGCCAGTTTCCGCCAAAGCCGGGTCAGAATGTCGGTGCTCCACTCGTGGGGAATCCCGGCGGCGCTCACGTCATCCAGCCAGATCGGCGCCACAGGATGACCGGCATCCCCCAGCCAAGTGTAACCGTGACCGGCGAATACCACGCGCCAGTCACCGTCGCGATACGCGCCTTCGGTGCTCGAAGCAAAAATGCAGCGCGCTTGCGGCACCTGCGCCGCAACGGCGTCCTGACTGCCAAGGCCGTTCTGCAACAGGATCAATTCGGCACCGGACGTGAGGCGCGGCGCCAGTCGGGCCACGGCTTGCTCGGCATCGTAGGCTTTGCAGGCCACCAGCAGGCGGTTGATCGGCTCATCGCTGTCGGTAGTTTCGCCGGGGATGGCATACGTTGTTGCTTCACCGTGCTCCACCAGCGTCAAGCCGCCCGCAGCCTGATAAGCCTGCAAGCGCGGCGCATCCCGCACGATCAGCCGGACCGGCACCCCGGCCCGCGCCAGACGCGTGGCCCATAAAGTGCCGAGGCTGCCGGCGCCCAGAACATGCCAGGTGGTGGACATCAGCTTTTTGCTCTGTTTGAGGCGTGCATCGGACGCTCGCAGTGAATGATGGGAAAGACCCGTTATAATCAGCGCGGATTTTAACCGCAAGCCAGGCGTGCTCCATCTTGATCGAGCGCGCCCTTTATTGGAGAGATTACATGCCGTCGTTCGACGTGGTATCCGAACTGGACAAACACGAAGTCACCAACGCGGTCGAGAACGCCGTCAAGGAACTCGATCGTCGTTATGACCTGAAAGGCAAGGGCACCTTCGAGTTCAAGGAAAAGGACCTGACCGTCAACCTGACCGCTGAAGCCGATTTCCAGCTCGAAGCAATGATTGAGATCCTCAAGCTGGCGCTGGTCAAGCGCAAGATCGACGTGCAGTGCCTTGAAGTCAAGGATGCCTATGCGTCGGGCAAGCTGATGAAGCAGGAAGCCGTTCTCAAGGAAGGCATCGACAAAGAGCTGGCAAAGAAAATCGTCGCTCACGTCAAGGACGCCAAGCTCAAGGTGCAGGCCGCCATTCAGGGCGAGCAAGTGCGCATTACCGGCAAGAAGCGTGACGATTTGCAGGAAGCCATCGCAGCCCTGCGCGCCAAGACATTCGACATGCCGTTGCAGTTCAACAACTTCCGCGACTGATTTTTTCAGACGGGAACCTCTCGGCGTTTTCGGCGTCCGAGGCCCAAGCAGCGGCAGAAAGGCTGTCCCCGAACGGGAGCAGCCTTTCTGCCGCTTATTTTTTTCGCGTGCCGTGTGGCCGGAAATCAGGAGAATGTAGATGGACTTGAATGCTGAAGTGGACAACCTGGTCAAGGCGTCCCAAGCCTGGATTCCGATGATCATGGAATACGGCAGCCGGGTGCTGCTGGCGATCATCACCCTGGCCATCGGCTGGTGGTTGATCAACAAAGTGACGCAGAAGCTGGGCGGCCTGATCGCGTTGCGTAACGCTGACCTGGCGCTGCAAGGCTTCATCAGCAGCCTGGCGAACATTATTCTGAAGATCTTGCTGATCGTCAGCGTGGCGTCGATGATCGGTGTCGAAACCACCTCCTTCGTTGCTGCAATCGGTGCGGCCGGTCTGGCCATCGGTCTGGCGTTGCAGGGCAGTCTGGCGAACTTCGCCGGTGGCGTGCTGATTCTGTTGTTCCGTCCGTTCCGTATTGGTGACTGGATCGAAGCTCAAGGTGTTGCCGGTACGGTCGACAGCATTCAGATTTTCCACACCGTACTGCGCACTGGCGATAACAAGACCATCATCGTCCCGAACGGCAACTTGTCGAACGGCATTATCACCAACACTAACCGTCAACCCACCCGCAAGGTTGTGTTTGATGTGGGCGTGGATTACGAAGCGGACTTGCAGAAAGCCCGTGAAGTATTGCTGGATCTGGCCAAGGATGATCGCATCCTGGCTGAGCCGGCTCCGCAAGCTGTCATTTCTACCCTGGGCGACAGTTCGATCACTGTTTCCCTGCGAGTGTGGGTGAAGACGGCGGATTATTGGGATGTGATGTTCATGTTTAACGAACAGTCCCGTGACCGGTTGAAAACGGCCGGTATCGATATCCCGTTTCCACAACGGGTGATTCGTGTGGTGCAGGAATCTGCGGTGCAGTAAGCAACACGCAGGCAACAAAAAGGCCCATCCGAAGATGGGCCTTTTTTATTTGTTACCGCAAACTAACTGGATGCGATTACAAAATCGACAGTGGGTAGTCGACGATCACACGGAACTCTTTCACGTCGCCTTCACCTTCGTCGGCGTTAGCAAAGTGCCAAGCTTGACGGAAGCGAACGGACAGATCTTTTGCCGGGCCAGACTGAACAACGTACTTGGCTTCGAAGTTGGTTTCGTTGTGCTTGCCATCTTCACCGTACAGGCCGGTGTAAGCGCTGCCTGCTGGGGTGTTGGTACCGTCGATGTCCCAACCTTTCACGTAACGGGTCATGAAGCTCAGACCTGGAACGCCGTACTCAGCCATTTTCAGATCGTAACGGATCTGGGCAGACTTCTCGCCAGGGGCGTTGAAGTCAGAGTACTGGATGGAGTTGGCGAGGAAGATCGAGTCGCCACCGCGGTTGTTCTTGCCGATACCGACGTAGTCGAACGGGGTATCGCCATTAACCTTTTGGAAGGCCAGGGTGATGGTGTGCGCTTTCAGGAACGAGAGAGCAGTTGCCAGCGAGAATGCGGTGTTGCTGATGTCACCAGCTTTCGAATCACCGGTATCGGTGGTGCGATAGATGTTGAAGTCAGTGTTCAGCGACGTGTCACCACCAAATGGAGTGGTGAGGTTCACGTTGGCGTAGTACTGGTTCCAGATGTCTTCCAGCTGGGCGCCATACAGCGATGCGGACAGGTTGTCGGTAATGCCGTACTTGCCACCGAAGTAGTCCATGCTTTTGGCTTTCACGCCAGCATAGTTTGCAAACAGGTCGCCGTCGCGGGAGTTTTTGTCCTGGCTGGAACCCGAGTAGAAGTGGCCGGCTTCGAGGTCAAGGTCTTTGACTTCGCTGCTCTGCAGTTGGATACCGCTGGCAACTTGAGGAAGGATACGGGAACCGCCAACAGCAAACACTGGAGCAGTGCTTGGCGACATGTCGCCGATTTTCAGCTCGGTTTTGGAAACGCGGAATTTAATGGCCGCGCCTGCTTTACCCTGGCTGTCGTTGACGTTGCGGCCACCGTTGGCGTTTACGACGTCGCTACGGCTCATGTTGCCCGAACCGGAAGTGCCATCGCCGCCATCCAGTTTGATGGCCAGGTAACCGAATGCATCAACACCAACGCCGACAGTACCTTGGGTGTAGCCGGAGTTGTAGGTGCCCCAGAGACCTTGGGTCCAGTCTTTGACGTCGCGGGCGCCGTCTTTGTTGTCACGGTTGAAGTAGTAGTTGCGGACCAGCAAGTTCAACGAGCTGTCTTCAACAAAACCTTTGGCTTCAGCCTGGTCACTTACGAAAGGTGCGGCCGTAGCCACTTGAGTACTGGCTGCTGCTGCAACTGCCAGTGCGATCATGCTCCACTTCATCACGCGCATCGTGATTTGCTCCTTTGGTTTTAGAAGAGTACTGCCGTCCCACCTGTTTTATTATCTGGGCGGCTCTTTCTTTTTGTGTCGGCGCAAACTTATATCACGCCGACCATGTTGGCGATACTTGCGTATCTATCCTTTCAGCTTCTTTACGACCCCGTCGCAAACAGCTTGGTAGATGTCGCAAATTTACAGCCCCAATGCAACCGGAATGACAACGTCATCGCTGTTTTCCAAGGCGTGAGCATCGGTAAAAAGAGTCCCTGGTGAAACGTTTGAATCTCCATCGGGCAACCCTGCCACTGTTTTTATTTGCCTGAAGGCTTCCACTTCCAGTGGTTGCATTGCAGGCGATGTGAGTGTGAATGCAACAAGCGTGCACAAATCAGAAAACTGCTGTTTTTTTTTCTGAACGCCTGCGTGTTACCGTAAAAACCTCATAAAACCGGGGGTTACAAGCACCTTTTAATGGGGCTTGACGCCACGGTTTGCATCGTGTTGCGCCCTCCTGGCCGACTGCGTGACAAACAAAAACGTTACCGGTTCACCCCGCCAGTGGGTAATTGGCGGATACCCGACGCACTCAGCGTAGACGCACTGTGCGGTTTTGGTGCAAAAAATTTTAATCGCTGTACTGAATTCATACAGCATGACTGCTGAGTGATTGCGAACAGGTCGTTGTCTGTCAGTCATTTCAGCGTTTTTTGCATGATCATCGGTTCTGTAATGGTGCGCCCTTGCGAAAAATGTCTCATGTCGGGGCGCGCATTCTGCAGGTCGCTCGAATTTCGATGGGCCTTCGGCCGTGGTTCGTCGTGAAGGCGGTGGTGTTCACAGGTATGCTGCCGTCCTGTCGCTTGGTGCGTCGTCCTGCGTGGAGGGGCGCTAAGCTGAAAATGATGACTAGACGGGAGTGCGCGCAGTGTTCGCTTTAGATCCACGACTTCAACAAGACACGTTACCGATCGGGGATTTCCCGCTCAGCCGGTTGCTGTTGTCCAATGATTCGAACTACCCGTGGTTCATCCTGGTACCTCGTCGCGACGATATCAGCGAGATATTTCAGTTGGATGTCGCTGATCAGGTGCAGCTCTGGAAGGAAACGACTGCGCTGGCGGAAATGCTCAAGGACTCGTTCGACGCGGATAAATTGAACGTCGCGGCCCTGGGTAACGTCGTCAGTCAGCTGCACATGCATGTGATTGTGCGCAAGCGTGAGGATGCCGCCTGGCCAGCCCCGGTCTGGGGCAAGCACCCGGCGAAGCCTTACAGTGCAGAGCAGATCGCGGTGATTCGCGAGCGGCTGCGCCTGGTGTTGACCGATGATTTTACGTTTCTGGAGGGTTGAATCATGAGCCTGGAAGAACGCGTTACCGATCTGGAGAGCCAGCTGGCCTTTCAGGATGACACCATCCAGGCATTGAGCGATGTGCTGGCGACGCAGCAGCGTGCCGTTGAGCGTCTGCAACTGCAAATGGCGGCCTTGCTCAAGCGCCAGGAGGAAATGGCCGGCCAGTTCGAAACGTTCGAAGAAGAAGCGCCACCGCCGCATTACTGAACATGCAGGCGTAAAAAAACCGCGAGCAGCCTGGCTGTTCGCGGTTTTTTTTAGCCTTGAATCAGCGTCGCGGAAGAGCGGCGATCACGTCTTCGGCTTGCAGGCCCTTGTCACGATTCATGACGGAGAACTCCACGCGCTGGCCTTCGACCAGGACGCGATGACCCTCGCCACGAATGGCCCGGAAATGCACGAAAATATCATCGCCGGAATCACGGGAAATAAACCCGAAGCCTTTGGAAGTGTTGAACCACTTCACGGTGCCGGTATCGCGGTTGGTCATGTCATAGCTTGGCGAAGCGGTGGCCGGTGAAGATTTGTAGAAGCTGATGGCCAGATGAAGAAGCACGGCGATCAGGGCCGCCACCAGGCTGAACAGTACGGCAGGTTGACCGGCGATGACAGGCATCGGCGCGAGCAGCGTCAGGGTTTGCAATACGACAGTCAGAACCAGCAGGGCGCTGACCAGGTTTTGCAGTTGATGACGCGGGCCTTTGTTCCAGTAAGGGATTACAGGTGCGAGGGTAAGGTTGAGCAGGCCGAAAAAGGCCAGGTAAAGCGCATCGGGTTGTTGCAGGTAAGGAACAGCTTCGGATCGCAGGCTAGGGATGAAGGACAGCAGCAGGGCCGCTGCGCCCATTAGCAGGTGGACGATTTTCAACATTTTGATTAACTCACGTTAAGACGGATCACAAGGAAGAGCTGATGGAGCACGGTTCGCTTCAGAACAATAAGAGGCGTTGAGCACGTACTCGTTATCAGCCTATGCGCAACGCCCGGAAAAATAGGGCTTTGCGACACACTGCCTATTTAACAGCAAAGCTTGCGGCTACTCAAATCAGGGAGTCCGGCGGTGCATCGGGGGCGATATGTCGCAGGGAGCGGGGGCATTCCCGCCTGCGGTGTGGCGACAGGCTTGCTAGAGTGGTCCTGCACCTGTCGGATGAATTTGATCACCTTTAGGGGAAAAGCATGGCAATCGATATCGGTATCAGTGAAGAGGATCGCAAGTCCATCGTCGACGGACTTTCGCGTCTGCTGTCGGACACTTATGTACTTTATTTGAAAACTCATAATTTCCACTGGAATGTCACCGGTCCCATGTTTCGGACCCTGCACCTGATGTTCGAGGAGCAATATAACGAGTTGGCCCTGGCGGTCGATTCGATTGCCGAGCGCATTCGCGCGCTGGGCTTTCCTGCTCCGGGTGCCTATTCCATTTATGCGCGCCTTTCTTCTATCAAGGAGGAGCCGGGCGTGCCCAGCGCAGAAGGCATGATCAAGCAACTGGTCGAAGGGCAGGAGGCCGTCACGCGTACGGCGCGGGGGATCTTTCCCCTGCTCGACAAAGTCAGCGACGAGCCCACGGCGGATTTGCTGACCCAGCGTATGCAGGTTCACGAGAAAACCGCATGGATGTTGCGCGCCTTGCTGGATGAGTAACGCGTTCAGTGCGCGGATGGAGCCTTGCAGGTGTTATCCGCGCGCTGTCGTTTCGGCCTCTCTTCGTTGAATGATCTTGCGCCAGTAGGTGTAGGAAATTGTCCGGACTAGGACGGTCTCCATGATCCGCCTTCAGTTGTTGGCTTATCCTACGTGGATGGTCAAAAAGTCATCTGGATATAACTTTGCGCCTGCGCTTTTATAAGAATCACAGCATGACTCTTATAAGAACCAGGGATGGCAAAGGAGTGTCAACGGTATGGTTTATGAAGACAGGCGAAGCGAGGGGAGGAACGGTTCATTCAAGGATGTAAGGATCGATCCGTTTGTCAGTGAGTTCGATATGGGCCTGGCCCAGCCATTATCCCGATCCGTACGCTTGAATGGCTTTGCCACCTGCTTGCGGCTTGAGCAGGTGTATTGGGATATTTTGGGGGAAATGGCCAGGATCAATTGCTGTTCGGTCAGTGCGTTGTTGTCTCACGTGGATCGAGAAGTGCATTTGCGCCACGGCGGGGTGAAGAATTTCAGCGGGCTGGTGCGGGTTGTCTGCGTTGTGCACAGCCTGAAGGAAGGGAGTTGCGTCGTCATGGCCTAGCCGTGATGGCGGAATGCATCGTGTGTCAGTCTGTGCAGTCTTACGGCTGCACAGGCTGCATTTAATGGATATAATCCCGCTCTTTGCCGCAAAACCCAGCGTGCGCGGTAGCAATCTGATCGCCGAGACAACCCCCATGCCGATGTACGACTATCAATGTGCTTCCTGTGGTCATCAGTTGGAAGCCATTCAAAAGATCAGCGCAGCACCGCTGGTCGACTGCCCTGCCTGCCAGGCGCCAGAGCTCAAGAAGATGCTGTCCATGCCGGGCTTCCGCCTTAGCGGCACCGGCTGGTACGAAACCGATTTCAAGACCGGTTCCAAGAAGAACCTGGCCGGCGGCGATAAAGCCGACTAGGGTCTGGAACCTGAGTTGAACGACACGTGCGAGCTCTTGCACCATCCCGTGTGCAAGGCCTCTAACCGAATTTCGAATTACGAGAAGTGAAACCACTACCATGATGCGCAGCCATTATTGCGGCCAACTGAACGAAAGCCTGGAAGGCCAGGAAATTACCCTTTGCGGATGGGTTCACCGTCGCCGTGACCACGGTGGGGTGATTTTCCTCGATATCCGTGATCGTGACGGTCTGGCCCAGGTGGTGTTCGACCCGGACCGCGCTGAAACCTTCGCCGCCGCCGACCGCGTGCGCAGCGAATACGTGGTTAAAGTGACCGGCAAGGTCCGCCTGCGTCCGGCCGGTGCCGGCAACGCCAACATGGCGTCGGGCATGATCGAAGTGCTGGGCTACGAGCTGGAAGTACTGAACGAATCGGAAACCCCGCCGTTCCCGCTCAACGAATATTCCGAAGTGGGCGAAGAAACCCGTCTGCGCTATCGCTTCCTTGACCTGCGTCGCCCGGAAATGGCCGAGAAGCTGCGTCTGCGTTCGCGCATGACCACCAGCATCCGTCGTTACCTCGACGAGAACGGTTTCCTCGACGTCGAAACGCCGATCCTGACCCGTGCCACCCCTGAAGGCGCACGTGACTACCTGGTGCCGAGCCGTACTCACGCTGGCTCGTTCTTCGCCTTGCCGCAATCGCCACAGCTGTTCAAGCAGCTGCTGATGGTGGCCGGCTTCGACCGTTACTACCAGATCGCCAAGTGCTTCCGCGACGAAGACCTGCGTGCCGACCGTCAGCCTGAATTCACCCAGATCGACATCGAAACCAGCTTCCTCGATGAAAAAGACATCATGGGTCTCACCGAAGGCATGATCCGCAACCTGTTCAAGGAAGTGCTGGATCTGGAATTCGGTGAATTCCCGCACATGACCTTCGAAGAGGCCATGCGTCGTTACGGTTCCGACAAACCGGACCTGCGTAACCCGCTGGAACTGGTGGACGTTGCCGATCAACTGAAAGAAGTCGACTTCAAGGTCTTCAGTGGCCCGGCCAACGATCCGAAATGCCGTATCGCTGCCCTGCGTGTTCCTGGCGCAGCGAGCATGCCGCGCAAGCAGATCGACGACTACACCAAGTTCGTCGGCATCTACGGTGCCAAGGGCCTGGCGTACATCAAGGTCAACGAGCGCGCCAAAGGCGTTGAAGGCCTGCAGTCGCCAATCGTCAAGAACATCCCTGAAGCCAACCTCAACGTGATCCTCGATCGCGTTGGCGCAGTGGATGGCGACATCGTGTTCTTCGGTGCCGACAAAGCCAAGATCGTCAGCGAAGCCCTGGGTGCACTGCGGATCAAGGTCGGTAACGACCTGGACCTGCTGACCTGCAAGTGGGCGCCAATGTGGGTCGTCGACTTCCCGATGTTCGAAGAAAACGACGACGGCAGCTTCACTGCCTTGCACCACCCGTTCACCGCGCCGAAATGCACCCCGGAAGAGCTGGAAGCCAACCCGGCGACCGCCCTGTCCCGTGCCTACGACATGGTTCTGAACGGCACCGAGCTGGGTGGCGGTTCGATCCGTATCCACCGCAAGGAAATGCAACAGACGGTATTCCGCCTGCTGGGTATCAATGAAGCGGAACAGGAAGAGAAATTCGGCTTCCTGCTCGACGCCCTGAAATACGGCGCGCCGCCGCACGGTGGTCTGGCCTTCGGTCTGGACCGTCTGGTGATGCTGATGACCGGCGCCCAGTCGATCCGTGAAGTGATCGCCTTCCCGAAAACCCAGAGTGCTGCCGACGTGATGACGCAAGCACCGGGTGTGGTCGATGCCAAGGCATTGCGCGAACTGCACATTCGTCTGCGCGAAACGCCAAAAGCTGAGTAAGGCTGACCCTGAAGGCGCATCCTCATGGGATGCGCCTTTTCTTCAGGTCGAGATTTTTTGTTTGCTGGCCGGCACTCCGTGTGTGGCGGGCAATGTTTCAAAGAGAATTCGGAGCGAGTTATGGCGGGTCATTCCAAGTGGGCGAACATCAAGCACCGCAAAGAACGTCAGGATGCCAAGAAGGGCAAGATTTTCACCAAGTGGATTCGTGAACTGACCGTTGCTGCCCGTCAGGGCGGCAGTGATCCGGGCTCCAACCCGCGTCTGCGACTGGCCCTGGACAAGGCGCTGGGCGCGAACATGAGCCGCGACATCATCGATCGCGCGGTGGCTCGCGGTGCCGGTGCAGCCGACACCGATGACATGGTCGAGTTGACCTACGAAGGCTACGGCCCGGGTGGCGTGGCGGTGATGGTCGAGTGCATGACCGACAACCGCAACCGTACCGCAGCGGCTGTTCGCCATGCGTTCAGCAAGTGCGGCGGTAACCTGGGTACCGACGGTTCCGTGGCTTATCTGTTCGAGCGCAAAGGGCAGATTTCCTTCGCGCCGGGCGTGGATGAAGACGCCTTGATGGAAGCGGCGATGGAAGCCGACGCCGATGACGTGGTCACGAACGAAGACGGCTCCATTGACGTGTTCACCTCGTTCGCCGGTTTCTACTCCGTGCGTAACGCTCTGGAAGCCGCCGGTTTCAAAGGTGATGACGCGGAAATCGTCATGCTGCCGACCACCAGTGCCGAACTGGACCTGGAAGGTGCCGAGAAAGTCCTCAAGCTGATCGACATGCTCGAAGACCTGGATGACGTGCAGAACGTCTATTCCAACGCGGATATCCCCGAGTCGGTGGCCGCACAGCTCGGCTAAGGGCGTCCCCTGTAGGAGCGAGCCTGCTCGCGAAAAACCTGAGAGCGCCGCGCCAATTCAGGTGTAGCGCGTTATCGTTAACGTCCATCGCGAGCAGGCTCGCTCCTACAGTGTTGTGGGTTCGCCACGCACATTCATTACAACCCGCAGGCGTTATGACTTTAATTCTTGGTATCGACCCCGGTTCGCGCATCACCGGCTATGGCGTGGTACGCGATACCGGGCGTGGCTGCGTGTACGTGGCGTCGGGCTGTATTCGTACCGGTTCCGGCGAGTTGCATGAGCGTTTGCAAATCGTCTATCGCGGCGTGCGTGAAGTTATTCAGACCTACGGCCCGGTGACCATGGGCATCGAAAAGGTGTTCATGGCGCGCAACGCCGATTCCGCGCTGAAACTCGGTCAGGCCCGAGGCGCGGCAATCGTTGCCGGCGCCGAAGAAAATCTGGAAATCGCCGAATACACGGCCACCCAGGTCAAACAGGCAGTAACCGGGACCGGCGCGGCGAATAAAGAGCAGGTGCAAATGATGGTGATGCACATGTTGAAACTCACCAGCAAACCGCAAATCGATGCCTCGGACGCCCTGGCCATTGCCATTTGCCATGCTCACACCCGTTCCAGCCTGTTGCCTCATGGTCTGGGCACGGCACGCAGTCGTGGCGGGCGCCTGCGTCTCTGATAGCATCAGCAGTCATTTTTACGGAATGAGGGTTTTGTGCCTGTGTTGTCGGCGCAACACCCTTGTTCTGTCAGTCGCCAGCCACCGAACTGGCCAACGCTCAAGGATCTGAAACGTGATTGGACGCTTGCGCGGCACACTGGCTGAGAAACAGCCGCCGCACCTGATTCTGGATGTAAACGGTCTGGGGTATGAGCTTGAAGTGCCCATGACCACGCTGTATCGCTTGCCGTCGGTCGGTGAACCGCTGACGTTGCACACCCATTTGGTCGTACGCGAAGACGCGCAGTTACTCTATGGTTTCGCCAGCAAGCGTGAGCGAGACTTTTTTCGCGAGTTGATTCGTCTCAATGGTGTAGGGCCGAAATTGGCCCTGGCGTTGATGTCGAGTCTGGAAGTCGATGAACTGGTACGTTGCGTGCAGTCCCAGGACACCTCGGCCCTGACCAAGGTGCCGGGCGTGGGCAAGAAGACCGCCGAGCGTTTGCTGGTGGAACTCAAGGATCGCTTCAAGGCGTGGGAAACTGTGCCGGCGATGTTTGCCCTGGTGCCAAACCAGCCTGGCGGGCCGGATATTGCGCCGGTCGCCACCGCGGAAAATGACGCCGTCAGTGCGCTGATTTCCCTGGGCTACAAGCCGCAGGAAGCCAGCAAGGCGATTTCCGCGATCAAGGAGAAAGGTTTGAGCAGTGAAGACATGATTCGCCGTGCCCTGAAGGGAATGATCTAAGTGATTGAAGCTGATCGTCTGATAGCCGCCACGCCGGGCCCGCGCGACCGCGAGGAAGTCCAGGATCGGGCGATTCGTCCTGTCAGTCTGGCCGAATACATTGGCCAGCCGACCGTTCGCGAGCAAATGGAGCTGTTCATCCAGGCGGCCCGTGGGCGTAACGAATCCCTGGACCACACTTTGATCTTCGGCCCACCGGGCCTGGGTAAAACCACCCTGGCCAACATCATCGCCCAGGAAATGGGTGTGTCGATCAAAAGCACCTCGGGCCCGGTTCTGGAACGTCCGGGTGACCTGGCTGCGCTGCTGACCAACCTCGAGCCGCACGACGTTCTGTTTATCGACGAAATCCACCGGTTGTCGCCGATTGTCGAAGAAGTGCTGTACCCGGCCATGGAAGATTTCCAGCTCGACATCATGATCGGCGAAGGCCCGGCTGCCCGCTCGATCAAGCTGGATCTGCCGCCGTTCACGCTGGTGGGGGCGACGACGCGCGCCGGCATGCTGACCAACCCGCTGCGCGACCGCTTCGGCATCGTCCAGCGTCTTGAGTTCTATAGCACCGCCGACCTGGCGACGATTGTCAGTCGTTCGGCGAACATTCTTGGCTTGCCACTGGATCCCGAAGGCGCTTTCGAAATCGCCCGCCGGGCTCGTGGCACTCCGCGGATCGCCAACCGACTGTTGCGCCGGGTGCGTGATTTCGCCGAAGTTCGCGCCAAGGGCCACATCACCAAACCGATTGCTGATCTCGCCTTGAATCTGCTGGATGTCGACGAGCGTGGCTTCGATCACCAGGACCGGCGTCTGCTGCTGACCATGATCGAGAAGTTCGACGGTGGACCGGTGGGTGTCGACAGTCTGGCCGCCGCGATCAGCGAAGAACGGCACACCATTGAAGACGTGCTGGAACCGTATCTGATCCAGCAAGGCTACATCATGCGCACGCCGCGGGGGCGGGTGGTCACCCGGCATGCGTACCTGCACTTTGGTTTAAACATTCCGTCACGATTGGGCGAGATGCCCGTGGTAGACGAGTTCCTTGATGCAGTGGACGATTAATTAATCTTTGCGCGCTTATTTTTCGGGCATTGTGCTGTCCCAGGACCGTACTTTCGCGAGAAAGCCGCAGATCAATGAAAAACAGTTGCCTGGCCGGATTGGCAACCTGAGGAGTAAGCACTAGAGTATGCGCGCGCAAAACGGGCTTGAGCCTTTCGCACATCGTTGTCGCGTTTATTACGAGGACACCGATGCGGGCGGCATCGTGTATTACGTTAATTACCTCAAGTTTATGGAACGGGCTCGAACCGAGCGGCTCCGGGAGCTGGGCTTTGCCCAATCCCAGCTGGCAGGGGAGGACCTGTTGTTTGTCGTGCATTCCAGCGAAGCGCGTTACCACGCGCCGGCGCGACTGGACGACGAGCTACTGGTAAGCGCTGAAGTAATCGAATTGAACCGTGTCAGCCTGCGCTTTAAACAGCAGGTCAGGCGAGCCACGGATAATGCGCTGCTCTGTGAAGGGCAGTTTTTGGTGGCCTGTGTGCGCACTGAAAGTTTAAAACCCCGGGCCATTCCCGAAGCTCTACGTGCGGCCTTTGCCGACGTGAGCGGCGCGGGTACACACTCAAAGCAGGAGATAAAGCGTGGAAGCTAACGTCGTCGACCATTCCTCCATGTGGAGCCTGGTCAGCAATGCCAGTATCGTGGTGCAACTGGTAATGCTGATCCTGGTAGCCGCATCGGTGACCTCATGGATCATGATCTTTCAGCGCAGCAACTTGCTGCGCGCCGGTCGACGCGCCCTGGAGAGCTTCGAAGAGCGCTTCTGGTCGGGTATCGACCTGTCCAAACTGTACCGTCAGGCCGGCAGCAACCCGGACCCGGATTCGGGCGTCGAGCAGATCTTCCGTGCCGGCTTCAAGGAATTTTCCCGTCTGCGTCAGCAGCCAGGCGTTGACCCGGAAGCGGTCATGGAAGGTGTGGCCCGCGCCATGCGCGTCGCCATCTCCCGCGAAGAAGAAAAGCTCGAGCAGAGCCTGCCGTTCCTCGCCACCGTCGGTTCCGTCAGCCCTTACATCGGTCTGTTCGGTACGGTCTGGGGCATCATGAACTCCTTCCGTGGCCTGGCAACTGCCCAACAAGCGACCCTGGCCACTGTGGCTCCAGGTATCGCCGAGGCACTGATTGCAACTGCGATCGGCCTGTTCGCCGCCATCCCTGCCGTTATCGCTTACAACCGTTTTGCCGCTCGCAGCGAAACGCTGATCGGCCGTTACTACACCTTCGCCGATGAATTCCAGGCGATCCTGCACCGCAAAGTGCACACCAGCGAAGAATAAGCAGGTAATTTCCAATGGCTTTAATCGCTCGAGCTCGCAAAAAGCGCAAGCCGGTTGCCGAGATGAACGTAGTGCCTTACATCGACGTGATGCTGGTACTGCTGGTCATCTTCATGGTGACCGCGCCGATGCTCAATCAGGGCGTGAAAGTTGATCTGCCCAAGGTTTCCAGCGAAGCCTTGCCGCAGGACAACAACACCCAGGTCCTGACCATTTCGATCAAGGCTGACAAGACCTACTACTGGAACCTTGGCAGCGAAGTCGACACTGAAAAGCAGCAGGACAGGGCAATGACCTTGCCTCAGATGACTGATGCGGTGACCAAGATCATTCGCGCCGGGACTGAAGGCGGCAAACGTACCCAGGTGTTCATCCGCGGCGACAAAACCGTCGATTACGGTTCCGTCATGGGTGCCATGGGCGGATTGCAGAAGGCCGGGGTCGGTAATGTTGGCTTGATTACCGAGGCACCCTGATGCAGCAAATGCGAGAGCCATCCGCCTCGGAAAGCTACTTCTGGCCTAGTGTCCTGGCGATTGTCTTGCACGTGCTGGTTTTCGGCATGCTGTTCGTCAGTTTTGCCTTCACACCGGAGCTGCCGCCGGCCAAGCCGATTGTCCAGGCGACCCTGTACCAACTGAAGTCGAAAAGCCAGGCGACCACCCAGACCAATCAGAAGATTGCGGGTGAGGCGAAGAAATCCGCCGCGCGCCAGACCGAAGTCGAGCAGATGGAACAGAAGTTGATCGAGCAGGAAGCGATCAAGGCTGCGGAACAAAAGAAGGAAGACGCGGCTCAAAAAGCCGAAGAATCCAAGAAGGCCGACGAGACCAAGAAAGCGGAAGAGGCTAAAAAGGCTGATGAAGCCAAAAAAGCCGATGAAGCGAAGAAGACCGCCGAGGCCAAAAAGGCTGAAGAGAAACAATTGGCTGATATAGCCAAGAAGAAGTCCGAAGAAGAAGCCAAGAAGGCTGCTGAAGAAGAGGCCAAGAAAGCGGCCGCTGAAGAAGCCAAGAAGAAGATCGTCGAAGACGCGAAGAAGAAAGCCGCGGAAGACGCCAAGAAGAAATCTGAAGCTGAAGAGGCGAAGAAGAAAGTCGCCGAAGATGCGAAGAAGAAAGCTGCTGCCGATGCTGCGAAAAAGAAATCGCAGGAAGCGGCACGTAAATCCGCCGAAGAGAAAAAGGCTCAGGCCCTGGCAGATTTGCTTTCCGACACGCCTCAGCGTCAGCAGGCCTTGGCGGATGAGCAGGGTGACGAAGTCGCCGGCAGTTTCGATGACCTGATTCGTGCTCGTGCAGCGGAAGGCTGGGCTCGTCCACCTTCGGCACGCAAAGGCATGACGGTCGTGTTGCAAATCGGCATGTTGCCGGACGGTACGGTGACTTCGGTCAGCGTGTCCAAGTCCAGTGGTGACGGTCCGTTTGACGCGTCGGCAGTTGCTGCGGTCAAGAATATTGGACGTTTGACAGAAATGCAGGGAATGAAGCCGAGTGATTTCGCTCCGTATCGTTCATTCAAGATGACATTCACACCTGAGGATCTAGCCTTGTGAGAAACCTTCTTCGAGGAATGCTTGTCGTGATCTGCTGCCTGGCAGGGATTGCGACGGCAGATGAAAAAAACATTCTGGTCACCAGCGGCAGCGATCGGGCTACTCCGATCGCCGTCGTACCGTTTGGCAACCAGGGCGGCAGCGTGTTGCCGGACGACATGGCCGAAATCATCGGTAACGACCTGCGCAACTCGGGTTACTACTCGCCGATTCCAAAGCAGAACATGATCAGCCAGCCGAGCCAGGCCAGCGAAATCATCTTCCGTGACTTCAAGGCGCTCGGCGCCCAGTACGTCATGGTCGGCAGCATTGCTCCGGCGGGCGGTCGCCTGCAGGTTCAATACGCTCTGTTCAACGTCGCCACCGAACAGCAAGTGCTGACCGGCAGCGTGTCGGGCAGCGTTGATCAACTGCGTGACATGTCGCACTACATCGCGGACCAGTCGTTCGAAAAACTCACCGGTATCAAAGGTGCGTTCTCGACACGTCTGCTGTACGTGACTGCAGAGCGTTTCTCCGAGAAGAACACGCGCTACACGCTGCAACGTTCTGACTATGACGGTGCCCGCGCCGTGACCCTGCTGCAATCGCGCGAGCCGATCCTGTCGCCGCGTTTTGCACCGGATGGCAAGCGCATCGCTTATGTGTCGTTCGAGCAGAAGCGTCCGCGCATCTTCATGCAGAACATCGATACCGGTCGCCGTGAGCAGATCACCAACTTCGAAGGCCTGAATGGCGCGCCAGCCTGGTCGCCGGATGGCAATCGCCTGGCGTTGGTTCTGTCGAAAGACGGTAACCCGGATATCTATGTGATGAACCTGGGTTCGCGTCAGCTGACCCGTGTCACCAACGGTCCTGGCATCAACACCGAACCGTTCTGGGGCAAGGATGGTAATACCCTTTACTTCACCTCCGACCGTGGCGGCAAGCCACAAATCTACAAAACCAGCGCCAGTGGCGGTGGTGCGGAGCGTGTGACTTTCATCGGCAACTACAACGCCAACCCGAAGCTTTCGGCTGATGAAAAGACCCTGGTGATGATTCACCGCCAGGATGGCTTCACTAATTTCAAGGTGGCGGCCCAGGATTTGCAGCGCGGAAGCGTAAAAATCCTCACTGATAGCACTCTGGACGAGTCGCCTACTGTTGCGCCCAACGGCACCATGGTAATCTACGCCACCCGCCAGCAGGGCCGGGGAGTCTTGATGCTCGTGTCCATTAATGGACGCGTAAGGCTCCCGCTTCCTACCGCACAAGGCGAAGTCAGAGAACCTTCCTGGTCCCCTTACCTGAACTGACGCGGCGCTACACGTTGTACTTAACACACTGGGGTTCATTAGGAGTTTCACGATGGAAATGCTGAAGTTTGGTAAATTTGCTGCGCTGGCTCTGGCCATGGCTGTAGCTGTAGGTTGCTCGTCCAAAGGCGGCGACAACGCCGGTGAAGGCGCTGTTGATCCAAACGCTGGTTACGGCGCTAACACTGGTGCCGTTGATGGCTCCCTGAGCGAAGAAGCTGCTCTGCGCGCAATCACCACCTTCTACTTCGAATACGATAGCTCGGACCTGAAGCCAGAAGCCATGCGCGCTCTGGACGTTCACGCCAAAGACCTGAAAGCAAACGGCGCTCGCGTTGTTCTGGAAGGCAACACCGACGAACGTGGTACTCGTGAGTACAACCTGGCACTGGGCGAGCGTCGTGCGAAAGCCGTTCAACGCTACCTGGTACTGCAAGGTGTTTCCCCAGCTCAGCTGGAACTGGTTTCCTACGGCGAAGAGCGTCCAGTTGCTACCGGCAACGACGAGCAGTCCTGGGCTCAAAACCGTCGCGTCGAACTGCGTAAGTAATTCGTCATGCGAACGTGCCGTCGTGCTGTAACTGTTTTGGCTCTCAGCCTCGCACCGCTTGCGGTGTGGGCTGCGGTTCCTGTGGTCGATAATGACTCCGGCTATAACAATAGCGGGAGTAGTTATCCGCCTGCGGGTTACGGTACGAACGGCGCCTATGCCGGGGGAGGGGTTTCGGCCCCTGTCTCGGCACAGGGCGAGCTGTTCAACCAACTGCAATCGATGCAGGAGCAGATCTCGCGCCAACAAGGTGTGATTGAAGTTCTGCAAAATGATGTAGCGCGCATGAAGCAGGAAAACCTGGAGCGATACCAGGATCTTGATCGGCGCATAGGAACCGGCGTTGCACCAGCCGCGACTCCTGAGAATTCTTCTACCGGTGGCGATCTGAATGCCCCCGGCGCAGCAGCGGGTGCAGGGGCGGCAGCCGCTCAGGCTCCGGCCGCGGGTAGCGAACCGGCGGATCCAGCGAAGGAAAAACTGTATTACGATGCAGCCTTCGACTTGATCAAGGCCAAGGATTTCGACAAAGCCAGTCAGGCTTTCTCCGCTTTCCTGCGCAAATACCCGAACAGCCAATACGCGGGCAACGCCCAGTACTGGTTGGGCGAAGTAAACCTGGCCAAAGGCGATCTGCAAGGTGCAGGTCAGGCATTTGCCAAGGTTTCGCAGCTGTACCCAAAGCACAACAAAGTGCCTGATTCGCTGTACAAGCTGGCTGATGTAGAACGCCGCCTCGGTCATCCCGACAAGGTAAAAGGCATTCTGCAACAGGTTGTGTCCCAATATCCGGGCACTTCCGCCGCTCAGCTGGCCCAACGCGATCTGCAACGCATGTAAGCCTGCTTGACCCATTTCGAAGAAACCCGCGCTTGTCGCGGGTTTTTTCGTTAGAATTCACGCCCTTTTTATGAAATACGCTTTTTGGGGCCTGCGCGTTGGCGAGGTTCCTTGAAGTGCTGACGGAGGCGGACAGCCTGTTTAGCTGTTACGCCCGTGGCGACTATGCAAGACACATTGAGAATCACCGAAGTTTTCTACTCGTTGCAGGGGGAAACGCGGACTGCCGGGCTGCCCACAGTATTTGTGCGCCTGACCGGTTGCCCATTGCGTTGCCAATACTGCGACAGCGCCTATGCGTTCACTGGCGGTACTGTCCGAACGCTCGACGACATCCTCGAGCAAGTGGCCGGTTTCCGCCCGCGTTATGTGTGTGTCACCGGCGGAGAGCCGCTGGCGCAACCTAATGCCATCCCATTGCTCAAGCAGTTGTGCGACGCCGGTTACGAAGTGTCACTGGAAACCAGTGGTGCGCTTGATATCTCGGCGGTAGATTCACGCGTAAGTCGCGTTGTCGACCTGAAAACCCCGGGTTCGAAGGAAGCGCATCGCAACCGCTATGAGAACATCGAGCTGCTCACCCCCAACGACCAGGTGAAGTTTGTCATCTGCTCGCGGGAAGACTACGACTGGGCCGTGTCGAAGCTGATTCAGTACGGTCTGGATCGCCGAGCCGGTGAAGTGCTGTTCTCGCCAAGCCACCATGACCTGAATGCTCGGGATCTGGCTGACTGGGTGGTGGCGGACAACCTGCCAGTACGTCTGCAACTGCAGCTGCATAAATATCTTTGGAATGACGAGCCGGGGCGCTGATATGACTGAACAAACGAATACTGCTGAAAAACGTGCGGTCATCCTGCTGTCCGGCGGCCTCGACTCGGCGACGGTCGTGGCCATGGCTCGCGCTGAAGGCTACAGCTGCTACACGATGAGCTTCGATTACGGTCAGCGGTCTCACGCCGAATTACACGCCGCTGAACGTGTTGCCCGGGACTTGGGTGTGGTCGAGCACAAGGTCATCGGTTTGAACCTGAACGGCATCGGTGGCTCGGCACTGACCGACAGCAGCATTGATGTGCCGGAAGAGGCAGGTGAAGGCATCCCTGTGACTTACGTGCCTGCTCGCAACACCGTGTTTCTGTCCCTGGCGCTAGGCTGGGCCGAAGTGCTCGGGGCGCGCGACATCTTCATTGGCGTTAACGCTGTCGATTACTCCGGCTATCCGGATTGCCGTCCTGAGTTCATCGAGTCCTTCGAGCGCATGGCCAATCTGGCGACCAAGGCCGGTGTCGAAGGCAATGGCTTCCGCATCCAGGCGCCCCTGCAAAACCTGAGCAAGGCGCAGATCGTCCAGGCGGGCGTGAAGCTCGGCGTCGATTACGGTCTGACCGTTTCCTGCTATCAGGCGGACGATAAAGGCTACGCGTGCGGCAAATGCGACAGCTGCCGACTGCGTGCAGAAGGCTTCGCAGCCGCCGGAATCAGCGATCCAACACCTTATTTTTGATTTATTTCAAATTAGGTGTTGAATAGTCCTTAAAAATCAGTATTATACGCGCCACCACACAGCGGGTCGTTAGCTCAGTTGGTAGAGCAGTTGGCTTTTAACCAATTGGTCGTAGGTTCGAATCCCACACGACCCACCATTTTTATAGCAGTTTTAAAAGTCTGGAAGGCCCACGAAAGTGAGGATTTCCGGATTTTTTTTTGCCTGGAAGAAAGTGCGCGGCGCGGACGGAGCAGAGGTGTATGGCTTTCGTAGGCGTGTGACTTCGTAAGGGCCATGGCAGGCGCCATTTTCGACATGGATGTTCAGAATGACAGGCTCATCTGACATACTGTGACAAAGTGGAATTGGCAGAGACATAAAGAGATGAAAGCCCGGATCGGGGCTCTCCTTCTGCCGTCCAGGCAATAGGGTTTCAACTTTTTCTCACCGTGGTTTTCATTGAAACTCCGAAAACCTAATGAGCCAAGGCCAAAACTTACCCAGTCGGAGCAGGCATGAGCACTGAAAAAATACTCTTCAATCGTCCATACATGACGGGTAAAGAGCTGTACTACATCGCAGAAGCCAAGTTTGGGAATATGCTGGCGGGTGATGGCTCCTTCACCAAGCGTTGTCATCAATGGATTGAACAAAGCACGGGCTGTAATACCGCGCTCCTCACTCATTCGTGCACCGCCGCACTTGAAATGGCTGCATTGTTGCTGGATATACAGCCTGGCGATGAAGTGATCTTGCCGTCCTATACGTTCGTTTCAACCGCCAATGCCTTTGTACTGCGCGGTGCGATCCCTGTATTTGTGGATATTCGTAAAGATACATTGAATCTGGATGAGAAGCTGATTGAAGCAGCCATTACTCCCCGGACCAAAGCTATTGTTCCTGTTCATTATGCGGGCGTGTCCTGTGAGATGGATACGATCATGCATATTGCTCGTAAGCATGGTCTCAAAGTAGTGGAGGATGCTGCACAGGGTGTAATGTCCAGCTATAAGGGGCGTGCACTTGGGAGTATTGGTGATCTCGGTGCATTCAGCTTTCACGAAACAAAGAATGTGATTTCGGGTGAGGGCGGTGCGCTTTTAGTTAACGAACCACAGCTTTCGTTGCGCGCTGAAATTATTCGTGAGAAAGGCACTGATCGCAGTCGCTTCTTTCGTGGGCTGGTAGATAAATATACCTGGCAGGAAGTAGGTTCTTCATTTTTGCCAGGAGAGTTGATTGCCGCATTTCTTTGGGCTCAACTGGAAGAGGCCAAAAGTATCACCGATCGACGATTGGCAGTCTGGGACTACTATCATGCTGCCCTTGCTCCTTTGGAGCAAAAGGGCTTGTTGCGTCGTCCAATTGTGCCGGAAGACTGTCAGCACAATGCGCATATGTACTACGTGTTGCTGGCGCCAGGTGTTGATCGACAGGCTGTCCTGGAAGCGTTGAAGCAAAACGATATATCCGCAGTATTCCATTATGTTCCTCTTCATTCGTCACCAGGCGGCCTGCGCTACGGACGAGTTCATGGTTCCATGGACAATACGGATGCACTTTCAGAGTCTTTATTGCGACTACCTCTTTGGGTCGGCTTGGCACCAGAGCAGCAAGATAAAGTCGTGGACGTCTTGGCGCGGGCTATTAGTTAATCTACGTGTTTTGTGAAGAGTTGCAGTGAGATTCAATGGCGAACAGGGTGCCATTCGTGGCATCCGTGCCTATGGTGCGTGAGGTTGATATCTCCGGAACAGGCATATTGAAGTTCGTATTCATAACAGAGATTTAGACATTATGTTTTTTGCGGTGCTAAAGCAGGTATCTGAAAGAATTTCGGCCAGTTTGGCTCTGAAGATAGTTTTTGTGGTGCTGGCATATTTGTCTTACGCCTTTCCCATGATTTACGCCTACTTTGAATCTGTCAATTTCATCTATGTAAACGCCTGGGATGAGGAGACTTATCTAAGCTATCAAGGCGCATTGGGTTCTTTGACAGTGCCTGGGTATTGGGCATCCGGGGCGATCGTTTATACCCTACAAAATCTCGGGTTGAGTGGGGGGGAAATCAATATTCTGTTTGATTGTCTCTTGACGCCAGCCACATTTTTCTTGCTTGTATTTATTCTTCGTCGGTTGAATGTCAACTATGGGCGGGCGTTGATATACGCAGCGATAGTTTTGTTTTCTCCCATTATTTTTAATTTCGGTAATCCGCTTATAGCGCATCTGACCAGGGATTATGGTGTATTCGGTTACGGCTGGGAATATTACCAATCAGCGTTGAGAACGCCGGAGCCACAACTGTCATATTTTTTTGTTGTGCTGGCGGTTTCGGCTTTTTTAAAAACCGGGCGCTTGCTTTGTTTGTTTGTGTTGTTGCCGTTGTTATATTTCTATGTTGGGGTATCTTATGCGTACTTCCTCGTCTGTGGTTTTATCTTGCTGCATTCATGGTTCTTTAATAAGAGCCTGAGCTATTTGCGAATAGGTATCGCCTGCGTGGCGTCTTATTTGGCTTTGTCTTTCGGTTTTATGTTTTTTGATTTTCTGTTTTTGTCAAAGGATCCATTTATTTCCGCGATGTCGGATGGTTATATAAAAAGCCATGTGCCGATGTTGCCAGTTTCCGGCCTTGTAGCGCTTGGTTTTTTCTTGGTTCAGATTGCTCTTTCCCGTCGATACGCGATAAAAGACACTTGGCATGTATATAGCCAGTTTTTTATTGCTCTTTCGTTGTTCCTTGTTTGTAATGTGCACGTTGTCTCTGGGATTATGCTGTCGTACAAGAATTATATTGATTACTCCACCAGTCTTGTGGCTGGGGTGGCAATAATTATTTTTCTTGATTTTCTAAGGTGTCATGCGATCAACGGTGCGAGGCTTGCTTGTTTTGCTGTCGCCTCGATTATTTTATATCTTACGTTCAAGGCTTATGGGTTCAACTTCAGTGAACTGGAGTACACGTATTTCCGTGGTTTGCAGTTCAAATCGGTTGAAGAATATAAGGCGGCCTCAGACGATCCGATGTCGATCGTTATTCAAGACAGTGATTTGTCTGCCAAGCTGCCTTACTCGGTTTCGATGATGGCGGTGCCACTATTCTCCTATCAGTACAACTTTCCTTTGGTTGCTAACGGATGCCGTGCTGTTCTTGAACGAATGGAAACAGTTGCCGATACTTTGAAGAGCCGTTCACAAGGCGATTCATCGTTGAAAGTTGACTATTTTGACGCTTCGATCAAAGCGTTTTCGGGACAGAAGTATGTGCCGCTTGAAAAGCAAAGGGATTTCCCCGCAAACGTGATTTGCAAAAAACTGCCCATGGATGGGGATGTCAAAGTGCTAGATGCTCAATTCAAGGATAACGGCTGGATCACCATCAAGTTATTTTGATTCGTGCACCGAAAAGCGGTGGTGGCCGGGTTTTTAATCGTCCGCCACCACTCAATCTGTTAGTACTGGCAGATTTCTCGCTTCAAGAATCATGACCGGCAAGGCGTTGTGTATCGGAATCAGCTTGAAATGGTCTTTTGTCTCCAGGGGATATTCTGTAGCCTTGCGCAGCTTCAACGCTGTCCATGCCTGATGAATACTCACTTTCCCGGCGGTACCCCTGAAGGGTCTGGAGCCGGGTGTATACTCGACTTTCGCGCGTAAGCGCTTGCAGGTCTTGCGAACATGACGCAGATTTCCGAACGCCTTCTGGTTCAAGCCCACCTCGACGCCAAGCAGCCCAAGCCGCTGACGGTCGAGGAAGAGGCCTATTATCGCGCTGCCATTGCTGCCGAGCTCAAGGCTCAGGACGCGGTGCTGGTTGCACACTTCTATTGTGATCCGGTTATTCAAGCCCTGGCTGAAGAAACCGGTGGCTGTGTCTCCGACTCGCTGGAGATGGCCCGTTTCGGCAATGCTCACCCGGCCAAGACCGTTGTGGTCGCCGGTGTGAAATTCATGGGCGAAACCGCCAAGATCCTCAACCCTGAAAAACGTGTGCTGATGCCGACCCTGGAAGCGACCTGTTCGCTGGACCTGGGTTGCCCGGTGGACGAGTTCTCGGCGTTCTGCGATCAGCACCCGGAACGTACCGTGGTGGTGTATGCCAACACCTCTGCAGCGGTCAAGGCCCGGGCGGACTGGGTTGTGACCTCAAGTTGTGCGCTGGAGATCGTTGAAAGCCTGATGGATAACGGCGAAACGATCATCTGGGGCCCGGACAAGCACCTGGGCACCTACATTCAGCGCCAGACCGGTGCGGACATGTTGCTGTGGGACGGGGCCTGCATCGTTCACGAAGAGTTCAAGTCCAAGCAGCTCGAAGACATGAAAGCGCTGTACCCGGACGCGGCGATTCTGGTGCACCCGGAATCACCGACCTCGGTGATCGAGCTGGCGGACGCTGTCGGTTCCACCAGTCAGTTGATCGCAGCGGCGCAGAGCCTGCCGAACAAGACGCTTATCGTTGCCACCGACCGTGGCATCTTCTACAAGATGCAGCAGTTGTGCCCGGACAAGGTGTTCATCGAGGCGCCAACAGCGGGTAACGGCGCGGCGTGCCGCAGTTGCGCGCACTGCCCGTGGATGGCGATGAATACGCTTGAGCGCACGCTGAAGGCCTTGAAGGAAGGGGCGAACGAGATCTTTGTCGATCCGGCGTTGATCCCTCAGGCGATTCGCCCGTTGAAGCGGATGCTCGACTTCACTCAGGCTGCGCGGATGAAGCTGGCCGGGAACGCCTGATAGCTGTCAGGCAAATTGAAAAACCTGTGGGAGCGAGCCTGCTCGCGATGGCGGAATGTCAGCAAACATTAATGTCGGCTGACACTCCGTCATCGCGAGCAGGCTCGCTCCCACAATGGTTTTACGCTATCCGATTATTTGGTCTTCTTCGGGATCCGCACCAGCTGGGTGCCCGAATAGATGTCATGCCAGCTACGTTTCTGTTTGTCGAACAACGACCAGATGAATCCAAGGCCGACGCACAGCAAGGATGCGATCGACACGACAAAACGCAGCAGTGCCTGCCACAGGCTGATGGATGAGCCATCGGCGTTCTGCACGCGGATGCACCATACCTGCATGCCCAGGGTCTGCCCGGACCAGGTCCAGAACTTGGCGAAGAAGCCGAACAGCACGAACAACAACACCGTCGACAGCAACGGATCACCGTCCAGTGCGCCGGCTTCGGTCAAGGTGCGCATTTTGTCTTCGCCGATGATCGCCATCTGGATCATCTTGTAGAGGCCGCTGGTGACGATCAGCAGGGCAGTGCACAACAGAAAGTCATAGAACATCGCTGCCAGGCGACGGCCCAGGGTCGCGGCGGGAAAGTCGCCCTGAGGGTTGAGCAGGTGTTTCGACATGGCAGGGCTCTCGACGGAAAAAGAAGCCATTTTACGGATTTACGCGCACAAAAAAGCCCCTGATGTCAGCATCAGGGGCTTTTTCGTAACAGAAGGTTAGGCTTCTGCTTGTACTTCGTCAGCCTGCATGCCTTTCTGGCCTTGCACGGCGATGAAGGTCACTTTCTGGCCTTCTTTCAGGCTCTTGAAGCCGTTGCCCTGAATAGCGCGGAAATGCACGAACAGATCCGGACCGCTTTCTGGAGTGATAAAACCAAAACCTTTCTCGTCGTTAAACCACTTGACGGTACCGCTCTGACGTTGGGACATTTCTTATTTCCTTTGACGCAAAAATTAATGACAGTCTCCTTCTCATGAAAGAGTACTGGGGCTGGTTGCAGGAGAGTAAGAAGACGTCGAACGGGATGTAGCTAACTTGTAGGCTACTGCCCAGGTCACGATTCCAAGCGACCCATGCAAACACAGTGAACAAACTCTACGCCAACTACGGGAGAAAAAACAAGCCCTGTGAGAGGCCCGGTTTTACTCAGGTTGCTGGCCATTAGTGTTTCACTAGTTCCGGCTTATTCGATGCGGCGGTTCAATTGTTTTCGATTGTTATAAGCAGCGTTCATAAACGAAAGCTTGCACTGTTTTATGGCGGTTGCGTTACACATTAGTGCACTGTTAACGCAACCGCGTTACTTATAGAAACAGTCAATCAACCGCGATAGTAGCGTTGTGCAACGAATGGCATTTTGCTTACAAGCAAAGGTACCTTTTTCCCACGAACAATTGCGAACACAGGTGTGTCGATGGCGATGTATGCGCTGTCGAGGTAACCCATGGCCAAAGGACCGCTCAAGGTCGGACCGAAACCGCCGCTGCAAACGCTACCGATGATCTCGCCTGCTTCGTTGACGATTTCTGCACCCTCGCGCACGGGTGTGCGTTCCTGCGGTAACAGGCCTACGCGCTTGCGGCTGACACCGGCTTGCTGCTGGGCGAACACGGTTTCAGCGCCAGGGAAGCCGCCGGCCCGCGCGCCATCGGCACGTCGAGGCTTGGAGATGGCCCACAGCAGGCTCGCTTCAATCGGAGTGGTGTCGGTGTTCATATCGTGGCCGTAGAGGCACAGGCCGGCTTCCAGACGCAGCGAATCACGAGCGCCCAGGCCAATGGCCGCGACTTCCGGTTCGGCCAGCAGGGCGCGGGCCAACGCTTCGGCATTGGCTGCCGGCACGGAGATTTCGAAACCGTCTTCGCCGGTGTAACCCGAGCGGCTGACAAAGCAGTCCGCGCCCAGCAGCTTCACGCGGGCGAACTGCATGAACGTCATTTTCGCCACTTCCGGCGCCAGGCGCGCGAGCACCGTGACGGCGGCCGGACCTTGCAGGGCCAGCAGTGCGCGCTCTTCGAACAGCGGCTCGATGGTGCATTGGTCGCCGATGTGTTTGCGCAGGTGCGCGAGGTCCTGATCCTTGCAGGCGGCGTTGACCACCAGGAACAGTTCGTCGTTACCGAGGTTGGCGACCATCAGGTCATCGAGGATGCCGCCCGTCTCGTTAGTGAACATGGCGTAGCGCTGCATGCCCACTGGCAGGTCGATAATGTCCACCGGCACCAGGGTTTCCAGGGCCTTGGCGGCATTGGCGCCGGTCAGGCGGATCTGGCCCATGTGCGAAACATCGAACAGCCCGGCCTGGTCACGGGTGTGCTGGTGTTCCTTCATGACGCCCAGCGGGTACTGCACCGGCATGTCATAGCCGGCAAACGGCACCATGCGGGCGCCGAGTTCGATGTGCAGTGCGTGCAACGGGGTTTTCAACAGTTGTTCGGTGGACATATCCAGCTCCTGAAAAAGTGTGCAGATGCAGAGAGCGCGCATCAGCACTCGATAATGTTGACCGCCAAACCGCCACGGGCGGTTTCCTTGTATTTGCTTTTCATGTCGGCGCCGGTCTGGCGCATGGTGCGGATGACCTTGTCGAGCGAGACGAAGTGTTGACCGTCGCCGCGCAGGGCCATGCGTACCGCATTGATGGCTTTCACCGAACCCATGGCGTTGCGCTCGATGCAAGGCACTTGCACCAGCCCACCGATCGGGTCGCAGGTCAGGCCGAGGTTGTGTTCCATGCCGATTTCGGCGGCGTTTTCCACTTGCTGCACGGTGCCGCCAAGCACTTCGCACAACGCGCCGGCTGCCATCGAACAGGCCACGCCGACTTCACCCTGACAACCGACTTCTGCGCCGGAGATCGAGGCGTTTTCTTTATAGAGAATGCCGATGGCGGCAGCCGTCAGCAGAAAACGTACGACGCCGTCTTCGTTGGCGCCGGGGATGAAGCGCATGTAGTAGTGCAAAACCGCCGGGACGATGCCCGCCGCGCCGTTGGTCGGCGCGGTGACCACGCGTCCGCCATTGGCGTTTTCTTCGTTGACCGCCAAGGCGTACAGGTTGACCCAGTCCAGCACCGACAACGGATCACGCAGCGACGATTCGGGGTTTTTGCACAGTTGCCGATGCAGCGCTGCCGCCCGCCGCTTGACCTTCAAACCGCCGGGCAGGATGCCTTCGTTGCGGCAACCGGCGTCGACGCAATCCTGCATCACTTGCCAGATTTTCAGCAGGCCGGCGCGGGTTTCCGCTTCCGGGCGCCAGGCGCTTTCGTTGGTCAGCATCACCTGGCTGATGGACAGGCCGTAAGTGGTGCAATGAGTGAGCAGGTCCTTGGCGCTTTTGAACGGGAAGGTCAGGGGCGTGGCGTCTTCGACGATGCGGTCGGCGCCGGCGGCGTCTTCATCGACGACGAAACCGCCGCCGACCGAGTAGTACTCGCGGCTGCGGATCTGCAGGCCCGCCGCGTCGAATGCGCGGAAGATCATGCCGTTGGGGTGATAGGCCAGCGGTTTGCGGATCATCGCCAGGTGTTCTTTCTCGTTGAACGCAATGCTGTGTTCGCCGAGCAGGTTCAAGCGACCGTTGCCACGAATGTCTTGCAGACGGGCGGCGACGGTTTCGGTGTTCACGGTGTCCGGGTGTTCACCTTCCAGACCGAGCAGCACAGCCTTGTCGCTGCCATGGCCCTTGCCGGTGGCGCCGAGCGAGCCGTAGAGCTCGACTTTGACGCAGGTGGTCGCGGCCAGCAGCCCTTCACGGCGCAAACCTTCGACGAAACGCGCAGCAGCGCGCATCGGGCCGACGGTATGGGAGCTGGAGGGGCCGATGCCAATCTTGAACAGGTCGAACACGCTTAACGACATGGTTGTTCTCCGGTTTCTTGTTATAGGAATTGGCGAGAATCTTGTGACTAGACACGGTCCCTGTAGGAGCTGGCTTGCCGGCGATGACGATCCGTCAGTCACCTCTGTGGTGACGGTCAGGCCCTCATCGCTGGCAAGCCAGCTCCTACAGGGTTTTGTGGCGTTCTGCTAAATGGGGGCGAGCGAACCCGCCCCTTATTGGTTTAAGCGTAGCTTTCGATCGACGGGCAAGCGCAAACCAGGTTGCGATCACCGAAGACGTTGTCGACGCGACCGACCGGCGGCCAGTATTTGCCTTCGATCAACGACGCGACCGGGTACACCGCTTGCTCACGGCTGTACGGATGGGACCACTCGCCGACCAGTTCCGCCGCAGTGTGCGGGGCGTTTTTCAGCGGGTTGTCGTCCTTGTCCAGGGTGCCGTTTTCCACTGCGCGGATTTCTTCGCGGATGCGGATCATGGCGTCGCAGAAGCGGTCCAGTTCTTCCTTGGATTCGCTTTCGGTCGGCTCGATCATCAGCGTGCCGGCGACCGGGAACGACATGGTCGGGGCGTGGAAGCCGAAGTCGATCAGGCGCTTGGCAACGTCATCGACGCTGATGCCACTGCTGTCTTTCAACGGACGCAGGTCGAGGATGCATTCGTGCGCAACCAGGCCGTTGCTGCCGGTGTACAGCACTGGATAGTGCTCTTCGAGGCGACGGGAAATGTAGTTGGCATTGAGGATCGCCAACTGCGATGCACGCTTGAGACCCGCGCCACCCATCATGCGAATGTACATCCAGGTGATCGGCAGAATGCTCGCGCTGCCGAACGGTGCTGCGCAGACCGCGCCTTCCTTGCGATCCATCTGGGCGTGGCCCGGCAGGAACGGGGTCAGGTGCGATTTCACGCCGATCGGGCCGACGCCCGGGCCGCCACCACCGTGAGGGATGCAGAAGGTTTTGTGCAGGTTCAGGTGGGACACGTCGCCGCCGAACTTGCCCGGCGCGCAGAGGCCGACCATCGCGTTCATGTTGGCGCCGTCGATGTACACCTGGCCGCCGTTGTCATGAATGATGCCGCAGATTTCGCGGATGCCTTCTTCGAACACGCCGTGGGTCGACGGGTAAGTGATCATCAGCGCAGCGAGGTGTTCGCGGTGCTCGATGGCCTTGGCGCGCAGGTCTTCGATGTCGACGTTGCCACGGGCGTCGCAGGCGGTCACGACCACGCGCATGCCAGCCATGTTGGCGGTGGCCGGGTTGGTGCCGTGGGCGGACGACGGGATCAGGCAGATGTCGCGACGGTCTTCGCCACGGCTCTGGTGGTAAGCACGAATGGCCAGCAGACCGGCGTATTCACCTTGCGAACCGGCGTTCGGTTGCAGCGAGATCGAGTCGTAACCGGTGGCGGCGCAGAGCATCGCTTCCAGTTCGTCGGTCAGTTGCTGGTAGCCGGCGCTTTGCTCGGCTGGGGCGAACGGGTGCAGGGCACCGAACTCAGCCCAGGTCACCGGGATCATTTCGCTGGCGGCGTTGAGTTTCATGGTGCACGAACCCAGCGGGATCATGGTGCGATCCAGGGCCAGGTCCTTGTCGGCGAGCTTGCGCAGGTAGCGCATCAGCTCGGTTTCCGAGTGATAACGATTGAACACCGGGTGGCTGAGGATCGGCGATTGGCGGACCAGCGCAGCAGGGATCGCGCTGACCACTGCTGCTGCGATAGCAGCGAAGTCCGGCAGTGCTTTGCCGTCGGCGAACAAGGCCCACAGGGTTTCGACGTCAGCTTGCGAAGTGGTTTCGTCGAGGGACAGGCCCAGACGCTCGCCATCGACTACGCGCAGGTTGATCTGCTGCGCACGCGCCTTGTCATGCAGTTTGGCGGTGTTGGCGCCGGTGTTCAGGGTCAGGGTGTCGAAGAAGCTGGCTTGCTCGACGGTCAGGCCCAGTGCGCTCAAGCCCTTGGCGAGGATCGCGGTCAGGTGATGAATGCGGTTGGCAATTTGCGTCAGGCCTTTCGGGCCGTGATACACGGCGTACATGCTGGCGATGTTGGCCAGTAGAACCTGCGCGGTGCAGATGTTGCTGGTGGCCTTCTCGCGGCGGATGTGTTGCTCGCGGGTCTGCATGGCCAGGCGCAGGGCCGGCTTGCCGAAACGGTCCACGGAGACACCGACCAGACGGCCCGGCATGTCGCGCTTGAACGCATCTTTGGTAGAGAAGTAAGCCGCGTGCGGGCCACCGAAGCCCAGCGGCACGCCGAAGCGTTGTGCGCTGCCGATGGCCACGTCGGCACCGAACTCGCCCGGCGGGGTCAGCACGGTCAGGGCCAGCAGGTCGGCAGCGACGGCAACCAGTGCGTTGGCAGCGTGGAAACGCTCGGTCAGTGCACGGTAGTCGAAGACGTCACCGTTGCTGGCCGGGTATTGCAGCAGGGCGCCGAAAAACGGCGTCACGTCAGTCAGTTCAAGCTCGTCGCCGACAACAACGTCGATGCCCAATGGCTCTGCACGGGTGCGCAGCACGTCGAGGGTTTGCGGGTGGCAATGCACGGAGGCGAAGAACGCGTGGCTGCCTTTGTTCTTGCTCAGGCGCTTGCAGAAGGTCATGGCTTCGGCGGCGGCAGTGGCTTCGTCGAGCAGCGATGCGTTGGCGATCGGCAGGCCGGTCAGGTCGCTGATCAGGGTCTGGAAGTTCAACAGCGCTTCGAGACGGCCCTGGGAAATTTCTGGCTGGTACGGGGTGTAGGCGGTGTACCAGGCCGGGTTTTCCAGCAGGTTGCGCAGGATCGGCGACGGTGTGTGGGTGCCGTAGTAGCCCTGGCCGATGTAAGTCTTGAACAGCTGGTTCTTGGCAGCGATGCCTTTGATCAACGCCAGGGCGTCGGCTTCGCTCAGGCCGTCTTCGAGGCCGAGCACGCTGGTGCCTTTGATGCTGTCCGGAATGACGCTGGCGCTCAGGGCTTCCAGCGAGTCGAAACCGAGGCTGTTGAGCATCGCTTGCTCATCGCCGGAACGCGGGCCGATGTGGCGCGCGATGAATTCGTTGGCAGTGCTCAGATTGATTTGAGTCATGTGCGTGCTCCTCAGGCTTCGGCGTTGGCTTTGATCAGACGGTCGTAGGCGTCCTGATCCAGCAGTTTGGCGACAGCCGAGGCGTCAGTTGGCTGGAAGCGGAAGAACCAGCCTTCGCCCAGCGGATCTTCGTTGACCAGTTCCGGGCTGCTGTCCAGCGCCGGGTTCACTTCCAGCACTTCACCGTCGAGTGGCATGTACACGCCGCTGGCGGCTTTTACCGATTCCACGGTGGCGGCTTCTGCGCCTTTGTCGTAGGACTGCAGCTCAGGCAGTTGTACGAAAACCACGTCGCCCAAGGCGTTCTGCGCGAAAGCGGTGATGCCGACGGTGACGGAGCCATCAGCTTCGGTACGCAGCCATTCGTGATCTTCAGTAAAACGCAACTCGCTCATGGAAACTCCTAAGGGGGCCAGACTCGTCTGGTGGACGCGATTGAATGCTTGGGCGTAAGCCCTGATTTATGAGTGGTTACTAAGCAATTTCGCGGCCAATTTGATTTTATTGTTATAAATCAATTGGTTAGGAGTTTGTTTTGAGGATGGTTTTTTTATCGGTGTAGCGAAATCGCTACAGTCGAGTGCGAACAAAAAAGTATAGGTGGATCAAAGCCTTGTGCAGCGGTGATCCGATGAGGGTGTATCGATATCGTTCCGCTGTAGCGCTTTCAGTACAGATGGAGGTCGTTTTTGAAGAGCCTTTCAGGCTGGACACAAAACCTGTGGGAGCGAGCCTGCTCGCGATAGCGGAGGGTCAGTCACCATTTGTATCGACTGATACTCCGCTATCGCGAGCAGGCTCGCTCCTACAGTGGTTTTGTGTTGAGAACGAGATCGTATTCTCAGCCTCACGGCTTGTTGGGAATGCCGTACTTACGCAACCGATGGGCAATTGCGGTGTGGGAGGTTTGCAGGCGGCTGGCCAGTTGCCGCGTGGAGGGGTAGCTGACGTAGAGTTTTTCCAGCAGGGTCTTTTCGAACTCTTCCATCGCCTGCTCCAGGCTGTCGACTTCTGTGTCGCTCTGGCGCGCCACGGAAGTGCCGGCGATGTCGAGGTCGCCGATGTCCACCAGGCTGCTTTCGCAAATCGCCGCGGCGCGAAAGATCACGTTCTGCAGTTGCCGCACGTTGCCCGGCCAGCGGTTGCCCAGCAACGCCGGGTAAGTGCCCGGCGCCAGGCGACACACCGGTCGCTGAATCTGCGCGCAGGCCTGCTGCATGAAATAGCGCGCCAGCAGCAGAATGTCCTGGCCGCGTTCGCGCAGCGGCGGGACTTCGACGTTGAGCACGTTGAGGCGATAGAACAGGTCTTCGCGGAACGAGCCTTCGCTGACCATTTTTTCCAGATCGCGGTGCGTGGCGCTGAGGATCCGCACGTTGACCTTCACTTCACGATCACCGCCCACCCGACGGAAACTGCCGTCGTTGAGGAAACGCAGCAATTTCGCCTGCAAATACGGCGACATTTCGCCGATCTCATCGAGAAACACCGTGCCCTGGTTGGCCAATTCCATCAGCCCCGGCTTGCCGCCCCGTTGCGCGCCGGTGAAGGCGCCGGGGGCGTAGCCGAACAGCTCGCTTTCGGCGAGGTTCTCTGGCAATGCCGCGCAGTTCAGTGCCAGGAACGGTGAACTGTGCCGCGCGCTGATGGCGTGACAGGCCCGGGCGACGAGTTCTTTGCCGGTGCCGGTTTCGCCCTGGATCAACAGCGGCGCATCGAGGGCTGCAACCCGCTGCGCGCGGGCCTTGAGCGTACGAATCGCCGGGGATTCGCCGAGCAGCGCATCGAACCCTTCGGCATGGTCGTGGTGCAGCGCCGAGAGGCGTTCGCCGATGCGGTTCGGTTGATACAGCGTCAGCAGGGCGCCGGCGTCGGTGATCGGCGTGGCGTCCAGCAACAAGGTCTGGCCGTTGACGGTGATCTCCCGCAGCGGCAGACGAAAGCCATGTTCCAGCAGGGCGTCGAGCAATGCGGGATCGGCAAACAGGTCAGCGACACTTTCACCGGCCGGTTCGCGACCGTACAAGGCAATCAATGCCGGGTTGGCCAGCAGCACCTTGCCGGCGCTGTCCAGGGCCAGTACCGGGTCGGTCATGGCCGCGAGCAGCGCATCGAGTTGCAAGTGCCGACGTTGGCCGGGAAGGATGTCGACCACCGTCATCGCCTGCACGCCGCGCACGCTGAGCAAGGCGTCGTGCAGCTCTTCGAGCACGTCCGGGCTCAGGGTCGGGGCGTCGATGTAGACGTTGGGCGGAACCATTTCCACCGCATCCAGATTGAGATTGCGCCCACCGAGCAGGGCCAGGACTTCCTGGGTGATGCCGACGCGGTCGATGAAGCTGACGTGGATACGCATGGGGCGGTATTGGGTTCTGGAGTGCGGAGGGTGGCAAGTATGCCTTGGAGGAGGGGTTCAGGTGAAATCCGCTGATGGGATCGCCACTCTGTAGGAGCCAGCTTGCTGGCGATAGCATCACCTCGGTTTGTCTGATTCACCGAGGCGATGCTATCGCCAGCAAGCTGGCTCCTACAGGTTTTGTGTTGTGCAGGGGCGTGGGTTATTCGAAGTGTTCGATGTTCACCGGGTCGCCGGATTTCATATCCAGCTGCTTGCGGATGTCTTCGAACATCAGATCGTAATGCTTGTGGACCGAGCCGATCTGACTATGGGTCTTCGGAATCCCGTACTTCTCGGCGATTTTCGTTACGTTGTTGGCGAAGTTGTAGGCTTCCTCCTTGCGCAGAAAGAAGGGCTCCTTCACGTCCTTTCCTTGAATACTGCCATGCAGGGTGAACTGAATTCCTTTCTCCCCCTTGGGATTCTTGCTGACTTCATAGTCGAGGTGCACGTTGTAGCTGACATCGTCCGGTGTCAGTGCATGGCGCTCAATGTGCAGGTGACCGGGCTCGAACTGTGCCATTGACGGTTCTCCTTATAAATAAGTAATGCCAGGTTTTGCCGTGCTGATGCGGGTGCCGGCCGTGCCCTGGACGATCGCCTCGATGTCCGAGAGTGAACCGATCACCGCGACCTTTCCAGTATGGCGCGCGAACTCGCAGGCTGCCTGAACCTTGGGTCCCATGGAGCCGGCGGCGAAGCCGAGTTTTTCCATTTCGTCCGGGTGCGCCTGGCCGATGGCCTTTTGTGTGGGTTTACCGTAGTCGATGAAGGCCGCGCTGACGTCGGTGGCAATCACCAGCAAATCGCTGTCCAGCTGTTCGGCCAGCAGCGCCGAGCACAGGTCTTTGTCGATCACCGCTTCCACGCCTTGCAGCTTGCCATGAGCGCCGTACATGGTCGGAATGCCGCCACCGCCGGCGCAAATCACGATGCTGCCTTTTTCCAGCAGCCACTTGATCGGGCGGATTTCGAAGATGCGTTTCGGTCTCGGGCTGGCCACCACGCGGCGGAATTTGTCGCCGTCCGGGGCAATCGCCCAGCCTTTTTCGGCGGCGAGTTTTTCTGCTTCGGCCTTGGCGTACACCGGGCCGATGGGTTTGGTCGGGTTCTGGAAGGCCGGGTCGTTGGCGTCGACTTCGACCTGGGTCAGGAGCGTGGCGAAGGGCACTTCGAAGTCCAGCAGGTTGCCCAGTTCCTGTTCGATGATGTAGCCGATCATGCCTTCGGTTTCGGCGCCGAGCACGTCCAGCGGGTAAGGCGACACCGAGGTGTAGGCCGCCGCCTGCAACGACAGCAGGCCGACCTGCGGGCCGTTGCCGTGGGCGATGACCAGTTCGTTGCCGGCATGGATCTTGGCGATCTGTTCGGTGGCGATCCGGATGTTGGCGCGTTGGTTGTCCGCGGTCATGGGTTCACCACGGCGGAGCAGGGCGTTACCGCCCAGAGCAACGACGATACGCATGATTCAGTCCTTCTAAACAAAGAGATGGCGAGCGACCCGGAGCGGACCCTTGTAGGAGCCGGCTTGCTGGCGATGGCATCTCCTCGGTCTGTCAGATGCACCGCGGTGATGCCATCGCCAGCAAGCCGGCTCCTACAGGGTTAGCGCAGGAACCGGGTCAGCCGTTACAGGTCAGCCAGGGTCGACACCAGGATCGCCTTGATCGTGTGCATGCGGTTTTCCGCTTGCTCGAAGGCGATGCACGCTGGCGACTCGAACACGTCATCGGTGACCTCGATGCCGTTGGACAGGTGCGGATACTGCTCGGCAATCTGTTTACCGACCTTGGTGTCACTGTTATGGAACGCCGGCAGGCAGTGCATGAACTTGGTGCGCGGGTTGCCGGTGGCTTTCATCAGTTCCGCGTTGACCTGGTAGGGCAACAGTTGCTGGATGCGTTCAGCCCAGGCTTCGACCGGCTCGCCCATCGACACCCAAACGTCGGTGTGGATGAAGTCCACGCCCTTGACCGCTGCTTTCGGGTCTTCGGTCAAGGTGATGCGGGCGCCGCTTTCTTCCGCGTATTTCTTGCAGCGCGAGACCAGGTCATCAAGGGGCCACAGGGCTTTCGGCGCGCAGATGCGCACGTCCATGCCCAGCTTGGCGCCGATCAGCAGCAGCGAGTTGCCCATGTTGTTGCGCGCGTCGCCCAGGTAGGCGTAGCTGATTTCGTGGATCGGCTTGTCCGCGTGTTCACGCATGGTCAGCACGTCGGCGATCATTTGCGTCGGGTGGTACTCGTCGGTCAGCCCGTTGAACACCGGCACGCCGGCGAACTTGGCCAGTTCTTCGACGATTTCCTGCTTGAAGCCACGGTATTCGATAGCGTCGTACATGCGCCCCAGTACTCGGGCGGTGTCCTTCATGCTTTCCTTGTGGCCGATTTGCGAGGAATTCGGGTCGATGTAGGTGACATTGGCGCCCTGATCATAGGCCGCGACTTCGAAGGCGCAACGGGTGCGGGTCGAGGTTTTTTCGAAGATCAGCGCGATGTTGTTGCCTTTGAGGTGTTGTTGCTCGGTGCCGGTGTACTTCGCGCGTTTGAGGTCACGGGACAGGTCGAGCAGGTAACGCAGCTCACGGGGCGTGTGGTGCTCCAGGCTGAGCAGGTTACGGTTGTGGATGTTGAACGCCATGATGATTCTCCTTGAGTTCGGTAATCGGCCCGGCCGCTACCGGGTCAGTGCGGCCGGGGGGATGGTCGTTTAGTAGTCGATAGGGTCGCGGATGATCGGGCAGGTCATGCAGTGGCCGCCGCCACGGCCGCGTCCCAGTTCACCGGCGCTGATGGTGATGACTTCCACACCGGCCTTGCGCAGCAGGGTGTTGGTGTAGGTGTTGCGGTCATAACCGATGACCACGCCGGGTTCCACGGCCACCACGTTGTTGCCGTCGTCCCACTGCTCGCGTTCGGCGGCGAAGCTGTTGCCGCCGGTTTCCACCACGCGCAACGCTTTGAGGTTCAATGCCTTGGCCACCACGTCGAGGAAGTTGCCTTCTTCGCGACGGATGTCGATGCCCCCTTGTTTGCCTTCATCCGGGCGCAGGGTGAAGCCGACGATCTGGTTCACCACTTCCGGGAAAATCGTCACCAGGTCGCGGTCGCAGAAGCTGAACACGGTGTCCAGGTGCATGGCTGCGCGGGACTTCGGCAGACCCGCGACGATGACTTTTTCCACGGCCTTGTTCTTGAACAGGTTCAGGGCCAACAAGCCGATGGCCTGACGGGATGAGCGTTCGCCCATGCCGATCAACACCACGCCGTTGCCGATCGGCATGACGTCGCCGCCTTCAAGGGTGGAACTGCCGTGTTCCTGGTCCGGATCGCCGTACCAGATTTCGAAGTCGGCGTTGGTGAACTGCGGGTGGAATTTGTAGATGGCGGTGGTCAGCAAGGTTTCCTGACGGCGCGCCGGCCAGTACATCGGGTTCAGCGTCACGCCGCCGTAGATCCAGCACGTGGTGTCGCGGGTGAACTGGGTGTTGGGCAGCGGCGGCAGAATGAAGCTGGAGTGGCCGAGGAAATCGCGGAACATCTGGATGGTCTTGCCGCCGAAACTGTCCGGCAGGTCATCGGCGGAGACGCCGCCAATCAGGAACTCAGCGATCTTGCGCGGCTCCAGGCTGCGCAGCCATGACTTCGTTTCATCGATCAACCCCAAGCCGACCGAATTGGCGGTGACCTTGCGTTCCAGAATCCAGTCGAGGGCTTCAGGAATCGCGACGATGTCGGTCAGCAGGTTGTGCATTTCCAGCACGTCGACCCCGCGTTCACGCATCTTGGTGACGAAATCGAAATGGTCACGCTTGGCCTGGGCGACCCACAGCACATCATCGAAAAGCAGTTCGTCGCAGTTGTTCGGGGTCAGCCGCTGGTGGGCCAGGCCGGGGGAGCAAACCATGACTTTGCGCAGTTTGCCGGCTTCGGAATGTACGCCGTACTTAACTTTTTCCGTGGTCATTACAGTGATCCTCCAGATGACAAAACAATCGGGTATTACAGGGTCAGGAAGCCGTCATACAGCCCGTAAGCTGCCACCAGGGCGCCCACGATGACGGCTGCAAAAATCAGCTTCTCGACGTTGGTGAAAATCGGTTTGCCGAGTTCTCGCTTGGCCTTGGCGAACAGGATGACCCCGGGCGCATAGAGCAGGGCAGACAACAGCAAGTATTTGGTGCCCCCTGCGTAGACCAGCCAGACCGCGTAGATCACCGCGATGGCACCGATGAGCAAATCCTTCGAGCGTTCGCCCGAGTCGTTTTCATAACTCTCGCCGCGCACCGCCAGCAGCAGTGCATAAGCCGCGGACCACAGATACGGCACCAGAATCATTGAAGTGGCGAGGTAGATCAGCGACAGGTAAGTACTGGCGGAAAACAACGTGATGATCAGGAACAGCTGCACCATCGCGTTGGTCAGCCACAAGGCATTGACCGGCACATGGTTGGCGTTCTCCTTGCGCAGGAATTCCGGCATGGTGTGGTCCTTGGCGGCGGCGAACATGATCTCCGCACACAACAGCACCCATGACAGCAACGCACCGAGCAGGGAAATGATCAGGCCGACGCTGATCAGCACCGCGCCCCAGTGACCGACCACGTGCTCCAGCACCGCGGCCATCGACGGGTTCTGCAGTTTCGCCAGTTCCGGTTGGGTCATGATGCCCAGCGACAGCACGTTCACCAGCACCAGGAACAACAGCACGGTGATGAAGCCGATCACGGTGGCTTTACCAACGTCGCTGCGCTTTTCCGCCCGCGCCGAGAAGATGCTCGCGCCTTCGATGCCGATGAACACCCAGACGGTGACCAGCATCATTTTGCGCACCTGGTTCATCACGCTGCCCAGGTCGGGGTTTTTCACGCCCCAGATGTCAGCGGTGAAGATGTCGAGCTTGAAGGCGAAGATCGCGATCAGCACAAACAGCAGCAGCGGCACGACCTTGGCGACGGTGGTCACCAGGTTGATGAACGCCGCTTCCTTGATCCCGCGCAGCACGAGGAAGTGCACGCCCCAGAGCAGCAGCGATGCACCAATCACAGCGGCAACGGTATTGCCTTCGCCGAAGATCGGGAAGAAGTAGCCGAGGGTGCTGAACAGCAGGACGAAGTAACCGACGTTACCGAGCCAGGCACTGATCCAGTAACCCCACGCGGAGGAGAAACCCATGTAGTCGCCGAATCCGGCCTTGGCGTACGCGTAGACCCCGCCGTCCAAGTCAGGTTTGCGATTGGCGAGTGTCTGGAACACGAAGGCGAGTGTCAGCATGCCTACGGCAGTGATGGCCCAACCGATCAGCACCGCGCCGACGTCGGCACTGGCGGCCATGTTCTGGGGCAAAGAAAAGATCCCGCCACCGATCATAGAGCCGACAACCAACGCAACAAGTGCACCGAGTTTCAGTTTTCCGGGGGATTCAGACATTGCATGACTCCAATGCAGGAGAAGAGAGACAACAGAGTAGTTCTGTTAGCAATTCAGTCAGCTGACTTAGATCAGTGCATGGCTACATTCCATTGTTAATGAAAGACTTATGAACCTTTTCCGGGCATAACGGTATTTCCGGAAAAGCCCGGTCCAGAGGCCTCGACTCATACAAAAGGAATAACTCCAATTGCTTGGAACTTTTACGCTAGTTCGTTTTCCGCGTTCCGCAAATTTTTGACGCCGGTTTCAGGTATGGAATCGATTAATTAAGATTGACCCACAAATTCGCTCTTTGCCAAGACGCTAATAGAATCATCCGCTATAAATAACGGACATGACTTGGCGTTTTCTAATAAACGTTATTACGCTGTACCTATTTAGTTAAAACCAACCATGTGACGGTTTCCCGGCCGTGGTCATTCCCCGGTCACATCGGGAAAAATGGAGACGCAGGCATGTCGCAACCGACGCAAAAACTTCGCCTGAGCGCACTGATCGCGCTGGTGGTTGGATCGATGATTGGCGGCGGGATCTTTTCCTTGCCGCAGAACATGGCCGCCCGTGCCGATGCCGGCGCGATATTGATCGGTTGGGCCATCACCGCCGTCGGAATGCTGACGCTGGCCTTCGTGTTCCAGACGCTGGCCAATCGCAAACCCGAGCTGGATTCCGGGGTGTACGCCTACGCGAAGGCAGGGTTCGGCGACTACATGGGTTTCTCGTCCGCGTGGGGGTACTGGATCAGCGCCTGGCTGGGCAACGTCGGTTACTTCGTTCTGCTGTTCAGCACTCTCGGGTACTTCTTTCCGGTGTTTGGCCAGGGCAACACGCCCATCGCCATCGGTTGCGCCTCGGTCCTGCTGTGGGCCGTGCATTTTCTGGTGCTGCGCGGGATCAAGGAGGCGACGTTCATCAATCAGTTGACCACCGTGGCCAAGATCGTGCCGCTGATCATGTTCATCGTCATCGCCGCCGTGGCGTTCAAGGCCGACATCTTTACCCGTGACATCTGGGGCCGCAGCAACCCGAATTTCGGCGGCGTGATGGATCAGGTGCGCAACATGATGCTGGTCACCGTGTTTGTGTTCATCGGCATCGAGGGCGCCAGTGTGTATTCGGCGCGGGCGGAAAAACGTTCGGATGTCGGCCGGGCGACGGTCATCGGTTTTATTGGCGTGCTGGCGCTGTTGGTGCTGGTGAACGTGTTGTCGTTGGGGATCATGAGCCAACCGGAACTGGCCAACCTGCAGAACCCGTCACTGGCGGCGGTGCTGGAACATATCGTCGGGCCCTGGGGCGCGTTGTTGATCAGCATTGGCCTGGCGATTTCGCTGCTCGGCGCGTTGCTCTCTTGGGCGCTGCTCTGTGCCGAAATCCTCTTTGCCACGGCCAAGGACAAGACCATGCCGGCCTTCCTGAAAAAGGAAAACGCCAACCATGTGCCGGTCAATGCGCTGTGGCTGACCAACGTGATGATCCAGCTTTTCCTGCTGATCACGCTGTTTTCCGCCGGGACTTACACCAGCCTGATCTACCTCGCGTCGTCGATGATTCTGGTGCCGTATCTGTGGTCGGCAGCGTATGCGGTGTTGTTGAGCGGGCGCGGCGAAACGTACGAGCACGCGTCGGCGGAGCGCACCAAGGACTTGCTGATCGGCGGCATCGCGCTGAGTTATGCGGTGTGGCTGTTGTACGCCGGCGGGGTCAAGTATTTGCTGCTGTCGGCGTTGTTGTACGCGCCGGGGGTGATTCTGTTCGCCAAGGCCAAACGCGAGCAGGGTGAACCGCTGTTTACAGCGATCGAGAAAGGGATATTTACCGCGGTCATCAGCGGCGCCGGTTTGGCGGCGTATGGCTTGTACAGCGGATTTCTGTCGTTGTGAGGTTGCGGCTGGCCTATCAGCCGCCCTATGACTGGCTGGCGATGCTGGGCTTCTTGTCGGCGCGGGCCGTGGCGGGAATGGAAACGGTGGTGGATGGCGTGTATTCGCGCAGCATTGGCCTGGACGGCGCTCACGGCACGTTTTCGATAAGGCCGGTGGCGGGCGATGCGCTGGAAGTGACGCTGGATTTTCCTGACCCGACGGCGGTGCCGGAGATCGTTGCGCGGTTGCGGCGGATGTTTGATCTGGATGCGGATTTAGCGGCGATTCATCGGCCGCTGGAGGCTGACCCGTTGATGGCGCGGTTGATCGCCGAGCGGCCGGGGTTGCGAGTTCCGGGGACGTGGGACGGTCTGGAACTGGCGATTCGTGCGGTGTTGGGGCAGCAGATCAGCGTGGTTGCGGCGATCAGGTTGGCGGGGAAACTGGTGGTGCAATATGGGCCGCCTTTGGCGTCGGTTTTGCCCGGTATCACGCAGGTGTTCCCGGCGGCTGATGTATTGGCGCAGGCGGATCTGGCGGCGCTGGGCATGCCGAAAAGCCGGGGCCGGACGTTGTCGGGTGTGGCCCAGGCGTTGCTTGATGATCCGTTATTGTTTGAACCGGGGCGTGAGGGTGGTGTGGCGCGGTTGCTGGCGTTGCACGGGATTGGCGACTGGACGGCGCAGTACATTGCCTTGCGACAATTGCGCGAGATGGATGCGTTTCCGGGTGGGGATGTGGGGTTGATCAATGCGTTGTCGGCGCTTGAGGGGGAGCGGGTGACGGCTCGGGAGTTGTTGGCGCGGGCCGAGGGTTGGCGGCCTTGTCGAGGGTATGCGGCGCAGCTTTTGTGGACATCACTGAGTCGGGCGGACTGAGCTGATCCGGGATTTTTAGTGACTGTTCGACCGCTATCGCCGGCAAGCCGGTCTCGCTCCCACAGGTTTTGTGATCGACGGTGATCCAGTGTGGGAGCGAGACCGGCTTGCCGGCGATAGCTATTTGAAAGTCACCACCACTGCGCGCGATGTGAACCCAATTCAGACGCCGGAATCGCCCACTGCAACGGCGTCCCGGTGATTTTCAGTGGCACATGAAGCCGATGCGCCGGCCCCCAGGGCGTCTGTTCAACCAGCAAGTCCTGATCGTTTTCATCCTCTGCCCGCAGCAGCTCACTCGTCCCCGCACCCTGTTCAATCAACAATTTCGCCGTCCGCGCCAGCGACAACCGTGCCGACCCACCCCGTCCCAATAACGTGATCGCCGCAGCCGCCATCAAATACCCGGTGGCATGATCCAGCGCCTGCACCGGCAACGGCGTCGGCTTGTCCGTCTTCTTCCATTGCATCCCCGCTTCGGCAATCCCGCTGCTCATCTGCACCAGGCTGTCGAAGCCGCGGCGGTTCTGCCATGGTCCGCTCCAGCCGTAGGCATTCAGGCAGACGTCGATCAGGCCGGGCGCGAGTGCCTGTCGTTCGGCGACGCCGTAACCCAGCCGTTCCAGCGCATCGGCGCGGTAGCCGTGGAGCAGAATGTCGGCGTCCTTGAGCAGGCTTTCGAACAGGATGCGATCTGCCGGGTCATGCAAGTCCAGGCGTGCGCAGCGTTTGCCCAAGGTGACTTCCGGCACCACACCGGGCTCGTTCCAGGTCGGTGGGTCGATGCGCAAAACGTCGGCGCCGAGGCCGGCAAGAAAGCGACTGGCGACCGGGCCGGCAAGCACGCGGGTCAAATCCAGCACCTTGATTCCGGCCAGTGGTCGTGCCACCGATCCTTGCCACGATGGCGACGATTCAGGGTTGCCGGCGCTGAACTGAATCAGTGGTTCAGAATTCACCGCCAGGCCCTGGGGATGCGCCTGCCATTGCGCCCAGCTGCGCATTTCGGCGGCACAGCCACCGGCCTCGACCACGGCGTGTTCCAGATCGGTTTTCGCCCATTGCGCAACCTTGCTCGCCACGGCGGCGCGGTCGGCACAGGCGCCGAGCACTTTTTCGGCCGCCGCACGGTGATGAGGCGCGTTGGTGTGCAGGCGGATCCAGCCGTCGCTGGTCGGGTAGTCGCCGGCCACCGGGTCCCAGAGTGGAGGAACGCTCCAGCCGACGGGACGGATCGACGTCGCGAACCAGAAAGACGCGAGGCGACGGTCGACTTCAAGGTTGGGCAAACGACCGGTGTGCTGGTGCAGTAACTCGCTGACCGCCTGGCCGGCAGCGGCAATGCTGGCGCTCGCCAGGTCAGTGACGGCGAACGCCGAGGGCAGGGCGCCCTTCGAGGTGAACGGAATCGGGGTGTGGGGCAAGCCGAGTGCGGCTTGAATGGACGTGAGTAAATCAGTCATCGAAGGCCCTCCGGAACGAGAGGCCGAGCATAGATCAAACAGCTGATGATGCGGGTGAAACCTGTAGGAGCGAGGCTTGCCCGCGAAGAACGATAACGCGGTCTGCCTGACACACCGCGTCGACACATTCGCGGGCAAGTCGGATCGCCGCATCGCTCGCTCCTACAGGGATTTGCGATGTGGCGTTATACGCGGAACTGATCCATCAATTTCATCTGGTGGGTGGTCAGGGAGTTGAGCTGGCTGCTGATCTGCGCCGATTCGGTGGCCTGGCCGGTCAGGGTTTCGGTGACGGTGCGGATCGCCGAGACGTTGCGGTTGACCTCTTCGGCCACGGCGCTTTGTTGTTCGGCGGCGCTGGCGATTTGCAGGTTCATGTCGCTGATCACCGTGACCGCGTCGCTGATTTTGCTCAAGGCTTGCACCGCTTGTTGAATCTGTCCGGCGTTGCTGTGCGCCTGGGTCTGGCTCGAATGCATGGTAGCGACCACGCCGCGGGTGCCGGTCTGGATGCGTTCGATGACGATACGAATCTCTTCCACCGAATCCTGCGTGCGTTTGGCCAGGTTGCGCACTTCATCGGCCACCACCGCAAAACCGCGACCGCTCTCGCCGGCACGGGCGGCTTCGATGGCGGCGTTGAGCGCCAGCAGGTTGGTTTGCTCGGCGATGCTGCGGATGACTTCCAACACCGAACCGATCTGCTCGCTGTTGACCGCCAGCGCTTCGACTTCGGTCACCGCCTTGCTGACTTCGTCGGCCAGTTGATTGATGTCGCGGGTGCTGCGTTCGATGATCGACATGCCATCGCGAGCCGACTGGTCAGCGCCCTTGGCAGCGTTTGCCGCGTTCGACGCACTGTTGGCGACGTCATGGGCCGTGGCGCTCATTTCGTTGGACGCGGTGGCGACCTGGTCGATTTCGCGGAACTGCACCTGCATGCCTTCGCTGGTCTGGCGGGCGATTTCCGAAGACTGGTCGGCGGTGCCACGGGCATCGGTGATGCTCTGTTTGATCTGCGCGATGGTCGGTTGCAGCTTGTCGAGGAAGCGGTTGAACCAACTCACCAGTTCGCCCAGTTCGTCCTGCTTGCTGTAATGCAGGCGCTGGGTCAGGTCGCCGTCGCCGCTGGCAATGGCCTTGAGCATCTCGGCGACGCTGTTGATCGGCCGGGTCACGCCCGAAGCGGTGAGCCAGATCAGCAGCAGGCCGACGAGGCCGGCAGCGACCGCCACCAGCACGGCTTTGATTGTGCCGCTTTGCTGGGCATCATCGAGCACCGTTTGCAGCTTCACCGAATCGGCCAGCAGCACTTGCTTGGGCAGGTCGATCACCACGCCCCAGGCTTTGGAATCGCTGATCGGGCTGACCGGGTACACCGCACGAATCAAATCACCTTGTTCGAGGATTTTCGGTGCGCCGCCGCTGAGCAATTGCAGGACATCCTTGCCTTCTGCGCCCAGGGTCTCACCGATGCTTTTGCCGACCTTGCTCGCGTCGACGCTGTAAGCGGCGAGCACGCCGCTGCCAGAGACAATCAGCATGTGCCCGGCGCTGTTGAACAGATCACGCTGGGAATCGACAGCCGCTGCCTGAAGGGCGTCGAGGGCGATGTCCACACCGACTACACCGATGGATTTGCCGTCCACCAGCAGCGGAACGGAAATGGTGGTCATCAGCATTTCCTTGCCGCCGACGGTGTCGGCGTACGGGTCCAGCAAGCAGGTGCGCTTGTTGTCGCGAGGGCAGGTGTACCAGCTGTTGTAAGGCGTGCCGCTGAGGCTCAAGGTGGTTTTGGTCATGTCGTCTTCGACCATGATCGTGTTGAGCGCGGTACCACCGGCGCGGCTCCAGTAACTGGCGAAACGACCGGCTTCGTTGGACTGGCGAGCGGCGTCATTGGCGAACTCGCTGTCCTTGCCGTCCAGCCCGTTGGGTTCGAACGCCAGCCAGATCCCCAGCACTTTGCTGTTGCGCTCGAAGGCAGTTTTCAGGCTCTGGTTCAACTCTTCACGCAGGGCGCCGGCCTCAAGCGAGCGCTTGGCGGCCAGGGTGCGCATGTCCTTGATCTGGTCCGCCAGGGCGGTCACCACCAACAGGCTTTCGCCAAAGGTTTTCTGCACACGCACCGCTTGCTCGGCAGCCTTGGCCTGAAGCAGGTCTTGCACGCTGTTGGTGAGCATTTTGCTGCTGGAGGCGCTGACCAGCTCATCGTTCTGGTTGGTCTGGTAGAAGTTCATGCTGACGATCAGGACGACCACGCCCAGCAGGCATAGACCGGAGAGCAGAACGATTTTCAGGCGGATGGACAGAGAGTCGAACATAGGACGAACTCGCGAAGGGATGAAGTGTTGGCTGCGAGTCGAGGTCGACCCGGTTCGCCAAATCCATTCAGCGCCAATCTCTGCGCATCGGCGTGGGGCGAGGATGCATGAAGGTGACTCCGACGAACGGTCATGGTTGAACGTTTGCGCGGAAAAATGTGCCGAAAAGCGCTTTAAAACGGGGATAAATCGCGGAGTGTGTCAGGTGGTTTGCGGCAGTGATTCCGGTCGTGACCAGATCCACAGATTGCCCAGGCTCATGCCGGCGATGGCGAGGTAAACCGGCCAACCGTGATCGAGCATGACCAGCATCAACCCGGCGCACAGCAGCATGCTCACGGTGGCACTGACCTTGGCTCGACGCGCAACGATTTTGCCGTTGCGCCAGTTGCAGAGGATCGGACCGAACAGCCGATGGTTTTCCAGCCAGGCACTCAGGCGCGGCGAACTCTTGGTCGCGGCCCAGGCGGCGAGCAGGACGAACTCGGTGGTCGGCAGGCCAGGCACGACGATGGCGATCAGGCCGATGGCTAGGCTGATGTAGGCCAAGAGACCGAACAGGAAACGGGCGAGTTTGGAGGAGGGGCGAGTCATAAGATCGATTTATGACCTGTAGGAGCGAGGCTTGCCCGCGAAGAACGATAACGCGGTCTGTCAGAAAAACCGCGTTATCGTTCTTCGCGGGCAAGCCTCGCTCCTACAAGGGCGGGGTTATCAGGCGAGTTCGGGGATGGTGGCGTAGGCGTGTTCCAGCAACACGGTGAAGCGGTTGAACGCATTAATTGCGCCTTTATCCAGCTCGGCTTCTTCCTGCTCGGTGAGTTCCAGACCGTCCAGCGTCTTGACGAAGCTTTTCCAGCCTTCAGCGCGGCCACCGGCCGGTTCGCCGAGGTGACGGGCACCGAAGGTCTCGCTCAGGCCCAGGCCGACAGCCCGTTTGATCAGGAACGCTGCACCGAGCTTCGAGCCTTCGGACACAAACAACCAACCCAGCGCTTCGGCTTTGCTCGGGGTGTTCACTGCACCCGCGACAGGCGCCGGCACTTCGGTGTCCAGATCGGCCAGGTCTGCCTTGGCCGCCTCGGCACGGCAGCGCGCCGCCAGATCGGGAACGATGGCGATCAGTTCGGCATCGTTGTACAGCGCCACCAGCTCCGACTGGAACAGATACTGCGCCACCACGAAACGGGCGAAATTGGCCTGGGTTTCGAACGGCGCGTGGGCTTTGACCAGTGCATCGAGTTTGGTGTGGGGCTCATGGGTGATCTGGTTCAAGCGTTGCGAGCGCAAAGCCGGGCGTTGAGCAGTGTCCTGGTTAGTCATGAGAAATCCTTGAAGAAAAGAGGCGCTTGGTAACGAGACGAACAAGAAGACGCCTGAGCGTAAAAAAACCTCACCGCGCGGCTCTATAAAAAGCCGCGCAGTGAGCGTGCAGGGTCAGATGTCCCAGACCAGATTGACCGCGAAGTTGCGACCCGGCTGAGTCAGGCGATCAAGGTTGGCCGGGCTGAGGACCGAAGCCTCGCCGACGCCGTCGTAACCGCGCACGTCATCCCACAGCCAGTACTTCTTGTCGGTCAGGTTGTAGACCCCGGCGCTGACGGTCACGTCGTCCGTCACTTTGTAGAAACCGGTCAGGTCCAGCACGCCGAAGCCCGGCGATTTGAACTGGCTGCTGACGCCGTCCGGCGACTTGAATTTGGTGTCGTCGACGCGATCCTTCTTTTTCACCAGCGTCCAGCTGAGCAAACCACCGTAGTTGTCCTGGTCGTAACCGAGGCCGAACACGCCGGTCAGCGGGTTGACGCTGTTGATCGGTTCGCCGTTGTCATTGTTGCGACCGTAGGCGTAGGCCACCGAGCCCTGGGTGTACAGACCTTGTGGCGCGCCGAAGACGTCGAGGTTCAGACGTCCCTTGACCTCTGCGCCCTTGATCGTGGCGCGCTTGATGTTGGCGCTCTGGAAGGTCAGCTCGTTGTAACCGGGGGAGATGGCATCCTCTTCGATGAAGTCGCGGTACTTGTTGTAGAACACAGCCACATCGAAGGAGCCCGATTCGAATTGACCGCGCAGACCGGTTTCAAAACCTTTACTGGTTTCCGGGTCGAGGTTCGGGTTGGGTTCCACGCGATAACCGGTGGTGGTGTTCTCGAAGCGCCCGTACAACGCCTTGGCGGTCGGTGTGCGGAAACCTTCGGCGTACTGGCCATACCAGGTGTACTGGTCGGTCAGGGCGTAGGTCAGGCCGAATTTCGGCGACACACGATGCCAGGTTTTTGAGTCGTTGCTGACGGTGCCGCGGCCATCGGCCGCCACGGTGTTCAAGAACTCCTGGGTGATGTGCGGCTTGAGCTCGGTGTAGTCGTAGCGCAGCCCCGGCAGGAAGGTCCATTTGTCCCAGCTGATTTGATCCTGGGCGAACAAACTGTAGGTGTTGACGGTCGGATCGGGGAAGTCGCTGGATTTTTTCAGCACGTCTGCGGTGCTGACGGCGCCGAGGGTTCGGCAGGAGCCAAAGACCGCGAGGCAGGTGCCGTTGCCGCTGCGCGAACCGGTGACTTTCTGCTGCTTGATCGTGGTGCCGTAGGTCAGCAGGTGCTCGGTGTCGGCAAGACTGAAAGCCTTGTCCAGTTGCGCGTCAAACACCCACTGCTTTTCTTCATAAAGGGTTTCGCGGGTGCGCAGCACTTTGCGTGAGATCGGGTAGTAGAACTCTTCGGTGCTCTGGTCGGTCTTGGCGACCTGGTGGTTCAGGCTCCACTTGACGTTGTCTGCCAGCAGACTGTCGAGGGCGAAGCTGTGTTCCAGGCCGAAACGCTCGCGGGTGACGGTGTCGTTACCGGTGCGCCACTGGTACATGCCGCCCGGCAGGACGCTGGCCGGAATCGCCGGCTGGCCTTTGTCGAACGGACCGCCGTAGGCGCTTTTCTGATCGGTGTCGCGGTCGTCCTTGTACTTTTCATACGTCAGGCCCAGGCGCGAATCTTCGTTGTAGTTCCAGCCGATCTTGGCCAGCACGTTGTAGGTTCGCACGTCCTCCGGGTTGGCCGCAGTGCGCGCCAGGCCGGTGCCGTTGTTGCTGCCGTAGGATTCGGTTTCATGACCGTCGCGCTGGCTGTAATGCAGCAAGCCATCGAACTGATCGGCGCGGCCAGCCACAGTCGCGGACTTCAGCCAGCTCTCGTCGGCGGAGCTGTAGCCGGTTTTCAGGCGGGCGCCGACGTCTTTGCCGGGTTTGATGATGTCGTCCGGGTCGAGGGTGAAATAGCTGACCGCGCCGCCGATGGCGTTGCTGCCGTACAGCACCGAGGCCGGCCCGCGGAGGATTTCGACGCGTTTGATGATCTCCGGGTCGACGTAGTTGCGCTGGGTCTTGGCGTAAGGGCCGTTGAAGAAATCGTTGGGCACTTCGACGCCATCGACCTGGGTCAGGATCCGGTCGCCGTCGATGCCGCGGATGTTGTAGCCGCTGATCCCGCCGCGCTGGCCCGCACCACCGACCGAAACGCCCGGTTCGTAACGCACGAGGTTCTTGATGGTGTTGACGTTGTTGCGGTCCAGCTCTTCGCGGGTGTGAACGGTGACGGTGCCCGGCACGCTTTCCACGGTTTGTTCCTGGCGGGTGGCGCTGATGGTCACCTGTTGCAGATTGAGCGCGCCGCTGCTCGGGCGCTTTTCCAGGACGATGTTGTTGTTGCCCAGTTTGCGATAGCTCAGGTTGGTCCCCACCAACAGGCGATCCAGGGCTTTCTCCGGCGACAAGGACCCGCGCACACCCGGCGAGGCCACGCCTTGCCCAAGTTCTGCCGGCAAGCCGACCTGCCAGCCCGTCACCGCGGTAAAGGCATTGAGTGCCGAGACCAGCGACTGTTGCGGGATCGCAAACGCGTAATCGCCCATGTTGCGCGTCGGTTGTTCGGCGGCGGTGGCGGCCATCAGCGGCGCGCTACCAGCCATGAGGATGGCGGCGGTCAGCAGCGAGAGCACGCGGGACGGTGAAGAGGAGTGGCGGGTAAGGCGAGAGGACATCGATAGCGCTCCGAGTCGCACGAATCTTTATAGGTGCTGATTGGCATATGAAGATGCGAATCAATTGCATTGGCTATAACGAGACGTACGAGCTTCAGCTATCGAGTAAAAATAATTCTCATTTAGTTCAGGATCACCAGCGCCGGATATTCCTGGAGCCGCGCCGAGGTGATGTGCGCCAGGGAGCGGACCACGTCCAGCGGCTGGTCGAGACGGTAATTGCCGGTCACGGCGACGTCGGCCAACTGCTCGTTGTTGTTGATGATCCAGCCTGGGTAGTAGCGACGCAGTTCCGCCAGCACCTGGCTCATCGGGCAGTTTTCGAACACCAGTCGGCCCTGGACCCAGGCCAGGTCAGTCGCGGCGTCGAGCCTGGCCGGCCGGTCGAAACCGTTGGGGCCGATGCGGATGCTTTCGCCGGCAGACAGGCGAATCCGTGCGTCGTCGCGGGTCGCCCGCAAGTCGACATCGCCACGCTGCACTTGAACCTGCGTCACGCCATCGAGGTAGCGCACCGCAAACGCGGTGTCGTGCACGCTGGCCTTCACCGGTCCGGCGTCGATTTCCAGCGGCTGGCCGCGATGGGCCGGCACTTCGAAAAACGCTTCGCCCTGATAAAGGCGGGCGACGCGCTGCTGATCGTTGATGGTGCTGGAAAACGCCGAGTTGGTATTGAGCAGGACTTTCGAGCCGTCCTCCAGTTGCAGGCGCTGACGCTCACCGACCACCGTCAGGTGATCGGCCTGGAGACGCAGGGGCAGGTTGCTGAAACTGAACAGGCCGAGGATCAACACGGCAGCAGTGGCCAACGGTTTCCAGTGCGGGCGCAGGCGCGACAACACGGTGACTTTGGGTGGCAGCGCGGCCAGGTGCTGCGCGCATTGCACGACTTGCGGGCCGTCCCAGATGGCCTGGGCCTTGGCGAACGCTTGCGCATGCAAAGGGTCGGCGTCCAGCCATGCCTGGAACTGGCGAGACTGTTCTTCGCTCGGACTGCCCAGCACGATCAGCCAGTCCAGGGCCTGGTCCATCGCACTTGCGGAGTCCCGCGCCGGGGAGGGCGGAGGGGAGCGGTGGGTGTCCGTCACGGTGTTTCCTCGGCAGTGTCTGTGCACGGCTGTTTTTTAGTGGAGCTTGAAAGTGGGCAAGGGTAGCAAAGCCTTGCTTGCTCAGTCGCCGTTTAACCGTTCGGCGACACCGATGCAGATGGCCATGATGAGCTTCAACTCCTTTTGCACCGTGCTCAATGACACGCCGAGCTTCTCGGAAATCTCCAGATAGCTGTGCCCGTGCAAACGGCTGAGAATGAAAATCTGCTGCTGACGGGCGCTGAGTTCACTGAGGCTCACGTTCAAACGCTCCAGCAATTGTTTGGCATGGGCGGCATCCTCGGCACTGCTGGCCGGTGCGGCAATGCTTTCCACCACGTCCATCGGCACGTCGTCGAGCATCGTCCGGGACTGAATGCGCCGAGCACGCAAATGGTCCAGCGCCAGGTTGCGGGCGGTCTGGAAAACAAAGGGTTCAAGGTGGTCGATGGCCCGTTCGCTGAGCGCACGGGTCACGCGCAGGTAGGTCTCCTGCAAGAGGTCTTCGGCGGTGCTGTGATTGTTGACCATCCGCTCCAGCGTGCGCAGCAGAGAGACGCGCTGGGCGATGAAGACATGATTGAAGCGCGATTGACTCACGGGAGGACCTGATCCATTTTGATCAAATGATAATGCTTATCATCCGCTACGATGGTCAAGTCCTGATTTGTGAAGGTTTATGCGCGGCCCAGCAAATAGGTCGCGTAATCGGGAATGCGATGTGAATGCGCCTGATCCATCAACGGGCTGCTGAGCAGGTAGTCGGCGCTGCATTCATTGCAGGCGACGGGAATGTTCCAGACAGCCGCGACCCGCAGCAACGCCTTGATGTCCGGGTCATGGGGTTGCGGTTCGAACGGGTCCCAGAAGAACACCAGCATGTCGACCCGCTGCTCGGCGATTTGTGCGCCGAGTTGCTGGTCGCCGCCCAAGGGGCCGCTGATCATGCTTTCCACGGGCAGGTCGAGGCGTTGTTGCAATAACAAACCCGTGGTGCCGGTGGCGACCAGTTCATGTTGCGCGAGTTTGTCTTTGTGCCGCTCGGCCCAGTCCAGCAGGAACACCTTGCAGTGGTCATGGGCGACCAGGGCGATGCGTTTGCGCGCGGCGACGGTTTTTTGCGTGAAGCTGATACCGATCATGGGATGTTCCGTAGGTAGGTTACCGACGATGGTGTTCATGAGGCCGCCATCGCCAGCAAGCCGGCTCCTACAGGGACCGGGTACGCCGCAACCTTGTAGGAGCCGGCTTGCCGGCGATAGCGGTATTCCGGACGCCAACTTACTCAGCGTTGCACAGCGCCAGGCAGTTATCGAGCATGCGGTTGGAGAAGCCCCATTCGTTGTCGTACCAGGCCAGAACCTTGAGCAGCTTGCCGCTGGACTTGGTGTGGTTGGCGTCGAAGATCGACGACAGCGGGTTGTGGTTGAAGTCGCTCGAGACCAGCGGCAACGTGTTGTAGCCCAGAATCTTCGAATGCTGGCTGGCTTCCTTGAGCAGCGCATTCACTTCATCGGCCGACGCCTCGCGCTTCAGTTGCACGGTCAGGTCCACCAGCGACACGTTGATCACCGGCACACGCACGGCCATGCCGGTCAGTTTGCCCGCCAGTTCCGGCAGCACCAGGCCGACCGCTTCGGCCGCACCGGTCTTGCTCGGGATCATGTTCTGGGTGGCCGAACGGGCGCGGTACGGGTCGGTGTGGTAGACGTCGGTCAGGTTTTGATCGTTGGTGTAGGCGTGGATGGTGGTCATCAAACCACTTTCGATGCCCAGTTCGCGGTGCAGCACCTGGGCCACCGGGGCCAGGCAGTTGGTGGTGCACGACGCGTTGGAAATAATCTGGTGCGATTGGCGCAGAATGTCGTGGTTCACCCCATACACCACGGTGGCGTCGGCGCCTTTGGCCGGTGCAGAGATGATCACTTTGCGCGCGCCGGCCGTAATATGCGCGGCGGCTTTGGCCCGGTCGGTGAACAAACCGGTGCATTCGAACACGACATCAATCTTTTCCGCGGCCCAAGGCAGCTCGGCCGGGTTACGAATGGCGCTGACGGAAATCCGGTCGCCATTGACGGTCAGGCTTTCCTGATCATGCTGGACATCGGCGTCGAACGTGCCGTGAACAGTGTCGTACTTGAGCAGATGAGCGTTCATCGCGCTGTCGCCCAGGTCATTGATTGCAACGATCTGCAAATCCTGACGGTAGCCTTGGGTATACAGTGCGCGAAGGACGTTGCGGCCGATACGGCCAAAACCATTGATTGCGATTCGAAGAGTCATTTAACAGGGCCGCCGTCGTTTTGTTGTTGGAATTACAAGATTATTCGCATAAAAATAGAAAACAAGCCTTTTTAGTGGCAATATTTTGTTCAATCTACAACGAGTGACCTGAATCAACTGGTCCGAATGATCAAGAAAGCCGTTTGTCATCCCATCAACAACGGCTCTTGTTCAGCATAGACAATCAGGTCGCCACATCCGTTAGCCTGGAGTTCTACACATGCATCCCCGCGTCCTTGAGGTCACCGAACGGCTTATCGCCCGCAGCCGCGCAACCCGCGAGGCTTACCTTGCGCTCATTCGCGGTGCGGCCAGCGACGGTCCGATGCGCGGCAAGCTGCAATGCGCCAACTTCGCCCATGGCGTGGCCGGTTGCGGCACCGAAGACAAGAACAGCCTGCGAATGATGAACTCCGCGAACATCGCGATTGTTTCGTCATATAACGACATGCTCTCGGCGCATCAGCCGTACGAAGTCTTTCCTGAACTGATCAAAAAAGCCCTGCGCGAAATCGGCTCCGTCGGCCAGTTCGCCGGCGGCACCCCGGCGATGTGCGATGGCGTGACCCAAGGCGAGCCGGGCATGGAACTGAGCCTGCCAAGCCGTGAAGTGATCGCGCTGTCCACCGCTGTTGCCCTTTCCCACAACATGTTCGATGGCGCGCTGATGCTCGGCATCTGCGACAAGATCGTGCCGGGCCTGATGATGGGCGCGTTGCGCTTCGGTCATCTGCCGATGATTTTCGTACCGGGCGGGCCGATGGTCTCGGGCATTTCCAACAAGCAGAAAGCCGATGTGCGTCAGCGCTATGCCGAAGGCAAGGCCTCGCGTGAAGAGCTGCTGGAATCGGAAATGAATTCCTACCACAGCCCCGGCACCTGCACCTTCTACGGCACCGCCAACACCAACCAGTTGCTGATGGAAGTCATGGGCCTGCACTTGCCGGGCGCTTCTTTCGTCAACCCGAACACGCCGTTGCGCGATGCCCTGACCCGCGAAGCGGCGCATCAGGTCACGCGCCTGACCAAGCAGAATGGCAACTTCATGCCGATCGGCGAAATCGTCGATGAGCGTTCGCTGGTCAACTCCATCGTGGCGCTGCACGCCACCGGCGGTTCGACCAACCACACTTTGCACATGCCGGCGATTGCCATGGCGGCGGGCATTCAACTGACCTGGCAGGACATGGCCGACCTCTCCGAAGTCGTGCCGACCCTGAGCCACGTCTACCCGAACGGCAAAGCCGACATCAACCACTTCCAGGCGGCGGGCGGCATGTCGTTCCTGATCCGCGAACTGCTGGAAGCCGGCCTGCTCCACGAAAACGTCAACACGGTTCTGGGCCACGGCCTGAGCCGCTACACCAAGGAACCGTTCCTCGATAACGGTGAGCTGGTATGGCGCGAAGGCGTCACCGACAGCCTCGATGAAACCATCCTGCGCCCGGTGGCGCGTGCGTTTTCGCCCGAGGGCGGCTTGCGCGTGATGGAAGGCAACCTCGGTCGTGGCGTGATGAAAGTCTCGGCAGTCGCCTTGGAAAACCAGATCGTCGAAGCACCGGCAATGGTGTTCCAGGATCAACAGGATCTGGCCGATGCGTTCAAGGCCGGTTTACTGGAGAAGGACTTTGTCGCGGTGATGCGCTTCCAGGGCCCGCGCTCCAACGGCATGCCGGAACTGCACAAAATGACGCCGTTCCTCGGCGTGCTGCAGGATCGCGGCTTCAAAGTCGCGCTGGTCACCGACGGACGCATGTCCGGCGCCTCGGGGAAAATCCCGGCGGCGATTCACGTCAGCCCCGAAGCTTACGTGGGCGGCGCTTTGGCGCGAGTCCAAGAGGGCGATATCATCCGCGTCGATGGCGTCAAAGGCACTCTGGAGCTTAAGGTTGACGCCGAAGAATTCGCAGCGCGCGAACCTGCCAAGGGCCTGTTGGGCAACAACATTGGCACCGGTCGCGAGCTGTTTGGTTTCATGCGCATGGCCTTCAGCTCCGCAGAGCAGGGCGCCAGCGCCTTTACTTCTGCCCTGGAGACGCTTAATTGAAACTGGCTTTGGTCGGTGACATCGGTGGGACCAACGCACGTTTCGCGTTGTGGAAAAACCAGCAGCTGGAATCGGTCCAGGTGCTGGCAACGGCAGATTTTCCCAGCCCGGAAGAGGCGATCAGCGTCTATCTGAACGGGCAGGGGCTGGCGCCGGGTTCGATTGGTTCCGTGTGTCTGTCAGTGGCCGGCCCGGTGAGCGGTGATGAATTCAAGTTCACCAACAATCACTGGCGCCTCAGTCGCAAGGCGTTCTGCCAGACCTTGCAAGTCGAGCAACTGCTGTTGGTCAACGACTTCTCGGCGATGGCGCTGGGCATGACCCGTTTGCAGCCGGGCGAATTCCGCGTGGTTTGCGAAGGCACGCCGGAACCGTTGCGCCCGGCGGTGGTGATTGGCCCGGGCACGGGGTTGGGCGTCGGTACTTTGCTCGATCTCGGCGAAGGGCGTTTTGCTGCATTGCCGGGCGAGGGTGGCCACGTCGATTTGCCGTTGAGCAGCCCGCGTGAAACTCAGTTGTGGCAGCACATCTTCAACGAGATTGGGCATGTCAGCGCGGAAACGGCGTTGAGTGGCAGCGGCTTGCCGCGCGTCTATCGGGCGATTTGCGCGGTGGACGGGCATACGCCTGTGCTCGAAACGCCGGAAGCGATTACCGCCGCCGGCCTGGCGGGTGATCCGATTGCGCTGGAAGTGCTGGAACAGTTCTGTTGCTGGCTCGGTCGCGTGGCGGGCAACAACGTGCTCACCACGGGCGCGCGCGGTGGCGTGTTTATCGTCGGTGGGGTGATCCCGCGGTTTGCCGATTTCTTCCTCGAAAGCGGTTTTGCGCGGTGCTTTGCCGACAAGGGTTGCATGAGCGATTACTTCAAGGGGATTCCGGTGTGGCTGGTGACGGCGCCGTATTCCGGGTTGGTGGGTGCGGGTGTGGCCCTCGACCAGGCATAAGGACCGCGTCGTTCTCTTCGCGGGCAAGTCGGACGCCGCACCGCTCGCTCCTACAGAAGCACCGGAGCAACCTGTAGGAGCGAGGCTTGCCCGCGAAGAGGCCGGAACAGACACATAGATTTATGATCGATCAGGCATAATCCTCCAATTCAAACAACAAGGACGCCGCCCCGTGAGCTCAGTCAACAAGTCGATTTTGTTGGTCGATGACGATCAAGAGATACGCGAGTTGCTGGACACCTACCTGACCCGCGCGGGTTTCCAGGTACGTACCACGCCCGACGGCGCCGGTTTTCGCCAGGCGTTGAACGATGCGCCGAGCGATCTGGTGATCCTCGACGTGATGCTGCCCGACGAAGACGGCTTCAGCCTCTGCCGCTGGATCCGCCAGCACCCGCGTCAGGCGCAAGTGCCGATCATCATGCTCACCGCCAGCTCCGACGAAGCCGACCGCGTCATCGGCCTGGAACTGGGCGCCGACGACTACCTCGGCAAACCCTTCAGCCCCCGTGAATTGCAGGCGCGGATCAAAGCCTTGTTGCGTCGTGCGCAATTCGGCCAGGAACGTTCCGGCAGTGAAGTGCTGGCCTTTGATGATTGGCGACTGGACATGGTCAGCCATCGGCTGTTCCACATCGATGGCGAAGAAGTGATTCTCTCCGGCGCCGATTTCGCCCTGCTGAAACTGTTCCTCGATCACCCCCAGGAAATCCTCGACCGCGACACCATCGGCAACGCCACCCGTGGCCGCGACCTGATGCCGCTGGACCGGATCGTCGACATGGCCGTCAGCCGTTTGCGCCAACGCCTGCGCGATACCGAAAAACCGCCGCGACTGATTCGCACCGTGCGCGGCAGCGGTTATCAGTTGGCGGCCAATGTGGTTGCCAGCAATGGTCACTGAGGTGTTGCGCAAGCTCGCGGCAAAGATCCCGGTCCCGCGTTCGCTGCTCGGGCGGATGCTGCTGCTGACCTTGCTGGCGGTGTTGTTCGCGCAGACGTTGTCGAGCGTGATCTGGGTTTCGCAATTGCGTGCCACGCAGCTGGAAGGCCTGGTCACCAGCGCCCGTAGCCTTGCCCATTCGATGACCGCCAGTGTCAGTTATTTTCGCTCGTTGCCGGTGGCGTTCAGGCCGCTGGTGCTTGACCAGTTGCGCAGCATGGGCGGCACCCGTTTTGTGGTGACCCTCAACGACAAACCGCTTGGCATGGAAGTGCTGCCGATCACCCCGCGCAAAGCGGCGGTGCTCAAAGCCGTGGACGAAGTGCTGCGCCAGTCGCTCGGCCAGGACACCGATATCTCGGTGACCTTCGTCAGCCCCGAAGACCTGCGGATCTTCAACGGTGGCCTGAAACTGGATGAGCTGCCGCGTTCCTGGGCGCATTACGCACTGACCCTGGAGCCGGTGAATCCGCCGGTGCTGGTCACGCAAATCCAGATGGCGCCGGGCGAGTGGCTGTACATCGCCTCGCTGTTGCCCGAGCCCTACACCAGCCTTGAAGAGCAAGGCCTGCCGGCGCAGCAAGTCTGGTTCATCGTCCTCACCAGCGGCTTTTTGCTGTTGTTCATCGGCCTGCTGGTGCACTGGCAGAGCCGGCCGCTCAAGCGTTTGGCACGGGCTGCGCGGGACATGTCCCTCGGGGCGGAAGTCGAGCCGGTGGCCGAAGGCGGCGGCAGTGAAGTGGTGGAAGTGGGGCGCGCCTTCAATGCGATGCGCGAACGTATCAGCCGTTACCTGACTGAACGCAGCCAGTTGTTCAGCGCGATTTCCCATGATTTGCGCACGCCGATTACCCGCTTGCGCCTGCGTGTCGAATTGCTGGAAGACGAAAAGCTGCAAGCCAAATTCGGACGAGATCTCGATGAGCTGGAGCTGCTGGTCAAAGGCGCGCTGCAATGCGTGAAAGACACTGACATCCACGAAAACATCGAACAGGTGGACCTCAACCATGTGCTCGATTGCCTGGTGGAACCGTATCTGGCGCCTAACGGCAATGGTCGCGTGACCCAGCAGGGGCGGGCGCTGGCGGCGTATCCGGGTAAACCGCTGGCGCTCAAGCGCTGCATCGGCAACCTGATCGACAACGCCTTGAAGTACGGTCAGAACGCGCACCTACACATCGATGACGACGAGAACGCGTTTGTCCTGCATGTCGATGACGAAGGGCCGGGTGTGCCGGAGCAGCGGCTGGAGCAGGTGTTCGAGCCGCACTTTCGTCTGGCCGGGCAGCAGCAGGGTTATGGGTTGGGATTGGGCATTGCGCGCAACATTGCCCATAGCCATGGCGGGGAAGTCAGCCTGCAAAACCTGCGTGAAGGTGGGTTGCGGGTGACGCTCCAATTGCCTCGATCAATCGACTGAAAAAACACAAATCCCTGTAGGAGCCAGCTTGCTGGCGATAGCGTCATTGAAAACGCCATCGCCAGCAAGCTGGCTCCTACAAAATGTCACCATTCGGTGACATAACTCGCCCCCTTCGTTACAAGCCCGCCACCGCCCGTTGTTTAGACTGCCCGCAGTCATAACAACAAAAAAGGCACCCCATGGACACCTTCCAACCCGCTTTCAGCAGTTGGCTGAACGCACCGGCCCATCAGCAATGGCTCGCCGCCGAAGGCCTGCGCCTGCTGGCATTCGCCAAGGCATCGAAGCTCCCCGAGGGCTTCGGCAATCTCGACGAAAAGGGCTGTCTCCCGACCAACGCCCATGCCGAAACCATGAACACCGCGCGCATGACCCACAGCTTCGCCATGGCGCACATCCAGGGCCTGCCGGGTTTCGCCGAGCTGGTGGATCACGGCATCAATGCCCTTCGCGGGCCGTTGCGCGATGCCGAGCATGGTGGCTGGTTCGCCACCGCGCATCCCCTTGACGACAACACCGGCAAGGCCGCTTACCTGCACGCCTTCGTTGCCCTGGCCGCCAGTTCCGCCGTGGTGGCGCAGCGTCCCGGTGCACAGGCCTTGCTCGATGACGCGATCCACATCATCGACACGTATTTCTGGAGCGAGGAGGAGGGCGCAATGCGCGAATCCTTCAATCGCGACTGGCGTGAAGAGGAACGTTATCGCGGCGCCAACAGCAACATGCACGCCACCGAAGCCTTCCTCGCGCTGGCCGATGTCACGCAAGACAATCGCTGGTTGTGCCGCGCGCAACGGATCGTCGAGCGCGTGATCCATGGTCACGCCGCCGCCAACGATTACCTGGTGGTCGAACATTTCGACCGCGACTGGCAGCCGTTGCGCGACTACAACCACGACAACCCGGCCGACGGTTTCCGTCCTTACGGCACCACGCCGGGACACGGCTTCGAATGGGCCCGGCTGTTGCTGCACCTCGAAGCTGCGCGAGTACAGGCCGGGATGCTGACGCCCGGTTGGCTCGCCACTGACGCGCAAAAACTCTTCGAGCACAACTGCCGCCATGGCTGGGATGTCGATGGGCTACCCGGGATTGTCTACACCCTCGATTGGGATAACCGCGCGGTGGTTCGCCATCGCTTGCACTGGACCCATTGCGAAGCCAGCGCCGCCGCCAGCGCGCTGCTTAAACGCACGGGCGATGAGCAATATGAAACCTGGTACCGACTGTTCTGGGAATTTTGTGACAGTCATTTCATCGACCGCTGCGAGGGCAGTTGGTATCACGAGCTCGATCCGCAGAACCGTCCGAGCGCCGATATCTGGGCCGGCAAACCCGATCTCTATCACGCCTGGCAAGCCGTGTTGATTCCGCGCCTGCCGCTGGCGCCGAGCATGGCCAGTGCCTTGGCGAGTCTGTCCCAGAGCGGTTCTATGTAACCATGCGGTGACATTCACGCGTCCCTTCGTTACCTGCGAGGGGATGACTCCTGTTTAAAATCCTATGCAGCGCAAGCACCAGACTTGCATGCATAACAACAAGAAAGGTACTACTAGATGAATGCGATTTCTCGCCTCGCTACTGTCATTTCTCTCGCGTCGCTGCTTCCCCTCAGTGCATTTCCTCTCAGTGGCCTTGCCGCCGATTCCAAAGGTTCGGTGGAAGTTGTTCACTGGTGGACGTCGGGTGGTGAAAAAGCAGCGGTCGATGTCCTCAAGGCTCAAGTCGAAAAAGACGGCTTCACCTGGAAGGACGGCGCAGTCGCCGGTGGTGGCGGTTCCACGGCCATGACCGTACTGAAAAGCCGCGCAGTCGCCGGTAACCCGCCGGGCGTTGCCCAGATCAAGGGGCCGGACATCCAGGAGTGGGGCAGCACTGGCCTGCTCAGCACCGACACCCTGAAAGACGTTTCCAAGTCCGAAGGCTGGGATAACCTGCTGATCAAGAAAGTCTCCGACACCGTCAAATACGAAGGCGACTACGTGGCCGTTCCGGTGAACATTCACCGTGTGAACTGGCTGTGGATCAACCCGGAAGTGTTCAAGAAAGCCGGGATCGACAAAGCCCCGACCACCCTCGAAGAATTCTACGCCGCCGGCGACAAGCTCAAAGCCGCCGGCTTCATCGCGCTCGCCCACGGTGGTCAGCCTTGGCAAGACAGCACCGTGTTTGAAGACGTGGTGCTCTCGGTCATGGGCGCCGACGGTTACAAAAAAGCGTTGGTAGACCTGGATCAGAAAACCCTGTCCGGGCCGGAAATGACCAAGTCGTTCACCGAGCTGAAAAAACTCACCGGCTACATGGACCCGAACCGCGCCGGTCGTGACTGGAACATCGCTGCCGCCGAGGTCATCAACGGCAAGGCCGGTATGCAGATGATGGGCGACTGGGCGAAAAGCGAATGGACTGCGGCGAAGAAAGTCGCCGGCAAGGACTACCAGTGCGTGCCGTTCCCGGGCACCGAAAAAGCCTTCACCTACAACATCGACTCGATGGCTGTATTCAAGCTGAAAGCTGATCGCAAGGGTGACATCGCCGCCCAGCAAGACCTGGCCAAGGTTGCTCTGGGTACCGATTTCCAGAAAGTCTTCAGCATCAACAAGGGTTCGATCCCGGTCCGTACCGACATGCTGAACGAGATGGACAAGCTCGGTTTCGACGCCTGCGCTCAAACCGCCGCCAAGGACTTCCTGGCGGACGAGAAGACCGGCGGCCTGCAACCAAGCATGGCGCACAACATGGCCACTTCCCTGGCCGTGCAAGGCGCGATCTTCGACGTGGTCACCAACTTCATGAACGACAAGGACGCTGACCCGGCCAAGGCCAGCGCCCAACTGGCATCGGCTGTCAAAGCCGCCCAGTAATCCCTGAGGCCGCAGGCTCGCCTGCGGCAATTTTCTGGGACCGTTCCCCTTGTAGGAGCGAGGCTTGCCCGCGAAAGCAGTCTGACATTCAACAGAGTTGTCGACAGTTACGCCGCCTTCGCGGGCAAGCCTCGCTCCTACAGATACTCACTTCTCCAATGGATTATCCCGATGAGCTCTGTGGCGGTTTTCAGCAAAGCCTCACCGTTCGATGCGCTGCAACGCTGGTTACCCAAGTTGGTACTCGCGCCAAGCATGCTCATCGTGTTGGTTGGTTTCTACGGTTACATCATTTGGACATTCATACTGTCCTTCACCAATTCCAGCTTCATGCCGAGCTACAAATGGGTCGGCCTGCAGCAATACATGCGCCTGATGGACAACGATCGCTGGTGGGTCGCGAGCAAGAACCTCGCGCTCTTCGGTGGCATGTTCATCGGCATCAGCCTGGTATTGGGCGTGTTCCTCGCGGTGCTGCTGGACCAGCGCATTCGCAAGGAAGGCTTCATTCGCACCGTTTACCTGTACCCGATGGCGCTGTCGATGATCGTCACCGGTACGGCCTGGAAATGGCTGCTCAACCCTGGCCTGGGCCTGGACAAGATGCTGCGTGACTGGGGCTGGGAAGGCTTCCGTCTCGACTGGCTGGTGGATCAGGATCGCGTGGTGTACTGCCTGGTGATCGCTGCCGTGTGGCAAGCCTCCGGGTTTGTGATGGCGATGTTCCTGGCCGGTCTGCGCGGTGTCGATCAATCGATCATCCGTGCCGCGCAAGTCGACGGTGCGAGCCTGCCGACCATCTATTTGAAGATCGTCCTGCCGAGCCTGCGCCCGGTGTTTTTCAGCGCCTTCATGATCCTCGCGCACATCGCGATCAAGAGCTTCGACCTGGTGGCGGCGATGACGGCGGGCGGTCCCGGCTACTCGTCCGACCTGCCGGCGATGTTCATGTATTCCTTCACCTTCAGCCGTGGCCAGATGGGCATCGGTTCGGCCAGCGCCATGCTGATGCTCGGTGCCGTGCTGACCATCCTCGTGCCGTACCTGTACTCCGAGCTGCGAGGCAAACGCCATGACTAATCAACTCGGAAAACCAACGCTGAGTTTCAGCCGCATCGCGATTTACGCCACGCTTCTGCTGGCCGCTGCGGTGTACCTGATTCCGCTGATCGTGATGCTGCTGACCAGCTTCAAATCCCCGGAAGACATCCGTACCGGCAACCTGCTGAGCTGGCCGACCGTCATTGACGGCATCGGCTGGATCAAGGCCTGGGACGTGGTCGGCGGGTACTTCTGGAACTCGGTGAAAATCACCGTGCCGGCGGTTTTTATCTCGACCTTCATCGGTGCCATGAACGGCTACGTGCTGTCGATGTGGCGCTTCCGTGGCTCGCAGTTGTTCTTCGGCCTGCTGCTGTTCGGCTGCTTCCTGCCGTTCCAGACCGTGCTGCTGCCGGCTTCGTTCACCCTCGGCAAGTTCGGCCTGGCCAACACCACCACCGGTCTGGTGCTGGTGCACGTGGTCTACGGGCTGGCGTTCACCACGCTGTTCTTCCGTAACTACTACGTGAGCATCCCGGATGCGCTGGTCAAGGCTGCACGCCTGGACGGCGCAGGCTTCTTCACGATTTTCTGGAAGATCCTGCTGCCGATGTCGATCCCGATCGTGATGGTCTGCCTGATCTGGCAGTTCACCCAGATCTGGAATGACTTCCTGTTCGGCGTGGTCTTCGCCAGTGGCGATGCCCAGCCAATTACCGTGGCCCTGAACAACCTGGTCAACACCAGCACCGGGGCCAAGGAATACAACGTTGATATGGCCGCCGCGATGATCGCCGGGCTGCCGACACTGCTGGTCTACATATTCGCTGGCAAGTATTTCCTGCGTGGGCTGACGTCCGGCGCGGTCAAGGGGTAGAAACATGGCAACTCTCGAATTACGCAACGTCAACAAGACCTACGGCGCCGGTTTGCCGGACACCCTGAAAAACATCGAACTGAAGATCGATGACGGGGAATTCCTGATCCTGGTCGGTCCGTCGGGCTGCGGTAAATCCACGCTGATGAACTGCATCGCCGGCCTGGAAACCATCAGCGGCGGCGCGATCCTGGTGGATGACGCCGACATCAGCGGCATGAGCCCGAAGGATCGCGACATCGCCATGGTGTTCCAGTCCTACGCGCTGTACCCGACCATGAGCGTGCGCGACAACATCGCCTTCGGCCTGAAGATTCGCAAAATGCCCGCCGCCGAAATCGACGAAGAAGTCGCTCGCGTCTCCAAGCTATTGCAGATCGAGCACCTGCTGAGCCGCAAGCCCGGCCAGCTCTCCGGTGGTCAGCAACAGCGTGTGGCGATGGGCCGTGCCCTGGCGCGTCGGCCGAAGATTTACCTGTTCGACGAACCGCTGTCCAACCTCGACGCCAAGCTGCGCGTCGAGATGCGCACCGAAATGAAACTGATGCACCAGCGCCTGAAAACCACCACGGTCTACGTGACCCACGACCAGATCGAAGCGATGACGCTGGGCGACAAAGTGGCGGTGATGAAGGACGGGATCATTCAGCAGTTCGGCACGCCGAAAGACATCTACAACAACCCGGCCAACCTGTTCGTGGCGAGCTTCATTGGTTCGCCGCCGATGAACTTCATTCCCCTGCGTTTGCAACGCAAGGACGGTCGTCTGTTGGCGCTGCTCGACAGCGGTCAGGCGCGCTGCGAATTGCCGTTGGGCATGCAGGACGCCGGTCTGGAAGATCGCGAAGTGATCCTCGGCATGCGCCCTGAGCAGATCGTGCTGGCGGGCAGCGAGGCCAATGGTTTGCCGACCATTCGCGCCGAAGTGCAGGTCACCGAACCGACCGGTCCGGACACGCTGGTATTCGTCAATCTCAACGACACCAAAGTCTGCTGCCGCCTGGCACCGGACGTTGCGCCGGCCGTGGGCGAGACACTGACCCTGCAATTCGATCCATCGAAAGTGCTGCTGTTCGATGCCAAGACCGGGGAGCGCCTGGGGGTGGCCGGTCTGCCAAAAACCGAAGTTCACAGCGCCAACGTCACCCAGTTCAAAAACCGCTGAAGATCAAAAACTGTAGGAGCCAGGCTTGCCAGCGAAAGCGATTTCAGTGACGCCTTCGCCGGCAAGCCTGGCTCCTACAGGGGGGATATGCGGTGGGCGGCCTGTCGCGCATCGCAACCGATGTAACCGCGTTAGATAAAAACAGTTAATAACAATAAAACGAGGATGTAGGGATGAAGAAGAACAACAACGCTCAGCTTATCTGCCAGTTGTCGGCAATTGCGGCAATGATGTTGGCCGGTAGTGTGCACGCGGCTGACGCGTTCAGCGCCGATTCCGAATGGATGACCGGTGATTGGGGTGGTGAGCGGACCAAGCTGATCGAGCAAGGCATCGACATCAAAATGGACTACGTCGGTGAAGTGGGCAGCAACCTTCACGGCGGCTTCAACGACGACAAGACAGCGCGTTATGCCGACCAGTTTGGTTTGGGCGTGGCACTGGACCTGCAAAAACTGTGGGGCTGGGATAACACCCAGGCGAAGATCCAGCTGACCAACCGTAACGGCGAAAACATCTCCAATGACCGTGTCGGCGACCCGCGTGCCGGCACCTTGAGTTCCTCCCAGGAAGTCTACGGTCGCGGCCATATGGTCCGTCTGACCCAGTTGTGGATCAAGCACCAGTTTCTCGACGGCAAACTGGACGTCAAGGCCGGTTACTTCGGCGAAGGCGAAGACTTCAACACCTTCCCTTGCGAGTTCCAGAACCTGGCGTTCTGCGGTTCCCAGGTGGGTAACTGGGCGACCAACATCTGGTACAACTGGCCGGTCATGCAGGCTGCGGTCCGCGTGAAGTACAACATCTCGCCTGAGTTCTATGCGCAGATCGGCGCGTACAACCAGAACACGTCGCAACTGGAGCACGGTAACGGCTTCAAGCTCAGCGGCAGTGGTACCAACGGCACCGTCCTGCCGGTCGAACTGGTCTGGTTGCCTAACCCTAACAACCTGCCGGGCGAATACCGTGTCGGTTACTACAAAAGCACGGCCGATGCCGATGACGTTCGTGAAGACGACAACGGTGCTGATGCTGCCACCAGCGGCAACGCTTACCGCAGCCACGACAGCAAGTCCGGCTACTGGTTCGTGGCGCAGCAACAGCTGACCGACCACAACGGTGACAAGAGCCGCGGCCTGACCGTTTCGGCCAACGCCACGTTCCACGACAAGGACACCAACTTCGTCGACAACTACCAGTCGTTGATGTTTGTGTACAAAGGCCCGTTCGATGCCCGTCCGAAAGATGACGTCGGTATCGGTTTCGCGCGTATTCATGTCAACGATGACGTGAAGAAAAACGCCGAGCTGGTCAACGCCGCCAACAATGTCACGGACTACAACGATCCACGGTTCTCGCCACTGCGTACCACCGAATACAACTACGAGATCAACTACGGCTTCCACGTTACCAACTGGCTGACCGTGCGTCCCAACCTGCAATACATCACTCACCCGGGCGGTGTGGATGAAGTCGATAACGCGCTGGTCGCCGGCCTGAAAATTCAGTCGGTGTTCTAACGCTGTTGCGATAAGCTCCTCTCTATGTGCGCATTTTTGCGGACAGCCCAGGCTGTCCGCTTTTTTTTGGGGGCGGCGCACCCCGGTGACAGCTGATTTTCAGGACCGTGGCACATGCATGAGCATCCGCTACAACGCTTCTTCAAATCCTTGCGCGAACGTCCGGTGTTTGCGTGGGAGCGCTATCAGATGCGCGACGTTCTGGTGATCGATCACCCGCTGTGTCAGGCGGTGTTCAGTCGTCAGGGCGCGCAGTTGCTGCACTTTCAGCCCAAGGGCCAGAAGCCCTGGCTCTGGTGCGCGGCGAAGTGGCCGCATGTCGGTGCGATTCGCGGCGGCGTGCCGGTGTGCTGGCCGTGGTATGGCCGCCATCCGAGCGAAAACGCCTGGCCGTCCCATGGTTGGGCACGCTTGCTGGACTGGAAGCTGCTCGACAGCCGTCATGACGATGACGGCGTGCGCCTGCACTGGCAATTGCAGTTGTGCGACTGGCAAGTGGACCTGCATGCGCACCTTGGCGAACGCATGGAGTTGCGCCTGAGCACCGAGCATCAGGACAGCCTGCCGTGCCAATTGAGTCAGGCATTGCACGCCTATTGGCGTATTGGTGATGTCGGTGAGATAGCGCTGTCTGGGCTCGACGGGGCGCAAGGTTACGATCAGTTGAACCGCCAGGTTTGTCAGCAGGAAGGCGAGTTGCGGGTAGAGGGTGGCTGTCAGCGGGTGTTCCAGCATGACGGCGAATTGCAGCTCAAGGACCACGCCTGGCAGCGGCAGTTGTGCATCGATACCGGGGATGATGCGGACACAGTGGTCTGGCATCCGGGGACGCGTCCGCTATTGGGCGTGAGCTGGAACGAGATTTCCGAGTTTGTGTGTGTGGAAGCGGCGAGCGGCGGGACCGATAGCCTGAGCCTGGCACCGGGGCAGAAGGCGCATTTGAGTTTGCAGGCGCGGGTGGGGGTTTAGTTCAGGGTTCGCGGTGTTGCCGCTGGCCTCTTCGCGGGCAAGCCTCGCTCCTACAGGTCACCCTGAACCTGTAGGAGCGAGGCTTGCCCGCGAAGACGGACTATCAGCCGACAAACTACTCAAACCTGATTAATTAAACTCATCCCCAATCGGATACCGGCTCGCATTCAAACTTTCTTTGATCTTGCGCAAATGCGGCTGGAAATCCACGCCACGGCGCAACGTCATGCCGGTCGCCAGCACGTCCAGCACGGTGAGCTGAATGATCCGCGAAGTCATCGGCATGTAGATGTCGGTGTCTTCCGGCAGTGGAATGTTCAGGCTCAAGGTACTGGCCTTGGCCAGCGGCGAACCTTCGGCGGTCAAGCCGAGCACCGATGCACCGTTTTCCCGGGCGATACGCGCCACTTCCACCAGCTCGCGGGTGCGGCCGGTGTAGGAAATGATCACGAACAACTCGCCCGTGTGGGCCACCGAGGCAATCATGCGCTGCATCAGCACGTCCGCATGGGCGGTGACGGCCAGGTTGAAGCGGAAGAATTTGTGCTGCGCATCCAGCGCCACCGGGGCTGAGGCGCCGAGGCCGAAGAAGTGGATCTGCCGGGCCTGGATCAGCAAGTCGACGGCGCGGCTGATCAGGTTCGGGTCCAGCGCCTGCAAGGCACTGTCCAGCGACGCGATGGCGCTGCCGAAAATCTTCTTGGTATAGGCTTCCGGATTGTCGTCGGCCTCGACCGCACGGCTGACATACGCCGCGCCACTGGCCAGGCTCTGGGCGAGCTGAAGCTTGAGTTCCGGGTAGCCGCTGACGCCGAACGAACGGCAGAAACGGTTGACCGTCGGCTCGCTGACCTTGGAGGCCTGGGCGAGGGCGGCGATGCTGAACCGGGTGGCCTGCTGTGGGTTGAGCAGGATCACTTCGGCGACTTTGCGTTCCGCCTTGTTCAGGTCTTCAAGGCGATTCTGGATCTGTTCCAGTAAATTTCGCACGCGGTCCATATGATTTCCTTGGTGCACCTACAAGAGTGCACTGCGATGCAAATAAGGGTGTTGCTATGCAAATTGGGCCTTTGATAGGGCCCCAAGCGGTGGCCTATCCTACTGATGGCTCCAACCGACCACCACTCGGAATCTGTATTTTGCGAAAATGTTGTGGTTATTACTACATTTTCTCTTGAGCGATGCCTTGAAAAAAGGTATTTGTAGCTTAACTTGATAAAAGAACAAACATCATGCCTTCGATTACGGTTGAACCGTGCACCTTTGCCTTGTTCGGCGCGCTTGGCGATCTGGCCCTGCGCAAGCTGTTTCCTGCCCTCTATCAACTCGATGGCGCAGGCCTGCTGCATGAGGACACGCGCATCATCGCGCTGGCCCGTGAGCCCGGTAGCGAACAGGAGCATCTGGCGTTCATCGCGTCCGAGCTGCGCCGCTACGTCGGTGCCAAAGAGCTGGACGAGGCGGTGGTCGAGCGCTTCCTGTCTCGTTTGAGCTACCTGCACGTCGATTTCCTCAAGGCTGACGATTACCTCGCCCTGGCCGAACTGGCCGGCAGCGCCCAGCGGGTGATTGCCTATTTCGCCACGCCGGCCGCCGTTTACGGCGCGATCTGCGAGAACCTGGCGAAGGTCGGTCTGGCCGAGAACACCCGCGTAGTGCTGGAAAAGCCTATCGGTTCGGACCTCGAATCCTCGCGCAAGGTCAACGACGCCGTGGCGCAGTTCTTCCCGGAGAACCGCACCTACCGCATCGACCACTACCTGGGCAAAGAGACCGTTCAAAACCTCATCGCCCTGCGTTTCGCCAACAGCCTGTTCGAAACCCAGTGGAACCAGAATTACATTTCCCACGTGGAAATCACCGTGGCCGAGAAGGTCGGGATCGAAGGCCGCTGGGGCTACTTCGACAAGGCCGGTCAGCTGCGGGATATGATCCAGAATCACCTGTTGCAACTGCTCTGCCTGATCGCCATGGACCCGCCGGCCGACCTGTCCGCCGACAGCATCCGTGACGAGAAAGTCAAAGTGCTCAAGGCGCTGGCGCCGATCAGCCCGGAAGGCCTGACCACGCAAGTGGTGCGCGGTCAGTACATCGCCGGTTACAGCGAAGGCAAATCAGTTCCCGGCTATCTGGAAGAACCGAATTCCAACACCCAGAGCGACACCGAAACCTTCGTCGCCCTGCGTGCCGACATCCGCAACTGGCGTTGGGCCGGCGTGCCGTTCTACCTGCGTACCGGCAAGCGCATGCCGCAAAAGCTGTCGCAGATCGTTATCCACTTCAAGGAACCGTCGCACTACATCTTCGCCCCGGAGCAGCGCCTGCAGATCAGCAACAAGCTGATTATCCGCCTGCAACCGGACGAAGGCATTTCCTTGCGTGTGATGACCAAAGAACAAGGCCTGGACAAGGGCATGCAGCTGCGCAGCGGTCCGTTGCAGCTGAATTTTTCCGACACCTGGCGCAGCGCACGGATCCCCGATGCCTACGAGCGGTTGTTGCTGGAAGTGATGCGTGGCAATCAGAACCTGTTTGTCCGTAAAGATGAAATCGAAGCCGCGTGGAAGTGGTGTGACCAGTTGATCGCCGGGTGGAAAAAATCCGGTGATGCGCCCAAGCCGTACGCGGCCGGGTCCTGGGGACCAATGAGCTCCATTGCTCTGATCACGCGGGACGGGAGGTCGTGGTATGGCGATATCTAATTTGCAATTGCCGCAGGGCGTCAGCGCCCATGCGTTCAAAAGCCCGGTGCTGCTGGCCGAAGGCCTGGCACTGCAGGTGGCCAGGCAACTGAGCGAGGCGATCGATGCTCGAGGGACGGCCACGCTGGTGGTGTCCGGCGGGCGCAGTCCGGTGGCGTTTTTCCAGCACCTGGCCAAGCAGACGCTGGACTGGTCGAACGTGGTGGTCAGCCTGGCGGACGAGCGTTGGGTGCCGGTTGAACATGCCGACAGCAATGCCGGGCTGCTCAAGCGTTACCTGTTGCAAGGCCCGGCGGCCAAGGCTCAGTTCCTGAGCCTGTACAGCGCCACCGCGAACCTGGAGCAAGCGGCCGAACAGGCTGATCGCCTGCTCGCCGAGCTGCCGACGATTGACGTGCTGGTGCTGGGCATGGGCGATGACGGCCACACCGCGTCGCTGTTCCCGAACAGCCCGAACCTGGCCGATGCCTTGAAAACCGACGGCAAGCGTCGTTGCTACCCGATGCTGGCGCCAACCGTGCCGCATCAGCGCCTGACCATGAGTCGTGCGCTGCTGGCCTCGGCCAAACACAAGATTCTGTCGATTTCCGGTCAGTCCAAGCTGACCACCCTGAGTTTCGCGCTGGCCGGTGACGATGTCGCCGAAATGCCGATCCGCGCGTTTCTGCAACCCACGTTAGAGATTTACTGGTGCCCATGAGCCAAGGAACAGCCGCTATGACAACCCCATCCCCGACCGTTTCCATGGCGGACAAAGTTGCCCTGATCGACAGCCTCTGCGCCAAGGCGCGGATTCTGCCGGTGATCACCATCGCTCGCGAACAGGACGTGCTGCCATTGGCCGACGCCCTGGCTGCCGGTGGTCTTACAGCCCTGGAAGTGACCCTGCGTTCGCAGTTCGGCCTCAAGGCCATCCAGATCCTGCGCGAGCAGCGTCCGGAACTGGTGACCGGTGCCGGTACCGTGCTCGATCGCCAGATGCTGGCCGCTGCCGAAGCCGCCGGTTCGCAATTCATCGTGACGCCGGGCATCACCCGTGACCTGCTCGAAGCCAGTGTCGCCAGCCCGATTCCACTGCTGCCAGGGATCAGCAACGCCTCGGGCATCATGGAAGGCTACGGTCTGGGCTATCGCCGCTTCAAGCTGTTCCCGGCGGAAGTCAGCGGCGGCGTTGCGGCAATCAAAGCCTTGGGCGGCCCGTTTGGCGAAGTGAAATTCTGCCCGACTGGCGGCGTCGGCCCGGCCAATATCAAGAGCTACATGGCGTTGAAAAACGTGATGTGCGTGGGCGGTAGCTGGATGCTTGATCCGGAGTGGATCAAGAACGGCGACTGGGCCCGCATTCAGGAATGCACTGCCGAGGCCTTGGCGCTGCTGGACTGACCTGCTTTTACCCAACACTTCGTTGTGTGTTCTACGGCTTTACGGTGCGCTTGGTCGGTGCACCGTTTTTTTTTTGCCCAAAGAAAGCCCCCGTAGGAGCAAAGCTTGCTTGCGAAGGCGTCAGTCCAGTCACATCCGATGCTGACTGTATCGACGCCTTCGCGGGCAAGCCTCGCTCCTACAAGGACATCATGCGATACATAGTTACCGCATCTCGCCGCCGGTCCCGCGTTAACCTGCGTTCATCTTATGGAAGAGAGAACGTCATGGACGACAACACCTCAGTGACATCCGCACAACCGGCTTACCTGCTGTCACCCGAACAGATCGCCGGTCCGTATTTTCGCAACCCGAAACTGATCAGACGAAACATCAGCGAAGGCCTGGACGGTATTCCGCTGGTGCTGCGATTGACGATCATCGATGCAATGACCCGTGAGCCCGTCAACGGGGCCATCGTCGATATCTGGCATTGCAATGCCCGCGGCGCCTATTCGGGGTGGAGCAAGGTCAACCCGGACAAGGAAGTCGATGTCGGCGATATCGGCGCGATCCCGCGTACCGACGACGAAACGTATCTGCGCGGCGGGCAATTCACCGACCAGAAGGGCATCGTGCGTTTCACCACGATCTATCCTGGGTTCTATGCCGGTCGCGCGCTGCACATACACGTCGCGATTCGCGTGACCGCCGGCAACAACTATCTCGAAGAGCGCCACGTTGCCTGGGTCGGCCAGCTGTACTTCCCCGAAGTGGCTTCGCGTTCGGTGCTCAATGCCAGGGAATACAGCGGCCGAACCGTCACCGCGCTGACCAACGACGAGGACCATTTCTACACCACCATGGGTGGCGAAGCCTCGACCCTGAACATTCACGCCCTCGGTCGAGATTCGAAAGAAGACGGTTTTTTCGGGCAGATGACCATTGGCATCGACACGTTCGCGATTTCATCACAGCTCAAGCCGGAGGACTTTGACAAGTACACCGTGTGACGTCAGCGCAGCTCGTTCAGTGCCTCGCTCAGCGCATCCATGTCTGCTGCAGTGGTGGTCAGCCCCGGCGTGATGCGGATGCACGGGCCACTCGCTGCGCCGCTGCGCACCACGGTAAACAGGTTGAAGTCCTTGAGCAGCCGCCCGGCCATTGCTTGTTGGTCGGCATGCCGGGTAAAGCGCATCGACGTGATGCCGCAATACAGTCGCGGATCGTCCGGGGTCATGACGTCGATGCCCGGCAAGTCACGTACGGCGTTGACCCAGCGGTTGCGCAGGTAATTGAGCCGGGCGCCCTTGGCGGCAGAACCGCCCATCGCCCGATGTTCTTCGAACACCAGCGGCAGGGTCAGCAACGCCGGGATGTTGGGTGTGCTGTACGGCGTGCGGGCGCGAATGTCGGTGATCGGGAAATGCATCTCGCCCATGTCCGGGTCGATGTCGGCAAGGCGCTCCGGGGCGATGTAGATGAAGCCCAGGGTCAGCGGCGCACCGATCCACTTGTGCAGGTTGAAACCGGCGAACGCGATGCCGAGGTCATCGAGGCTGAACTCGATCTGGCCGAGCGCATGGGCGCCGTCGAGGATCACGTCGATCCCGTGTTCCCTGGCGGCGGCCGCAATCGCCTGCACCGGCATCACCAGGCCGGTGCGGTGAGTGACGTGAGTCAGGGCCATCAATTTGAGCTTTGGGTAACGCACGAAGGCGTCGCGGTAAGTCGCCAGCAGGCTGTCGAAACTGGCGGGGTGGGCGTGCTCGATCTCGATCACTTCCACGCCGCGATGCCGGGCCAGCCAACGCATGGCGCCTTTGACCGTGTCGTATTCCAGGTCGCAGATCAGCACCTGGTCACCGGGTTGCAGGCGATTGTAATTGCGGATCAGCGATTGCAAGCCGTCCGAGGCGTTGCGGGTGAAGGCGACGGATTCGGTTGTTACGCCCATCAGGTCGGCGAGACGTCCCACGATCGCCAGGTTTTCACCCTGTTCGAAACGCTGGCGCACATGCACCGAGTTGCCGCGGTTGATGAGTTCGATGTTGCGCTGGTATTCCTCGATCACCGTGCGCGACATGCGGCCGAAGTAACCGTTCTCGAGGTTGATCGGGCCGGGTTCGACGGCATAGCGGTCGGCAAAGGTTTGCCAGAACATTTCATCACGGGCACGGCGGGTGTTATCGGGCATGGGGACGGCTCAGTGGCGAGGGGCGGGTTTGCCGTGTTTGGCGCGCAGCGGTTCAAGCAGTTCCGACAAGCCGTTGTGATCGATTTCCTGCATCAGGGCCAGCAGCCCACCCAGTTCGCCATGGGGGAAACCTTCCCGGGCAAACCAGTTCAGGTAGGGGCCGGGCAGGTCGGCAATGATGCGGCCCTTGTATTTGCCGAAGGGCATTTCGCGGGTAATCAGCAGTTCGAGTTTTTCAGGGTTCATCAATCGATCGTCTTGATTCAACAGCCTTGGAAAATACAGGCATTCTGCATGCAGGCCAATTGACAGATCATGCAAAAAAAACGGATACAGATTTTCTCTTTAAAACTAAGTTGTTGAAAATTAACAAATAAATTATCAGTTCAAGGCTGGCATGCAGGGTGCAATACCTATTGCATCTTTCATCAACCCGCAAGGAATTGAAAAATGACCGACATTAATAAAGAAGCGATCTCTGTACTCAACGACCTGATTGAAACCAGCAAAGACGGTCAGGAAGGGTTCAAGACCTGCGCTGAAGACATCAAGCATCCAGAACTGAAAACACTGTTCATCACTCGCTCGACCGACTGCGCCACTGCGGCTTCCGAACTGCAGGCTGCGGTGCGTTCGATGGGCGGCGATCCGGAAACTTCCACCAGCGTCAGTGGTGACCTGCACCGCCGCTGGGTCGACGTGAAATCAGTATTCACCGGCAAGGACGAAGAGGCCGTGCTGAACGAAGCCGAACGCGGTGAAGACCATGCACTGAAGGCTTACCGAGAAGCCATCGAGAAAATCAACAAGCACAACCTGGTGGGTATTCGTGACCTGGTTGAACGTCAGTATCACGGCGTGCAACGCAATCACGATCAGGTGAAAGCCCTGCGCAACCAGGCTCGCGCACGCTCGTAAGCACGCAAAGCCTGTCAAAAACGCCAGCCAGCCTGGCGTTTTTTTGTGCCTGGGTTTTAGCGCTGGACGCCTGATAGATAGCCAGCTAATAATTTGATTTACCGGTCACTTCGATGAACCCGACTATCGTTAAATCGTCCTTTCAAGAGTGCTTTACGTGCCTATCACTTTGCAGGCTTTATTCGCGCCTGACCGCCGCGCCTTGCAGTTCGCGATCAAGACGTTACTCGGTGGCGGCCTGGCACTTTGGCTGGCATTGCGCTGGGGCCTTGAGCAACCGGCCTGGGCGTTGATGACAGCGTTCATCGTCGCTCAGCCGTTGTCCGGGATGGTGGTGCAAAAGGGTTTGGCGCGGCTGCTGGGGACGCTGATCGGGACGTTCATGTCGGTGGTGTTCATGGGCCTGTTCGCCCAGACGCCGTGGCTGTTTCTGCTGGCATTGGCGTTGTGGCTCGGGTTGTGTACGGCGAGTTCGACGCTGCTGCGCAGTGCCTGGTCCTATTCGTTTGTGCTGGCTGGTTACACGGTGGCGATCATCGCATTGCCCGCCATCAGCCACCCGCTGACGGTGTTTGACCAAGCCGTGGCGCGCTGCACGGAAATCTGTCTGGGCATTCTCTGCGCCACCGCCGCCAGCGCGCTGCTATGGCCGATGCGCGTCGAACGGCAACTGGCGGATCAGGCGCGAACGGCGTGGCAGAGTGGGATGAGTGCCGCACGCGCAACCCTGGCCGGCGACGGTCAGGCGCGCAAGGGGCTGCTGGAAATCCTCGGCCGCATCGTCGCGGTGGATGCCCAGCGCGAACATGCCTGGTTCGAAGGCGGGCTGGGCCGGCAACGTGCGCGGGCCATCAGCGGATTGAGCCAGAAACTGTTGATGTTGCTGCGCATTGCGCGCTCGGTGCGCCGGCAGTGGAAGCAGCTTGAACCGCAGGAAGCCGAGCAATTGATGCCGTGGATGAGCGAGGTTCAGCAAGCGCTCGCCAGCCCGGACACCGCAATGTTGCAAACCTTGCGCCCGCGCTTGCTCGACGCCAGCCATGACCCGCAGATCAGCTCTGCGCAGAGTTACTGTCTGGTCCGTTTTACCTTGCTGATGGATACCGCGATGGCGGCGAGCGCGGCATTGACGGCGGTGGAGGAGGGCAAGGAAACCGTCGACCCGCCGCGCACCCTGACACCGCACCGCGACCTGTCGTTGGCGCTGGTGTTCGGCGCGCGCAGTGCCTTGGCGTTTCTGGTGGTGTCGTGTTTCTGGCTGGCCACTGCATGGCCCGCCGCATCGGGCGCATTAGTGCTGACGTGTGTGGTGTGCAGCCTGTTCGCCAGTCGCGAAAACGGCGCGCAAATCGGCATGAGTTTCATGCGCGGGATTTTCCTGGCGATCCCGGCGGCGTTTTTCGTCGGGCAGATTCTGCTGCCGCAATGGAGTGGTTTTGCGCTGCTCTGCATGGGCATGGGCGTGCCATTGTTTTTCGGTGCGCTGGGCATGGCCAGGCCGCAGATCGGCGCCACGGCCACGTCGTTCTGTCTGCATTTCATTGTGCTGGTGTCACCGCTCAACGCGATGAAGTTTGATGTCGCGACGTTCTTCAACAGCGCTCAAGCCATGGTGGTGGGCGTCGGTGCGGCGGTGCTGGCCTTCCACTTGTTGATCCTGCGCAACCCGACGTGGCACGGTCGGCGTTTGCTGGCGGCGACCCTCAACGACCTGGTGCGCCTGACCCGGCGCAACCTGCGCGGTGCCGAAAGCTGGTTCGGCGGACGCATGGCCGACCGCTTGCTGCAACTGGCGCGGCACTACCCGGAGCTGCCGGAACCGGCGCGCAGCCGCTGGGACGACGGCTTGCTCGGTCTCGATATTGGTGACGAGCTGCTGCATTTGCGCTTGAGCCTGGCGGCGGCGCAGGCACCGGTCAATGCCGCGCAGCGGCGTTATCTCGAACAACTGGAAAACATCCTCGAACAAGGCCCGGCCGGCCACTGCGCGGATGCGTTGGAACAACCCAGCGAAGAATTCCTGAAAACCTTGTACGCGTTGCCACCCAGCGACCCGGTGAAACTGGCCCAGGGCGCGGTGCTGCAATTGCAGAACAGCTGGCGCGCCTGGTGCCATCAACAGGAGCAAAGCCATGGGCTTGCGTGAATGGTCGGTGGGCGGTGTGCTGCTCAGTCCGTTTTTGATTTATGTGGTGCTGGCGCTGCTGGTCACCGGGGGCTTGCGCCTGCTGTTGCGCCTGACCCCGGCCGGTCGCTGGATCTGGCACGAAGCGTTATTCGATTGCGCCTTGTACGTCTGTGTATTGACCCTGATCACCGTCGTCCTCGGACCTTTATAAGGAGTTGAACATGCGTACACCCGTGCGTGTCGCGGTAACCCTGTGCCTGGTGGCGCTGGCGATTTTTGCCGGTTTCCATTTGTGGCAGTACTACATGCTCACGCCGTGGACCCGGGACGCGCGGATTCGTGCCGACGTGGTGGTCATCGCCCCGGATGTGTCGGGCTGGGTGCGTGAACTCAAGGCCTTCGACAACCAGCCGGTGAAGGCCGGCGATCTGTTGCTGAGCATTGACCGCGACCGTTTCGAAGCGGCGCTGGAGAAGGCGCAAGCGGTGGTGCAGACCCGTCAACAGCAACTCAACCTGCGTGAGCGCGAAGCCAGCCGCCGCGCCAGCCTCGGCCCGCAAGCGATCAGTGCCGAGCTGCGCGAGAATGCGCAAATCAACGCCGGCATCGCTCGTGGCGAACTGCGTGAAGCCCAGGCCGAAGCCAAGGTCGCCGAACTCAACCTCGCCCGCAGTCAGGTCCACGCGCCCCGCAGCGGCCACATCACCAACCTGCGCTTGGCCCAGGGCAATTACGTGAATGCCGGGCAACCGGTGATGGCGTTGATCGATGATTCAACGTTTTATGTGCAGGCGTATTTCGAAGAAACCAAACTGCCGCGGATTCGCGTCGGCGATCCGGTGAAGGTCTGGTTGATGAGCGCGGGCGAGGTGCTGGAAGGGCAGGTGGAAAGCATCAGTCGCGGCATTACCGATCGCAACACCACACCGGATGGACAGTTGTTGGCGGAGGTGGAACCGACATTCAACTGGGTGAGACTGGCGCAGCGGATTCCGGTGCGAATCAAACTGGACAAGGTGCCCGAGGGGATCAATTTGAGTTCGGGGATGACGGCGAGTGTGCAGGTGCAGGAAGGACCATAAGATCAAAAGATCGCAGCCACTGTAGGAGCCGGTTTGCTGGCGATGGGATCAACGCGGTTTCCTTGAGATACCGAGGCGTACGCATCGCCAGCAAGCCGGCTCCTACAGTTGAGCGCCGTACTTAGCCGATGCTGATCGCCGGCAGACTAGTCAACGTCACGGTCTGCTGTTTGCGCGGTGCCAGAATCTCCGCCTCGCCATCCACCACCAACTCATCGCGCTGGTTGAACACGCGGGTGGCAATGCGCACACGGAATTTCGGCAACTTCTCCAGAATCTCCAGGCGCACCGTCAGCGTGTCGCCAAGCTTCACCGGCTTCTGAAAGCTCATCTGCTGACCGATATAAATAGTCCCCGGCCCAGGCAACTCGCAGGCAACCGCAGCACTGATCAACGCGCCACTGAACATGCCGTGCGCGATGCGTTCCTTGAACATGGTGCCGGCGGCGAATTCGGCGTCCAGATGCACCGGGTTGTGGTCACCCGACATGGCGGCGAACAGCTGAATGTCACGTTCTTCGACCGTCTTGCTGTAGCTGGCGGTCTGGCCGACTTCGAGGGCTTCGTACGGGGTGTTGGTAACCTGGGTCATCTGTTTCAATTCCTGTGACAAATAAAAAAACCACAAAAAAACTATTCGGATCGGGGCGGGCGGCGGTGGCTCAGGGCTTGTGCGATCCAGCCCAGCACATCGGCCGTCACCTCATCGCGGTTGCTCTCGTTGAACAGTTCGTGCCGTGCCTGCGGGTAAATCGTCAGTTGCAGGCTCTGGCTGCCCGCGGCGCGTAGCGCATCGGCCAGATCTTTCAGACGCTTGCCTTCGCTCACCGGATCACATTCACCGCCTATCACCAGCAACGGCAGGCCCGGATCGATCTGAGCGAGATTGGACGCTTTGCTGATTTGCTGCAAGCCGCCGAGCAAATCGATCCACAGTTGGTTGGTGCAGCGGAAGCCGCAGAGCGGGTCGTTGGCGTACAGATCGACCTCCGCCGGGTCGCGGCTGAGCCAGTCGAACCGGGTGCGGGCCGGTTTGAAGGCCTTGTTGAACGAGCCGAACGACAGCCATTCGATCAGCGCACTACGGCCCTTCGGCCCTTGGCGCAGTCGTTCCAGGCGGGCAATCTGCCGCGCCGCGCGATAAAGCGCCACGGGCTGGAAGTTCGAACCGCTGAGCACCGCGCCGTGCAGGCTGGCGCTGTGATGCAGCAGATAAGCCTGGGCGATGTAGCTGCCCATGCTGTGGCCGAGCAGCACGATCGGCACGCCGGGATGATGCTGGCCAATGTGCTGATTGAGGCTGGCGAGGTCGCCGACCACCTTGCACCAGCCATCGTCGTCGGCGAAATGACCGAGTGTCCCGTTTTCGGCAGTTTTGCCATGTCCACGCAGGTCCGGCGCGTACACACCGTAGTCCTGTGCGCAGCACTTTTCTGCCAGGCGCGCATAGCGACCGCTGTGTTCGGCCATGCCGTGGGCCAGCAGGATCACCGCTTTCAACGGCGCTGCGGGCAGCCACTGGTTGACGAAGAGGCGGCTGCGGTCACTCGCGGTCAGCCAGAAGGTGTCGTGGATCATGGCGATTCCTTTGCATGGGCTCGGCCCATTGTATAGCGCATCCTGCGCTTGCCGTCTGATCAGGCCGCACCACGGCACCGAGATTCACACGGTCAATGACGGTTGTTGGCATATTTGCCTGATTCGCCATAGCTGCTAGTGTCCGTGAAGCTCCGCTTTTTCAAAGGTGACACAAAAGCGGCCCCGGATAGGTTCAGGTAAAGAGGACAAGAACAATGCAACCTGATTTCTGGAATGACAAACGCCCGGCCGGCGTACCCCTGGACATCGAACAAGGGGCTTACAAGTCGGTGATCGAGGTGTTCGAGCGTTCCTGCAAAAAATTTGCTGACCGCCCGGCCTTCAGCAACATGGGCGTCACCCTGACCTACGCCGAACTGGAACGCTACAGCGCCGCGTTCGCCGGTTACCTGCAAGCCCACACCGACCTGGAGCCCGGCGATCGCATCGCGGTGCAGATGCCCAACGTCCTGCATTACCCGATTGCCGTGTTCGGTGCGTTGCGCGCCGGGCTGATCGTGGTCAACACCAACCCGCTGTACACCGCGCGGGAAATGCGTCATCAGTTCAAGGACTCCGGTGCCCGGGCACTGGTTTACCTGAACGTGTTCGGGCAGAAGGTCCAGGAAGTGCTGGCCGACACCGACATCCAGTACCTGATCGAAGCGAAGATGGGCGACCTGATGCCTGCCGCCAAGGGCTGGCTGGTCAACACGCTGGTCAGCAAGGTCAAGAAAATGGTCCCGGACTACGCTTTGCCGCAGGCGATCTCCTTCAGGAGCGCGCTGCGTCTGGGCCGGGGCCTGGGCATCAAGCCGTTGAACGCCGGCCTCAACGATATCGCCGTGCTGCAATACACCGGCGGCACCACCGGGCTGGCCAAGGGCGCGATGCTGACCCACGGCAACCTGGTGGCGAACATGCAGCAGGCACGCGCCTGCCTCGGCCAGTTCGGCGCTGACGGCCAGCCGTTGTTGCGCGAAGGGCAGGAAGTGATGATCGCGCCGCTGCCGCTGTACCACATCTATGCATTCACGGCGAATTGCATGTGCATGATGGTGACCGGCAACCACAACGTGCTGATCACCAACCCACGAGACATCAAGGGCTTCATCAAGGAGCTGAAAAACTGGCGGTTCTCGGCGTTGCTGGGGCTCAACACGCTGTTCGTCGCGTTGATGGACCACCCGGACTTCAAGACCCTGGATTTCTCCAGCCTCAAGCTCACCAACTCCGGCGGCACCGCGCTGGTCAAGGCCACCGCCGAGCGCTGGGAGCAACTGACCGGTTGCCGCATCACCGAAGGTTACGGCCTGACCGAAACCTCGCCGGTGGCGTGCACCAACCCGTACGGCGACAAATCGCGGATCGGCACGGTCGGCCTGCCGGTGCCGGGCACCACGCTGAAAGTCATCAACGACGAGGGCGTCGAGCAACCGTTGGGCGAGCGCGGCGAACTGTGCATCAAGGGCCCGCAGATCATGAAGGGCTACTGGCAGAAACCCGAAGCCACCGCCGAAGTGCTGGATGCCGAAGGCTGGTTCAAGTCCGGCGACATTGCTGTGATCGACCCGGACGGTTTTGTGCGCATCGTCGATCGCAAGAAAGACATGATCATCGTCTCGGGTTTCAACGTGTACCCGAACGAGATCGAAGACGTGGTGATGGCTCACCCGAAAGTCGCCAACTGCGCCGTCATCGGTGTGCCGGACGAACGTTCGGGCGAGGCGGTGAAGTTGTTTGTGGTGGCGCGTGAATCGGGGGTCAGCCTTGAAGAGTTGAAGGCTTACTGCAAGGAAAACTTCACCGCGTACAAAGTGCCCAAGCACATCGTGTTGCGTGAGTCGTTGCCGATGACGCCGGTGGGCAAGATTCTGCGGCGGGAGTTGCGGGATATCGCGTAACCGATAAATGGCCGCGCTTCGCGCGGTTCGCGGGCAAGCCTCGCTCCTACAAGGTCAGTGTTGTTCATAAGGTCATGAACGACACAAAACCTGTAGGAGCGAGGCTTGCCCGCGATGCTTTTAAGGCGGAGGCCCCGATTTTCGGGGCTTTCAGCGACATATAGGTTTTTTGCTCTAAAATGACCGCTTGTCATTCTTGAGTCACTAATGTGACTGTAGAGGCCGCTTTTGGCTCTAGTCGGCCCTTGGCAAAGCTGCTACTCTCGGCGCGCTTTGTGACCTCTCGGCCTCTGTAAAAAGCCCAGACTCACCAATAATCAAACACCAATAATAATCGCATCAAATGCGGTATTTGAATTCGCGTTGCTGAGGAGTGGGCTTCCATGATCGAAGACTTCTGGAAGGATAAGTACCCTGCCGGGATTGCTGCCGACATCAATCCGGACGAGTATCCGAATATTCAGGCAGTGTTGAAACAGTCCTGCCAACGCTTCGCCGACAAGCCGGCATTCAGTAACCTGGGCAAGACAATCACCTACGGTGAACTGTACGAATTGTCCGGTGCCTTTGCCGCTTACCTGCAACAGCATACCGACTTGCAGCCGGGCGATCGAATCGCCGTGCAACTGCCCAACGTCTTGCAGTACCCGGTCGCTGTGTTCGGTGCCATCCGCGCCGGGCTGATCGTGGTCAACACCAACCCGCTGTACACCGCGCGGGAAATGGAACACCAGTTCAACGACTCCGGTGCCAAAGCCCTGGTCTGCCTGGCCAACATGGCGCATCTGGCCGAGGCCGTCGTGCCGAAAACCGGCGTCAAGCACGTCATCGTCACCGAAGTCGCCGACCTGCTGCCGCCGCTCAAGCGCCTGCTGATCAACAGCGTCATCAAGTACGTGAAGAAGATGGTCCCGGCGTATCACTTGCCCAAAGCCATCAAGTTCAACGACGTGTTGAGCAAGGGCCATGGCCAGCCAGTGGCTGAAGCCAACCCGGCCAGCAGCGACGTGGCAGTGCTGCAATACACCGGCGGCACCACCGGCGTGGCCAAGGGCGCAATGCTGACCCATCGCAACCTCGTCGCCAACATGTTGCAGTGCAAGGCGCTGATGGGTTCCAACCTGAATGAAGGTTGCGAGATCCTGATCACGCCGCTGCCGCTGTACCACATCTATGCCTTCACCTTTCATTGCATGGCGATGATGCTGATCGGCAACCACAACATCCTGATCAGCAACCCGCGCGACCTGACGGCGATGGTCAAGGAACTGTCGAAGTGGAAGTTCAGCGGCTTCGTCGGCCTGAACACGCTGTTCGTGGCCCTGTGCAACAACGAAGGCTTCCGCAAGCTGGATTTCTCGGCGCTGAAAGTCACCCTGTCGGGCGGCATGGCCCTGCAACTGGCCGCGGCCGAACGCTGGAAAGCGGTCACCGGTTGCGCCATCTGCGAAGGTTACGGCATGACCGAAACCAGCCCGGTGGCCACCGTGAACCCGATCCAGAACATCCAGATCGGCACCATCGGCATTCCGGTGCCGTCGACCCTGTGCAAAGTCATCGACGATGCCGGCGTTGAACAACCGTTGGGTGAAATCGGCGAACTGTGTGTGAAAGGTCCGCAGGTGATGAAGGGCTACTGGCAGCGTCAGGAAGCCACCGACGAAATGCTCGACAGCGAAGGCTGGTTGAAGACCGGTGACATCGCGCTGATCCAGCCTGACGGCTACATGCGCATTGTCGATCGCAAGAAAGACATGATCCTGGTGTCCGGTTTCAACGTGTACCCGAATGAGCTCGAAGACGTGCTCGCGACCCTGCCGGGCGTGCTGCAATGCGCGGCCATCGGCGTGCCGGACGAGAAGTCGGGCGAGGCGATCAAGATTTTCATCGTCGCCAAACCGGGCGTGACCCTCACCAAAGAGCAAGTGATGGAGCACATGCGTGCGAACGTCACCGGCTACAAAGTGCCGAAAGCCGTCGAGTTCCGCGATGCGCTGCCGACGACCAACGTTGGCAAGATCCTGCGTCGGGAATTGCGTGATGAAGAGCTGAAGAAGATCAACGCGAAGAAAGTAGGCGCGTAACAAACAAAAGCCCCGCAGATGCGGGGCTTTTTGTTGGCTGACTTGAAAGGTTCGTTGTCTGATCGATTGCCATCGCGAGCAGGCTCGCTCCCACATTTTTGTCCGCGTTCTATCAGGATGAATGCGATCAACTGTGGGAGCGAGCCTGCTCGCGAAGCTTTTGCCTTTCTTTTGGGTTACTGGCGGAACGGCGCGAAATTGACGTTGGTGCCCGCCGGGCGCATGTCCTGCAGGTACGAATCCTTGTCCGCACTCAGTTCCAGGCTCAGCGCAGCCTTGCGCTTGCCCTGGTTACGCACCACCAGCCCTTCGAGCTTCTCGCGCAGGAACACCGTCGGCACTTTCAGGTGCAGCAGTTCGTCGGTGTCCGGCGTGTGCATCAGCAGGTGAATCCATTCGTACTGACCAATGGCCAGGCGCGCCACCGGGAGATCGAACCACCAGATGTTGCGGTTACGGTTCAATTCGGCGAAATGGCAGTTGTTGACGCCAAGCACAGCACCGCCGAGTTCCTGGTTTCTGCGGGCAATGGCCTGCTTTTTATCGAGTTTCATAACATTCCTACGGGATTGGATCTTCAGGGCCGTGGCCTGAATACGTTGCGCATTCTCGGGGGTTGGTCGGCAAACATAAAGCCCAACCTGCACGGAACGATGAAATGTCGTTTTTGTGTCAGTCTGAACTTGCACACGGAAATTGTTTCAAAGTCGCCAAGTAGGCTACTTTGATGTAGAAAACGGCCCCTGAGTCGCCACGACTTCAACCCCATTGCGGCGAAAGGAGACGCTAATGATTTTCCCGGACATGAAAGGTGTGCCCCTCCATCGCGTGATGGTGCGCACGGTCACCGAGTTCGTCGCCGACGAGATGTCGACCTATGCCTCGGCGTTGGCCTATCAAATGCTGTTTTCGTTGTTTCCCTTCATTCTTTTCCTGATTGCCCTGATCGGTTTCCTGCACCTGCCGGACTTTTTTTCCTGGCTGCGCCTGCAATCGGAACTGGTCCTGCCGCCCCAGGCGCTGGAGCAGGTGAACCCGGTGATCGACCAGCTCCAGCAATCCAAGGGCGGCTTGCTCTCGGTCGGTATCGTCATCGCGCTGTATACGGCCTCGGCCGGCGTGCGACTGATGATGAGCGCGATGAACGCCGCGTATGACGTGGTCGAAGGCCGGCCGTTCTGGAAGCGTTTTCCGCTGTCGGTTTTCTACACGATCGGCATTGCCGGGATGTTGCTGATTGCCGCCGCGCTGATGGTGCTCGGGCCGCAAGTGATGGGCTGGATCGCCGCGCAGGTCGGCCTTGAAGACTTTATTGTCACGGTCTGGACCATCGCTCGCTGGCCGGTCATCGTGATCCTGATGATGATTGCCGTGGCGCTGATCTATTACGTCATGCCCGACGTCAAACAGGAGTTTCGTTTCATCACCCCAGGCTCGGTGCTGGCGGTGGTGGTGTGGATCATCGCGTCGTTGGGCTTTGCGTTTTACGTCAAGACCTTCGCCAACTACAACGCCATGTATGGCAGTATCGGCGCGATCATCGTGCTGTTGCTGTACTTCTACATTTCCGCGGCAGTGCTGCTGCTTGGCGCGGAAATGAATGCGGTGATCGAACACATGTCGACCGAAGGCAAGGACCCTGGCGAAAAGGTCCCCGGCGAGCACGGTCCTGTCCACGAAGAGAAACATCACGTTTCCGGACTGGGCCGGGATCACTCGGTGAAACCACCCACTGACGAAGTCATCAAATGATCCGTGAAATCCTGAAAATGGGCGACGAGCGCCTGCTGCGCATTGCGCCGCCGGTCCCCGCCGAGATGTTCGACAGCCCCGAGCTGTGGCAACTGATCGACGACATGTTCCAGACCATGGAAAGCGTCGGCGGGGTGGGCCTGGCCGCGCCGCAGATCGGCGTTGACCTGCAACTGGTGATCTTCGGCTTCGAGCACAGCGAGCGTTATCCGGACGCTGAAGCGGTGCCGCAGACGATCCTGATCAATCCGCTGATCACGCCGTTGAGCCCGGTGATGGAAGAGGGGTTTGAAGGCTGCCTGTCGGTGCCGGGATTACGCGGCGCGGTGAGTCGGTATCAGCAAATTCGCTATGAAGGTTTTGACCCGAAAGGCGAGCCGATCGTGCGCATCGCTTCGGGGTTTCACGCCCGAGTGGTGCAGCACGAGTGTGATCACCTGATCGGCCGGTTGTACCCGTCACGGATTACCGACTTCAGCAAATTCGGGTTTACCGAAGTGATGTTTCCGGATCTAGATCCCAACGCCGACGATTGACCTCACCGTCAAACCCTGTAGGAGCGAGCCTGCTCGCGATTGCGGCGTGTCAGTCACCAAAAGTATTGACTGTCACGGCCTCATCGCCGGCAAGCCGGTCTCACTCCTACAGTTGATCTTCATGTCTATCCAACCGGCTCCAGCCCCATCGCTATCATCGGTTTGCTGCGCGCATAACGGCTCAAGCGTTCGACCATCGCGTATGGCATGGACGGATCGAAGGTAAACCCGCGACGCTCATAAAAACCCCGCAAGTCCGGGTGGCAGAACAGCCACACCGGTTGGTCGAGACCGTTCACCGCTTCGGCAATCAGCGCCGCTGCGATCCCTTGTTCACGACAGGCCGGGTCGACAAACAAACCGGTCAACCAATGCCCGCCCGAGACCGGTCGCAAGCACAGCGCCGCAATGATCTCGTTGCGCCGGGCCACCCACAATTGAGCGTCGCGGACCGCTTTCATCGACGATTGGTGGGCGCGATAAAACTTGTTCATCAGGGGCCATAACGGCTCGTCGAGCAAGGTGTATTGAGTGTCGGGCATGGGGCGGGTCTGTGTGTGCGCAAAGCGGGCGATTATAAAAGAACGGGCGGCCGGGGATAGGTGTATACCTGATCTCACATCCCGTATGAGTGGAGTACGTATCATGGCCAAAGGCATGGATTCAAAAAAAGCAGCGAAGAAGAAACCGGCGAAAACCGCCGATGAAAAACGCGCGGACAAGAAGGCCAAGAAGGTGGGTGTGTTCGGCCATTAAGCGGTAAGCATGAAACGCACGCCCCCCTGTAGGAGCCGGCTTGCTGGCGATTCAGACCACTCGGTGTGTCAGGCAGACCGCGTTGCCTGAATCGCCAGCAAGCCGGCTCCTACAGAGGGGGGCAAAATAATCTGCAAGATTTCCCGATGCCATTGCACAGAAGGGGACTGGTCCCCGATCTGAGCAACGCCATGCCCCATTACTTCGATAGTGCCCACCGAGAAGAAATCGAAACCCTGCGCCAGCGCCTGACTGCTCGCACCGAGTGGCCGACCTGGTTGCTGCTGATCGGCGTGTACGGCGGCTGGTTCGGCATCATGCTGGCCAGCAATCGATTGGGTGTCTGGTGGAGCACGTTGCTGCTGATTCCGCTGGTGGTGCTGTGGTTGTCGGTGCAGCACGAATTGCTCCACGGTCATCCCACCCGCTGGACCACGCTGAACAAAATCCTCGGTTACGCACCGTTCGCCGTCTGGTACCCCTACACGTTGTATCGCGACAGCCATCTGCTGCATCACCGCGACGAAGACCTGACCTTGCCGGGCATCGATCCGGAAAGCCGTTACCTGAGTGCCGAGCGGTGGCAGGGCAGTTCCGTGTTCGAACAGAGCCTGCACTGGCTGAACAAAACCGTACTCGGACGCTTCATCATCGGTGCGCCGCTGGCCTTGCTGGCGCTGGCGCGCGAAGAACTGCAGCGCTTGAGATCGGGTGATCGACAGGCCTGGTTGATGTGGCTGACCCACGGCGCACTGACCGTGTCGATGTTGCTGTACATCGCCCATTACAGCGTGGTGCCGGTGTGGCATTACCTGTTGCTGATCAGCGTGCCGGCGCTATCGATTGCAATGATCCGCTCCTACTATGAGCACCGCCCCCATGCGCAACCCGAGCAACGCACCGTGCTCAATGAAGCCGGCTGGCCATGGCGCTGGCTGTTCCTGAACCTGAATTTTCATCTGGTGCATCACGACTTGCCGGGTCTGCCCTGGTACGACTTGCCCCGCGCCTACCACGCACGCCGCGAGCAATGGGTGGCGCGCAGCGGCGGGTTTCTGGTGCAGGGTTATGCTCAGTTGTGGCGTGAGAACGGGATAAAGGCGATCGACAGCCCGAAACACCCCTTCCACTGATTGCCAATACATTCCCCTGTAGGAGCCAGCTTGCTGGCGATGGCGGTGTGTCATGTTGCATTGATGGGACTGATACGCCGCCATCGCCGGCAAGCCGGCTCCTACAGTAGATGTTTGTTGTTTGAGAGATTTTGATGACTCAACACCTCGCCGAATTACTGATGTACGTCGCCCCCGACTCCATCCGCCAGGCCAACGAGCGTTGGCTGACGCGAATCCTCGAACGTCTGGGTGCCACCCGCCGCAACGCCGAAGGGCTGTCGCTGATGGACCTGTGGCTGTCCCCGCAGTTGCTGCTGACCCAAACCTGCGGCTATCCGCTGATGACCGCATTGCGCGGCCAGGTTCGGGTCATCGGCCGGCCTCGTTACGAACTGCCGGACAGCAGCGGCGGCAACCATTGCAGCCTGCTGCTCAGTCGTGCCGATGATTCACGCCGGACCTTGCCCGCGTTTTTCGGCAGCCGTGGTGTGATCAACGGCGAAGACTCCAACAGCGGCATGAACCTGCTGCGTCAACGACTGGCGCCGTTGCACCGCGACGGGCAGTTCTTCGCCAGCGTCGGCATCAGCGGCAGCCACCGCGAGAGCCTGCGCTGGCTGCGTGAAGATCAAGCCGACCTCGCCGCCATCGATAGCGTGACCTTCGCCTACCTGGCGCGGCACGCCGAAGAGGAAGTGGCGGGATTGCGCGTGGTGGTGCGTAGCGCGTTCAGCCCGACCTTGCCGTATATCACCGTTGCGACGGCGACCGATGAACAGGTAGAGGCGCTGCGGCAGGTGATGAACGAGACGCTGCGGGAATGGCCCGATGTCGCCGAAGTCCTTGGGTTACACGAGGTGTTGCCGGCCGGCGAGAGCGACTATCAAATCGTTCTCGATTATCAGCAGGAAGCCGAGGCGTTGGGGTTTGGGCGGTTGCGTTGAGTAGAGATCGCCTTCGCGGGCAAGCCACGCTCCTACAGGTTTTGTGTCGATCAAGGAATTGGCGAACGATATGGAACCTGTAGGAGCGAGGCTTGCCCGCGAAGGCAATCTATCAAACACAACGTTAATTCCTTGATGGAATATAAAAATGCATTTTAAGTATTATTAAAGAATAAGGCTCCTTGCTAGGATTCGCCTCACCGGACCACCGGACATTCAGCGACCCTAACCCTTGGAGCCTCTATGTCCGGCACCGACGTATCCCATCGAAACGATGTGGGCGGATTGTTCCGCGCCCATTACCCCTGGCTCTGCGCTCGGTTGCGCCAGTTTCTCGGGGCCAGTTCCAGCGTCGAAGACATCGCCGCCGAGACCTTCGCGCAACTGCTCGAATCGCCGGGGCTGACGCCGATCCGCGAGCCCCGCGCCTTGCTCACCACCATCGCCCGCCGGTTGATTTATCAACTCTGGCGCCGCCGCGATCTGGAGCGTCAGCACCTCGATCAACTGCAACACCTCGATCAGCCCCAAGCGTCCTCGCCCGAGGAATTGCTGCAACTGACCCAGGCGTTGCACCGCCTCGACCGAACGCTTGAGCGTTTGCCGGGCAAAGTCCGGGCGACGTTCCTGTTGTCGCGCATCGATGGCCTGACGTACCCGCAAATCGCTGCCGAACTGGGCATTTCCCAGCGCTCGGTCAGCGTCTACATGACCCGCTCCCAAGCGTTGTGCGCCCAGCACAGCGCCAATGAACCCTTGCACCAGAGGTCCGCATGAAATCGATCAAAACCCTGCTCGGCAGTTCGCTGCTGGCCCTGAGCCTTGTGGCGACCCACGTTCCCGCCGCGGAACAAACCAAGCCGATCCACTTTGGTGACATCACCTGGGAAAGCGGCAGTCTGATCACCGAGATCCTGCGGCTGATCGTCGAAAAAGGTTACGGCTATCCGACCGACACTTTGCCGGGCAGCACCGTCAGCCTCGAAGCGGCATTGGCCAAGAACGACATTCAAGTGATCGGCGAAGAGTGGGCCGGGCGCAGTCCGGCGTGGGTCAAGGCGGCGTCGGAAGGCAAAGTGTTCGGGCTGGGCGACACCGTCAAAGGCGCCACCGAAGGCTGGTGGGTGCCGGAATACGTGATCAAGGGCGACCCGGAACGCGGGATCAAACCGCTGGCGCCGGAGCTGAAATCCGTCGCCGATCTGGCGCGCTACAAAGACGTGTTCCGCGACCCCGAAGACCCGAGTCGCGGACGCTTCCTCAACAGCCCGACCGGCTGGACTTCGGAGATCGTCAACAGTCAGAAACTCAAGGCCTACGACCTGACCACCAGCTTCGTCAACTTCCGCACCGGCTCCGGCGCGGCGCTGGATGCCGAAGTGGCCTCGTCGATCCGTCGCGGCAAACCGGTGTTGTTCTACTACTGGTCGCCGACGCCGCTATTGGGGCGCTTCAAACTGGTGAAACTCGAAGAACCGCCGTTTGATGCCGAAGCCTGGAAGACCCTGGCCGATGCCAACAACCCAAACCCCAAAGGCACGCGCTCGATGCCTGCGAGCCTGGCGATCGGCGTGTCTGCACCGTTCAAGACGCAGTATCCGGACTTGGTGTCGTTCTTCGAGAAAGTCGATTTCCCGATCGATCTGCTGAACCAGACGCTGGCGCAGATGAGCGAAAAACGCCAGCAACCGCGTCAGGTGGCGGAAGCGTTTTTGCGCGATCAGCCGCAGATCTGGAAGGGTTGGGTGCCGGGTGAGGTGGCGACCAAGGTGAGTGCAAGTTTGTAATTTTTCGGCGTCTGTTACATCGATTTCGCGGGCAAGCCTCGCTCCTACAAAGGTATCGTTAATCCTGTAGGAGCGAGGCTTGCCCGCGAATCAATCTAAAACCTTACACCAACTCCACGGCCAACGCCGCTTGCACCGCCGGGCGCAAATCAACCCGCGCCTGAAACCGCACCAGCGCCGGCCATTCATTCAAATCTATCGCAAACAACGGCGCCCACCGCAACACCGTAAACAAGTAAGCATCCGCCACGCTGAACCCACCCGCCAGCAGATAATCCTGGCGCTCCAGCGTCTGACACAACACCGCAAAGCGCTTGAACAACTTCTCCCTGATCAGCGCTTTCACCTCCTCGGGGAGCTGCGCGTTGAACAGCCAACCCAGCCCGCCATGAATCTCCGTCGAAACGAAATTCAGCGACTCCTGCAACCGCACTCGCTCGAACGTCCCGTTCACGGGCGCCAGGTTCGCCTCGGGTCGCAGGTCCGCCAGGTATTGCAGGATCGCCGGGCCTTCAGTCACCACGTCACCGTTGTCGAGTTGCAGCGCCGCGACGTAACCCTTCGGGTTGATGGCGAGGAAATCGGCACCGTTCGCGGTCCGTTTGGTGCGGTTATCGACGCGGATCAACTCGAACGGCAGGTCCAGTTCACGCAGCACAATGTGCGGTGCCAGCGAGCAGGCTTGAGGGGCGTAATACAACTTCATCGGCAGGGCTCTGGTTGGGGATTTGCGCCAGTGTCATAGTGCGCGGCGCCCTCGGTAAAATTAATCTTTAAGAAAACTGCCATAAGGAAAGCTACTGCCATGATGAATCTGATGCACTGGCGAATGGTGGTGGCAGTGGCCGATACGGGCAACATTACCCGCGCGGCCGAACGGGTCGGCATGACCCAGTCAGGCGCGAGCCAAGCGTTGGCGCTGATCGAAGATACCCTCGGCGTTCAGCTGTTCACTCGGGAGAATCGCCAAACGCTGCCGACCGCTATCGGCCTGCCGGTCATCGAGCAGGCCCGGACCATGCTCGGCGCCCTGGAAAACATCCGCAGCACCGTCGATGCCGCGAAAGACATCCAGCGCGGGACGATTCGCCTGGCGAGTTTTCCCATGGTGCTGGCAACCTTTCTGCCGCCGCTGCTGCGCACATTCAGCCGGCTTTACCCCGGCATTCAGGTGGTCGCGCTGGAAGTCAGCGACGATGAAGTGGAAGCACTGCTCGGCGCCGGCCTGGTGGATGTGGGTGTGGTGCTGAACCCGGCGCCGGAGCGCAATGCCGGGCGTTTGGGGTGCGATGCCTGGGTCGCGGTGTTGCCCGGTGGCCATCCCTTGGCACGCCGCTCGATTGAACAAGGCGTCACCCTCGCGGAGTTGGCAGACCAGCCGTTTGTGCTGGCCACGGGCGGCTGTTCGACCAACGCCCGCAGCCTGGCCGCCGATGCCGGTCTGCAATTGCGCGACGTTCGGGTCGAGGTCCGCGAGTGGAGCAGTGCGTTCACGCTGGTGCGCGAAAACATCGGAGTCACCCTGGTGCCGGAAATGACCTTGCCCACCCATCTCCAGGGGCTGCGTGTGGTGCCGGTCAAACCGCGTATCGATCGTGAGTTTGCCTTGGTGGTCGCCGCAAACAAACAACCCTCGGCAGCGGTGCAGGCGTTGTTGAGCATGCTGGCTGAACACTGAATCAAGCTGAACCGTTTTTGTCCTCAATACTGGCCGACTAGTGGCCTTGCAAGCCTATTGCGGCTGGCTATGCTCAGTCCTGACGAACCATGTCGGTCGCCATGTGAAGGCCGGCATGCACGCTTCAGAGTGCGCACCCCAAGGCACCGATGCGAGCGGCAAGGAGTTTTACGATAAAGGGAGTTACTTATGAAAACGTTAGGGCTGGCCCGGTCCCGGGCTATCAAGAGACGGATGTCTTGATAAGAGCGTTGCCACATGGACTCTCCGATTCAACATCATTGATCACCTGACAGTTCCTCCCGTGGAGGAATGCGTGTGCCTGTTCCATGGAACGTTGTGGTGGATACGTTGAAAGACCGAAGAACTTTCATCAATCAAACGACCGCGCTTAGGGTGATACGACCATGTTTAACCTACATCACAAGGCTGACCTGCAGGAAATCGAGCGCTACAGCTGTGCGCTGACCGAGGCCAACGCCAAGTTGGCGGCCGTCAGTCGTTCGATGGCGATGATTGAGTTCACCCCTGACGGCATCGTGCTCGATGCCAACGACAACTTTTGCAAAGCCATGGGTTACAGCGCCGAAGAAGTGCGCGGCAAACATCACCGGATTTTTTGCGAGGAAGCGTTTTATCGCAGCGAAGCCTACGCCAAATTGTGGCGTGACCTGGCCCGTGGCGAGTCGCTCAGCGGGACTTTCCTGCGCTTGAACAAGGGCGGCAAGGAGATCTGGCTCGAAGCCAGTTACATGCCGGTTATCGGTCCCGACCGGCAAGTCAGCAGTGTGATCAAAGTCGCCACCGACATTACGGACAGGGTGAACAAGGAACACGAAAACGAAAGCATGCTCGCGGCAATCGGTCGTTCGATGGCGGTGATCGAATTCACCCCCGCTGGCAATGTAATCACCGCCAATGAAAACTTCCTGAAGACCACGCATTACGCGCTCAACGAAATCGTCGGTCAGCATCACAGCCTGTTTTGCCACCGCGCCGAAGCCGAATCGCCGTCTTACAAAGGGTTCTGGGCTTCACTGAATCGCGGGGAATATCACTCGCACCGTTTCGAACGCAGAGACAAGCACGGTCATACGATTTTTCTCGAAGCGTCCTACAACCCGTTGTTCGACGCCAAGGGTCGTTTGTACAAAGTGGTGAAGTTCGCCAGCGACATCACGCAGCAAGTGACCACGCTGCAAACGGCTGCGGAGTCGGCCCACAGCACTTCGGTGCAGAACGATGCCTGCGCGCAGAAGGGATCTCAGGTGGTGCAGCAGACGGTGCAGATCATCCAGGACATTTCCAGGGACTTGAACGAAGCGGCGCTGAGCATTGATGCGGTGAGCAAACAGTCCGACATCATCGGCACCATCGTTCAGACCATTCGCGGCATTGCCGACCAGACCAACCTGCTGGCGCTCAACGCGGCCATCGAGGCGGCGCGGGCCGGGGAGCACGGCCGAGGGTTTGCCGTGGTGGCGGATGAGGTTCGCAGCCTCGCGGCACGTACGAGCCAGGCGACGTTGGAGATTGTCGAGGTGGTGCGCAAAAACCACGATTTGTCGTTGAGCGCGGTGTCGAGCATGCAGTCGAGCTTGAGCCGCACCGGCCTTGGGGTGGAACTGGCGAACGAGGCGGGGGAGGTGATCCTGGAAATCCAGCAAGGCTCGCGGCATGTGGTGGACGCGATCAGCCAGTTCAATTCAACGCTGCAATTGAATTGAAACGCTGACCTGTAGGAGCCCGGCTTGCCGGCGATGGCGATCTTCAGGGCGCCATCGCCAGCAAGCTGGCTCCTACAGTTCTTGGGTGAACCCACAATCCAGAATCCGTCACGATCCCTGTAGGAGCCGGCTTGCCGGCGATGGCGTCCGCGAGATCGCCATCGCCAGCAAGCTGGCTCCTACAGTTCTTGGGTGAGCCCACATCCAGAATCCGTCACGATCCCTGTAGGAGCCGGCTTGCCGGCGATGGCGTCCGCGAGATCGCCATCGCCAGCAAGCTGGCTCCTACAGAAGCATCCGCGTGGTCAGAGCGACGCGAGGAACTTGTCGACCACCTGGGCGCCGCTTTTTTCACTGCTGCTGCCGTTTTCTTTCTCGGCCTGAGCCAGTTTTATCTTGTCTTGCAGACGCTCGGCAATCTCTTTACCGACCGCCAGTTGTTTCTCCGGCGGCATGGCTTTCAGGTCTTCTTCGGTAATCCCCATCTCCTTCAGAATACTGTCGCGCAACCGCTGTTCCGGGGTTTTGCTCATGTAGTCCTTGAAGTCGGTCATGGCGGTGCTTTCACCGGCCTTTGGCACTGTCGAAGCATCGGTGGCTTGCAGCGCGACACGGGTCTTGGCGAACGCTTCATCGACGTTGTCGCTGATTTTATTGGCGGCGTTGACCTGTTCCGTGGCGAGCCTGGAAGCAGACGCCTGGACCATCCCGGCATTCTTCACGTTCTGCAGCTGGATATTGTTTTGCACGCTCTGCATCAACGCGGCTTGCAGGCCACCTTGAAGACCCGCGGCGGCGTCCGCAGTTGGTTCGTCGCCCGGCTTTTTGGGAAGCGGCGTCATTAGGTTTTGCTTTGCACTGACCAACATGATGAGTAGACCTTGTAGGTGTTTGCGGTGCAGCGACTTGTGCAATTAGCGTGCCCAAGCAATAAAGCCCAATATTTTCAATGAGTTGTATTTTTGCTTGAGCAGGAAACGAAAGAGTTGCGGTCAACCTTTGCCGCCCGACGGCAGAGGTCGACCGATCAAGGCAGGCCGTTGCAGCCGTGTTTGAGGAACCCGGGGCGTTGCGCCAGGCGTTGGAAATATTCGTCGATGGCCGGGAAGTCCGGTCGATCCATCGGCGTCATCAGCCAACGGTTGACTGACAGCCCTATGACGATATCGGCCAGCGTGAACCGTGGTCCGGCAACATAGGCTTTGGTGGTCGCGAGCTGATGCTCGAGGATGCCCATCTTCTGATTCCAGCCGCGCAAGCCCGTGGCAATCCGGTGCGCGTCCTGGAATTCCGGGTCTTTGCGTACCAGCGCCGTGAACGCGTAGCTCCAGGACGAATTGAGATCGGTGGCTTGCCAATCCATCCACTGCTCCACCCGGGCGCGCGCCGCCGGTTCGTGCGGCAGCAATTCAGCGTGTGGGTGTTTGCCGGCCAGGTAACGGCAGATGGTATTGGACTCCCACAGCACGCCGGCCTCATCAATGATCACCGGCACCTGTGCGTTGGGGTTGAGCCGGACAAATTCGGGACTGTGGGTCGACGCATACCCGCTGCCCCAGTCCTCGCGTTCGTAGGAAAGGCCCAGTTCGTCGCAGGTCCACAGGACTTTTCTGACGTTGATGGATGAGGCTTTGCCGAGAATCTTCAGTGCATGTTCCATGGAACGGCTCCTTTAGCGATTCGATGCTTCCGGAAGATCAGAATACCTCTGTAGGAGCCGGCTTGCTGGCGATCGCATCACCGCGTTGAATCTGACGGACCGAGGTGATTCGATCGCCGGCAAGCCGGCTCCTACAGGTGTTACGTGCTTTCGCGCACCTTCAATTCGAACCCCATGTCCTGAACCGGTTTCGCCACGGTGTTGCCCGCCATCAACGTCAGCATCTGCTCTGCCGCTCGCCGGCCAATTGCCTCGCGCGGGGTGTTGATGCTGCTCAGGCGCGGGACCATGTGCGCCGAGGCCGGCAGGTCGTTGAAACCGAGGACCGCCACTTGTTCGGGGATTTTGATTCCGCAGCGCATCGCTTCCAGCAGCGCGCCCTGGGCCAGGTCGTCGTTGCCGAAGAAGATCGCGTCGACATCGGGATGACTGGCGATCAGTTGCAGGAACAGCTCGCCACCCAGGCCGACGGAGGAGGCGCGGGGCGTCAGCACTTCCAGGTCCGGGTCATACCGACCAGCCTTTTGCAGGGCTTTGCGAAACCCTTCGCCGCGCAGCAACGTGCGTTGATCCAGTTGCGCACCGATGTACGCCAGACGCTTGCGACCGCGGGACAGCAAATGCTCCGCCGCCGTTTCGCCGGCCGCCAGTTGCGAGAAACCCACGCAATTGAGGCCCGCAGCGCTGTCGAGTTCCATCATGTACACGCAGGGAATATTGCTCGCCTCGATCATCCGCCGCGAACTTTCGGTGCGATCAAACCCGGTCAGCAGCAAACCGCGCGGCTGATAGGCCATGTAATTGCGCAGCAGGTTTTCTTCTTCATCACGCGAGTAATGGAAGTTGCCGATCAGCACTTCGAAGCCCTTCGGTCGTAAAACCTGATGAATGGCTTCCAGGGTGTCGATGAACAGCAAGTTGGACAGCGACGGCACCAAAACCACCACGGAATGGCTCTGGGCCGAGGCTAACGCACGGGCGGCGGGGTTGACCACGTAGTTGAGTTCAAGCGCGGCTTTCTGGACTTTTTCCACCAGTTCGGTGGCCACCGTACTCACGCCGCGCAAGGCGCGGGAGGCGGTAATCGGGCTGACGCCGGCCAGTCGGGCTACTTCATTGAGGGTAGGACGGCCAGTGGTTCGCGTATTTTTATCGTTTTTAGGAGAGGTCATCGGGCGGCTTGCCAAACAAAATTCAAGGCACTAAGGTAGCGCTGTCCCGATGCAGCTGCAAATGCGTAAGCGAGTTTTGCCTGAACCTCGCTTTTCGGCGTCCGGAACGAACATGCTGCAACCCACAAAAATGACAAGAAGGCGTCGGCAACTTCTACTTTTCGTCTAGTGTCATAACTGGCAAAGGTAGCGCTGTCTGCGCGCTGAGGTGTTACATGAATCATCCCATCACCGCCCTGGTCATCATGGGCGTTGCCGGTTGCGGCAAGACCTGCGTTAGCGAAGCCTTGTGCCAGCTCAGCGGCGCGACTGCCATTGAAGGCGATACTTTCCACCCTGCCGCCAATATCGAAAAGATGAGCGCGGGTATCCCCCTGAACGACGACGACCGTGCCGGCTGGCTCGACAGCCTGTGCGATGAACTGCGCCGCGTCGACGCCACGGGCCAACGCCCGGTGTTGACCTGCTCGGCCCTCAAACACAGTTACCGCGAAGTTTTGCGCAGCGCCTTGCCGGGCCTGGGCTTTGTGTTCCTTGAACTCACGCCTGAAGTGGCGGCCGATCGCGTCTCCCATCGGCCGGGCCATTTCATGCCGTCGACCCTGATCGACAGCCAGTTCGCCACCCTTGAATCCCCGGTTGGCGAACCGCTGACGTTGGCCCTCGATGCTTCGAACCACAGCGTCGACCAGTTGGCGAAGCAAGCCCACGCCTGGTGGCTGGAACACGGCTTGAAACGCGCCGGTTAAATTTTGCTTGAAGAGATAGCGCTGTCCTTATGGCTTTCGAATTACCCGTTTTAATAACAACAACAACCAGGAGACACCCCTAATGTTTGGCATGTCCCACGAGACGTTCCTGCTGCTCGATGCAGTGGTCACGGTGATCGGGCTTATCGTCCTGATCACCAAGTTCAAATTTCACCCGTTCATTGCCCTGATTATTGCCGCAGCCTTTCTCGGGCTGACTTCCGGCATGCCGATCGGCACCATCATCAAGGCGTTCCAGGACGGCTTCGGTGGCGTGCTCGGTTTCGTCGGCATTATCCTCGCGCTGGGCACGATGCTCGGCAAAATGATGGCCGAGTCGGGCGGGGCGGATCAGATTGCCCAGACGCTGATTCGCGCGTTCGGCAAGGACAAAGTGCAGTGGGCAATGATGTTCGCCGCGTTCCTGGTCGGCATTCCGCTGTTCTTCGAAATCGGTTTTGTACTGCTGATCCCGCTGGTGTTCATCGTCGCCCGGCGTACCGGCGTGTCGATCATCAAGATCGGTATCCCGCTGCTGGCCGGTCTGTCTGCCGTGCACGGGCTCGTTCCGCCGCACCCGGGTCCATTGCTGGCCATCGGCGTGTTCGGTGCCGACATCGGCAAGACCATTCTCTACGGCCTGATCGTTGCCCTGCCGACGGCCATCATTGCCGGCCCGATCTACGGCACTTTCATTGCCAAGTACATTCCCGGTCATCCCAACCAGGAACTGGTGGATCAACTGGCGCGTGAGAACGATTCTGCCGATCTCCCGAGCTTCTCCATCACCTTGATCACCGTGCTGTCGCCGGTGTTCCTGATGTTGCTCAAGACCTTCGCCGACGTGGTGCTGCCGGACGGCAACTTCTTCCGCACCTTCATGGACCTGATCGGTCACCCGATCTCGGCCCTGCTGCTGGCGTTGCTGCTGTCGCTGTACACCTTCGGTTACAAGCAGGGCATTGGCTCCAACCAGATGCTCAAATGGCTGGATGCGAGCCTCGCGCCAACCGCCGCGATCATCCTGATCATCGGTGCCGGTGGTGGCTTCAAGCAGATGCTGGTGACCAGCGGCGTGGGTAATGTCATCGGCAACATGGCCGTGGCCGCACAAATCTCGCCGATCCTGCTGGCCTGGCTGGTGGCGGCGGTGATCCGTATCGCGACCGGTTCGGCGACCGTGGCGACCATTACTGGCGCAGGCATCGTGGTGCCGGTGGTGGGGATGATTCCGGGTGTGAACCGTGAGCTGCTGGTGCTGGCGACCGGCGCCGGTTCGTTGATCCTGTCTCACGTCAACGACGCGGGTTTCTGGCTGGTGAAGCAGTACTTCAACATGACCGTGGCGGAAACCTTCAAGACCTGGACGGCGATGGAAACCATCCTGTCCGTGGTTGGCCTTGGCTTTATCCTGCTGTTGTCGTTGTTCGTTTAAGCAACACCGCAACGCATGTGTAGGAGCCGGCTTGCTGGCGATGGCGTCGACTCGGTTAGACGTTAAACCGAGTCGCCTGCATCGCCAGCAAGCCGGCTCCTACATGGATTGTCGAACCTCCGTAGACGCTGGTTTCGATCATTACCGATAACAAAAAACCGCATTTTTGCGGTTTTTTTTATGGGCAGGAATCTGCGACAAGCCAAATCTTTTGGGTACTGACGACACAACCACTTGTCGGAACTGTCATTTCTCACAGGTAGACGACTTGCATGGACACGTCGAACATCCCTCCTTGAAAGGAGCGCCAGTCACGGGTTCCTGTTTGATCGTCGAACCATGGATGAGGAGCAGACTCTATGAGCACGCCTATTGTTGATAAACCCGAAATTATCCTTCCCACTGAAGGTGCTGAGGAAAGTCTAAGACCAACGTTTATTGGGACGGCGATCATCGGGGGGAAGGTAACTGTTGCGCTACATGACGGAACGGTGCTGGGTTCGGTTGACGTGATGTCTTCAGGTCAATGGCAAGTGCCTTCACTTTCTTCGTGGGAAAAAGGGAAATACAAAGTCAAGGCTAGACAAAACGTAGAGGGCGTCGATTCGGAGTGGACAGAATTGCGGACCTTTACGGTTGTCGGCTAGCCGTTTGCTTTCAGGGACAGGTTTTTTCCAATAACGCCTGAAGACAATTGAATCGAATCGGGAGCGGACACGGACGTGGCCGCTCCCGAGATTGTTTCTCTAGCCGGTGGTTTTGCTTACCAGCCCATCCGCCCTGAACATCCCGCGAATCCCGCGCACGGCCTGACGAATCCGGTCCTGGTTTTCGATCAGCGCGAAGCGCACATGATCATCCCCGTATTCCCCGAACCCGACACCCGGCGAGACGCAGACCTTGGCTTCGGCGAGCAGTTTCTTGGCGAATTCCAACGAGCCAAGATGCGCATACGCTTCGGGAATCTTCGCCCAGACGTACATCGACGCTTTCGGGTTTTCCACCATCCAGCCCAGTTCATGCAGGCCTTTGACCAGCACGTTGCGTCGCTGCCGATACTGCTCGGCGATGTCTTTCACGCACTGCTGATCGCCTTCCAGTGCGGCAATCGCCGCGACTTGCAGCGGTGTGAAAGTGCCGTAGTCGTGGTAGCTCTTGATCCGCGCCAGGGCGTTGACCAGTTCCGGGTTGCCGACCATGAAACCGATGCGCCAACCCGCCATGTTGTAGCTCTTGGACAGGGTGAAAAACTCCACCGCGATGTCCTTGGCGCCCGGCACCTGCATGATCGACGGGGCTTTCCAGCCGTCGTAGACGATGTCGGCGTAGGCCAGGTCGTGCACCACCAGCACGTCGTACTGCTTGGCGAGGGCGATGACGCGCTCGAAGAAATCCAGCTCCACGCACTGCGCGGTCGGGTTGGACGGGAAGCCGAGAATCATCATTTTCGGTTTCGGGATCGAGCCGCGAATCGCCCGTTCCAGTTCGGCGAAGAAGTCCACGCCCGGAATCAACGGCACCGAACGCACCTGGGCGCCGGCAATCACGGCACCGTAGATGTGAATCGGGTAGCTCGGGTTCGGCACCAGCACGGTGTCGCCCTGGTCCAGGGTGGCAAGCATCAAGTGCGCCAGGCCTTCCTTGGAACCGATGGTCACGATGGCTTCGCTTTCCGGGTCGATGTCGACCTCGTAGCGTTCCTTGTACCAGTTGGAAATCGCCCGGCGCAGACGCGGAATGCCCTTGGACGTGGAATAACCGTGGGTGTCTTCGCGCTGGGCGACGGTGACGAGTTTTTCGACAATGTGCGGCGGCGTCGGGCCGTCGGGATTGCCCATGCTCAAGTCGATGATGTCTTCGCCACGGCGACGGGCGGCCATCTTCAGCTCGGCGGTGATGTTGAATACGTAAGGGGGGAGTCGATCTATGCGCGCAAAGCGGCGCGGCGAACCTTGTTCGGCCATTGTTGCCTCGGATAACGTAAGCGCCCGGAACCGTCCGAGCGACGCTGGTCACTGCGGTGACCTGTGGCGGAATGTAAGGGCAGCTGTGGCAGACTGTCCAGCCTCCACGTAAATAATTTTTTTCCGAAGGAAATCGGTCGATGGAATTTAGCAGCGGCTTTCTGCTGAGCCTTTCTCTGTGCCTGGACATCGGCGTAGCCAACATCGCGATGATCACGCTGGCCATGCAGCGCGGCTATTTTCAAGGCTTTGCGCTGGGGTTGGGCACCTGCGTCGGCGACCTGATTTACGCCGTGCTGGCCTTGGCCGGCATGACCGTTTTGCTGCAATACGAAACCGTGCGCTGGGTACTGTGGATTGGTGGTTCGGCGTTGCTGATCTATTTCGCGGCGAAGATGATCTATTCGGCAATCCACCATGAGGCGCTGTTGGCCGAGACCGCCGAAGTGGGCCACAACTCGCACCGCAAGGAGTTCTTTCGCGGGATCTTCCTGGCGATGTCGTCACCCAGCGCCATTCTCTGGTTCGCGGCGGTGGGCGGCACGCTGATCGCGCGGTCTGGCGGTGGCGGGGCGCTCAGCTCGGCATTGTTCCTCGGCGGATTTCTCTGTGCCGGACTGTTGTGGTCGGCAGGCCTGTGCTTCGCCGCGAGCCATGGCGGCAAGTTGCTGGGCGACAAGCTGCTGCGTTATTCGTACATGGCATCGGCGGCGATCTTCTGCTATTTCGCGGTGTACGTGATCCTATCGGGGTACAACGAGTTTGTTGGCGCTGGCGCGGTCGAGGCGTTGCATACGCTGTAATTGGGCGAATCGGGTTTGGCTTCTATACTCCTAGCCGAACCCACTTTTTGTACCAGGAGTCGAGTCATGGATGATAAAAATAGCGTCGAAATCCCGGGTCCACGCTTCGAACATGGGCACTTCCTGCTCATTGCGGGGCTTAGTGGACGGTTTACTCAGCAAACCACCCAGGGCATTCCAGCGCTCTGGGAAAAATTCATTCCGCACATCGGAAACGTTCCTGGCCAGAAGGGCGAAGTGACCTACGGCGTGTGTTGCAATTTCGATGGCAAGGGCGGCTTCGACTACATCGCCGGCGTCGAGATCAGCAAGCTCGACGACTTGCCGGATCAGTACCGTTGGGTAGAAGTCCAGCCTCAGCTGTATGCGGTGTTCGAGCACAAAGGGCCGTTGGATACCTTGCCGCAGCTGTTTCAGCACATCTTCGGCACCTGGCAACCGCAGTCCGGACATGAAGTGCTGGATGCTCCGGAATATGAGCGCTACAGCGAAGACTTCAACCCGAAGCTCAACACCGGAAAACTGGAAATCTGGGTGCCGATCAAAGCGTGAGGTGTACGTCGGGAGGCGGATCAACGATGCGCCTCTCGATGTCATGCCCAGGCTGATTTATGATCCCCGGCCTTTCTCCGCTGATTCCGAGCCGCCATGAACACCGTCATCCGCCACGTCACCCCCGCTGACCTGGACCGCTGCTACGCCATCGAAACCGTTGCCTACGAAGGTGACGAAGCTGCCACCCGAGAAAAAATCGCCACGCGCATCGCCACCTGGCCTGAAGGTTTTATCGTCGCCGAAGTGGACGGTGTTGTAGCCGGTTTCATCAACTCCGGTGCGGCGTTTCAGGTGGAAATGTCGGACGAAGCGTTCAAGGAACTGATCGGCCACGACCCGGCCGGCCCGCACGTGGTGATCATGTCGGTGGTGGTGCATCCGGATTATCAGGGGCAGGGTTTGGCGAAACGTCTGATGGGCGAGTTCATCGAGCGCATGCGTGCGCTGGGCAAGGCCAGCATCAACCTGATGTGCAAGGAGCGGCACATTCCGCTGTACGCCGGGTTCGGGTTTGCCTACATCAAACCTTCCGCGTCGGACCATGGCGGAATGGCGTGGCATGAGATGGTGTTGGCGCTCTGATTGATGCGGTGTGGTGTGAAATGCTTTCGCGGGCAAGCCTCGCTCCTACAGGTTTGGTGTGCTCCTGAATTCACCATGAACCTGTAGGAGCGAGGCTTGCCCGCGAAGGCAATCCAAAAGTCGCCACATCGATCTAATAAAGGCTGTCCCGCACCCTCACCGGCGCTTCCCGGTCATATGTCTCTGCATCAAACTGCCCGTCATTCAAGCGCTTGTGAAAAGCCCCCGCCGTCGGCAGCGCCGAGCGATCCAGGTGCTTTTCGGGGTTCCACAAATCCGAACGCACAATTGCTTTCGAACAGTGAAAAAACGCCGCCTCCACCGTCACCAGCATCACCGTGCGCGCGGGTTTACCGTTGACCGCGAAGCTTTCCAGCAAGGCCGGCTCATTGCTGATCTGCGCTGCGCCGTTGACCCGCAAGGTTTCGCCGATCCCCGGGATGATGAACAACAGCGACACCCGCGGATCGAACACCACATTGCGTAGCGTGTCGATGCGGTTGTTGCCCGGGCGATCCGGGATCGCCAGGGTGCGCTCATCGATGATTCGCACGAAACCCGGTGTGTCTCCGCGCGGCGAGCCGTCCAGGCCGTCGGGGCCGACCGAGCTGATGATCACCAGCGGCGAGGCGCGAACCATCGCTTGATAATCCTCGTTCAGAAAGGCGATTTGCTTGCGCACCGCGCGTTCGTGGGGTTGGCCGTAAATTGCTTCCAGTGCTTCGATGCTGTCGAGCATAACCACCTCAGAGAATCAGCCCCATCCGCCGTTCGTAACCGATCCGGCCCTTATAGGCCTCGCCGCTGTCGACCCAGCCGAATTTTGCATACAGCGCGATGGCTGCTTCGTTGTCCGCATCCACCGACAACTCCAGCCCCCGTATTTCCGGAAACGCCTGACGCGCGACCTCCGGTAAGGCTTGCAGGCAGGCCTTGCCATAACCTTTGCCCTGTTGACGCTGATCGACTTGCAACGCATGCAGGGTGGCGCTGTGTTCGTCGGCCCAGGCCGGCAGCACTGGCGGGCGTTTGAGCAGCAGGAAAGCCACCGGGACATCCTCGACCAGCAGGGCGAATCCTTTGACGCCGGGGCCGGGTTTGGACAGCAGGGTGTGCAATGCACCGTGGATGTCACCGGAGAACTTGATCTGTTCCTGGTGAACTTCGATGGCCTCCACCTCCTGGCGCTGCTTCGCGTTCAGGCTTTCGTAAGGCACGAGTCGGGTTGTCACTGGAGTGTCCTTTTTCCAACAGAAATGAGCCTCGGATTCTAGCGAGTTTGCGCCCATGGATTATTTTTAATTTGACTGTCGATCTGGCGTCTTGCCGGACGACTAAGGGTGTCTTCACAACAAAAAACACGGAGAACCACCATGAACGCTACCCACGAAATCCAGGCCCTGATCGACAGTTATCGTCAGGCGGTCATCACCAAGGATCTCGAGAAAATCATGGCGTTGTATGCCGAGGACATCGTCTCCTACGACGCGGTCAAGGCCCTGCAGTTTCGCGGCAAGGCGGCCTACCGCGCGCATTGGCTGGAATGCATGGAAATGTGCCAGGGCCCGCACACCTTTGATTTTGACCAGATGAACATCGTGGCCGACGAGCACATCGCCTTCGCCCATTGGCTGGCTCATTGCGGCGGCACCAACGAGAAGGGCGAAACCCAGGCCTGCTGGATGCGCGTGACCGGCTGCTATCGGCGCGAGGCCGGGCAATGGCGCATCGTCCATGAACACTGGTCGGCGCCGTTCGACATGACGAGCGGCACCGCGCTGTTCGGTCTGCAGCCCTGATCGTCGGGAAGTGCCCCCCACGCGCCAAACTGCAGCCATAGTTGATCAGTTCGATCCGGAGAGCCCCATGAAGTATTTATGCCTGGTCTACAGCAACGAACAGGAGTTGCACTCGCTGCCCGAAAGTCCCAACGACGCCGAGTGCATGGCCTACGCCGAATCGATCCAGGGCAGTGGCCGCATGCTCGCCGCCGAAGCGCTGGAGTCGGTGCAGACCGCGACCACCGTGCGCATGCGCAACGGCAAAGTGTCGATCACCGACGGCCCGTTCGCCGAAACCAAGGAGCAGTTGGCCGGCTTCTACCTGATCGACGCCAAGGACCTCAATGAAGCCCTTCAGGTCGCCGGCAACATTCCGGCGGCCCGGGTCGGCTGCGTCGAGGTGCGACCGGTTCGTCAATTGAATCCCTGATAAGGAGGTTTGCGTGGTGATGTGGGTGATTGAAGGCCATCGGCACTGATGGCTGACGTGTCAGTCAAGGCTCGGGTCGAGCAGGTTTACCGCGAAGATTCGCGGCGAATCCTCGCGACCCTGATCCGTTTGCTCGGTGATTTCGATCTGGCCGAGGAGGCCCTGCACGAGGCTTTTTTCATCGCGGTCGAGCGTTGGCAGCGTGACGGTGTGCCGGACAATCCGCGTGCCTGGCTGGTGTCCACCGGGCGCTTCAAGGCCATCGACGGCTTGCGTCGGCGCGCGCGGTTTGCCGCGTCCCGGCCGATGCTGATCGCGCAACTGGAAGCGCTGGAGCAGGCCGACTGGAGTGACGAAGACGTGGAAGATGATCGCCTGCGCCTGATCTTCACCTGTTGTCACCCGGCACTCGCGGCGGATGCTCAAGTGCCGCTGACGTTGCGCGAAGTCTGCGACCTGACCACCGAAGAAATCGCCAGGGCGTTTCTCTCGGCACCGGCCACTATTGCCCAGCGCATCGTGCGTGCCAAGGCGAAAATCCGCGACGCGAAAATCCCTTATCAGGTGCCGACCCTGGCGGAATTGCCTGAGCGTCTCGACAGCGTGCTGCGGGTGATTTACCTGGTGTTCAACGAAGGTTACTCGGCGTCCATCGGTGCTGAACTGACTCGCGAGGATCTGACCCGCGAGGCCATCCGGCTCGGCCGATTGGTCATGGAATTGCTGCCCGAACCCGAAGTGATGGGCCTGCTGGCGCTGATGCTGTTGCATGAGTCACGACGCCCGGCGCGAACGTCGGCGAGTGGTGAGCTGATTGTGCTGGATGAGCAGGACCGTTCGCTGTGGGATGCCGGGTTGATTGCCGAAGGGTGCGCGCTGATCGCCCGGGCGTTGACCTCTCGGCGATTCGGGCCTTACTGCCTGCAAGCGGCGATTGCGGCGGTGCATGCCGAAGCGCCGACGGCGGGGGAGACGGACTGGGCGCAGATTGCGGGTTTGTATGATGTGCTGTTGGCGGCGGTGCCTTCACCGGTGATTGAGCTGAATCGCGCGGCGGCGATCGCCAAACGGGATGGACCGTTGGCGGGGTTGACGTTGGTTGAAGGGATTCTGAATCGCGGCGAATTGCTGGATTACCACCTGGCGCATTCGGCGCGGGCGGAGTTTTGTCGGCAGTTGGGCAGGGTAGAGGAGGCGCGGGTGGCGTATGAGCGGGCGTTGGAATTGACGCAGCAGGTGCCGGAGCGGCGGTTTATCGAGGCGCGGATCAGGGCGTTAAAGTAGGTTGAATTCGCCGGCCTCATCGCCGGCAAGCCGGCTCCTACAGGTTCAGCGCCGCCCTTTGTAGGAGCCGGCTTGCCGGCGATAAGGTCCGCAGGACCTTCATTCCAGCATCTTTCCCAACAACCAGCTCCCCGCCGGCCCCGGCGGATGCAGCCGCGACCACAGCGCATCGACGAACAGCGGCTTCGGCCACCCTCGCACGTTCAACTCCTGCAACGTCCCGGCATCAAACCGCCCCACCAGCCATCGCGGCAACGGCGCCCAGCCGAATCCACCCTGAGCCATTTCCAGCAGCATCAAGTAACTCGGTGCCGACCACACACGCCCCTTCGCCCGGCTTTCATACGGATTGACGATGGTCGCCAGACGCAGCTCCCGGTGCTGCTGCAACAGCTCCTGATCGATTCCGGTCAGGGTCGCCAGCGGATGCTCACGGGACACGAACAAGGCGATTTCCGTGCGTTCCTGCACCGTCGAACTGACCAGATCCGGCGGGTAACTGTCCTGTTGCTCGGCGAACGCCACGTGCGCCCGACCGCTTTGCACCAGCGCCACCAGGTCATCGCATTCGGCGATCAGGCATTCGAGTTCCAGGTCCGGGTAACGCTGCTCGAATGCACTGAGCGCCGCTTCGAAACGGTCGGACTGATAGGTGTCGGAAATCGCCACGGTCAGCTTCGGTTCGACACCCTGAGAGAGTTGGCTGGCGGTCATTTCCAGGCGGCTGGTGGCCGCGAGGATTTCCTCGGCCCGTTGCAGCATCACGTGCCCGGCCGGCGTCAGCGTGGGCTTGCGGCTGCTGCGGTCGAACAACACCAGATTCAGATCGATCTCCAGGCTTGCCACCGCAGCACTGATGGTCGACTGACTGCGCCCCAGTTTGCGCGCCGCCGCGGAAAACGAGCCTTGGGTCGCCGCTTGCACAAACGCCTGCAACACTTCTTGAGAGGCCATGAACTATCGTCTTGATCGATGGTTATTGGTTATGAAGTATCGGCGTGAGGATGGATCATGACAACCACAGTCACTCAGGGAGTTCTGCTCATGAACGCCAACAAATCCATCACTGAACGTATTTTCCAGGCCATCGGCTTTGAACTGCTGGCCATCGTGATCTGCACCCCGTTGCTGGCGTGGATCATGGACAAGCCGATGCTCGACATGGGCGTCGTCACCGTTGTCATTGCGGCGCTGGCCCTGGCCTGGAACGTGATCTTCAACGGGATTTTTGACCGCGTGCTGACGCGATTCGAGATTGCGCACAACGCCTGGACGCGAGTCGTTCATGCGCTGCTGTTTGAAGGCGGGTTGGTGGCGGTCGGCGTGCCGCTGATTGCCTGGTGGCTCAACGTCAGCCTGTGGCAGGCGTTCTTGCTGGATATCGGGGTGTTGCTGTTTTTCCTGCCGTACACCTACGTTTACCACTGGGTGTATGACGTAGTGCGCGAACGGCTTGTGATGCGAGAGTCTTGCGAAACCTGAAAACAAACCCTGTAGGAGCCAGCTTGCTGGCGATGGTGTGTCAGTCAGAGTGGTATCGACTGACACACCATCGCCAGCAAGCTGGCTCCTACAGGGGGTAAGCGTTAGACGTGGAAGTAGCCTACGCAGCTGTCAAACGGCAGACGCTTGAGCTCGATCTTGTTCAGGTCCAGCACTTCACGCAGGGCCTTGGTTTCGCCCGGGAAGTTGCGGTAAGCGACTTCGTCCAGCACCACGATGGCGCCTTTTGGCATGTACGGCAGGAAGGTTTCCAGCGCGACTTTGGTCGATTCGTACAGGTCGGTGTCGAGGATCAGCATGGCCACGACCAGGTCCGGACGGGTCTTGACCCACTCCGGTACGGTCTTGACGATGTCGCCCTTGACCAGTTCGCAACGCGGGATGCGGTTGACCGGGCGCAGCAGGTCGTTGGCGTCGATCATGTCCTGGATCAACGACTGGTCAGTGTCGGCGAACATGGTCTCGTTGACGTCGGCCGGGTCTTCTTTCTTGTCGATGCTCTGGAAGCCTTCGAAGGTGTCGAAGCCCACGATCGAACGGTTGATCGCGTACGGTTCCAGGATCATCGACAAGTGCATGTACAGCATCAGCGAGTTGCCCTTGTACACGCCGCACTCGATGATCGCGCCCGGTACTTCAGCGACTTTCTTGAACAGTTCCATACGCGACAGTGCAGCGGTCACGCCGATGCGGTTGGCGAAGACGAACGGTGCGTCGGCCACGTACTCGGCATCGACCCGTTTCAGAACGTTGGTACGGGTTTCGTTGTACTGGGCCTCGGCAGGCGTGATGCGACGCTTGGTCATGCTTCGATTCCTTGGAAATTAGAAAAGTCGTGGGCGTGGAAATAGTCTTTGAAACCTGCGCCGACGTCAGGGCAGGCGCTGTCGACGTTGATCGCGCCGCGCTTGTGCTTGAGGTCGTCGAGGTGCATCAGGCGGAAATCCACGCTGAAGCGGGTTTGTTGCGTGTAGTTGGGCACCGTGCCGTGCAGGTGTGAGCCCGAGAAAACCAGCATCTCGGCGGTGTTGCCGGCGATGCGAATTTCGGACGCGGTGTTGATCGCTTCGGTGGGCACCGGGTGTTGGCGTGCCTCTTCCTTGACGTTGTCCTTGGCGCGTTGACGTTGTACGCCAATCCAGTCCGACAGGCTCCATTGCGCCGAGGTGTTTTTCACCGGGGCATCGAAGTAGGCCGGGTTGATCATCATGGTCTGGTCAGGCTGGATCGTGTAGACCGGCATCCAGGTATTGATCTGGCAATCTACGCCGCCGTACCAGGTATCGCGATGCGGCTTGTAGGCATAGCTGACGCCCGCATGCAGGTAGTCATAGTTGGGCACGACGCGGATGCGCGGTACGTCGAAGATGAATTCTTCGGGGGCGGCACCGATCTCTTCGGTGAAGCTGCGAATCAGTTCTTTGGCACGCAGGCTGTTGGTGAACTGGCCCTTGAGGCGCGTCACCAGTACGACGAATTCTTCCACCGGCATCAGCGTGTGCAGCGCCTGGTGGTTGGTCTCGCCGTCGAAGGCAGCGGTGATGCTTTCCTGGGCGAACGCGCACAGCTCTTTGGCGGCGCGCAGTTGTGTGTTCAGGAAGATGTCGCCGCCATAGATGGCTTCTTTGAAGTCAGCTTTGTGTTGAAGCTGATTGATGTACAGATTCACGGTTCCTCTCCTGAATACATCGAGTCTCTTAAGAGTCGGCCACACGTTAGCAAACTGAAGTGCAATCCGGTGGGCGGAGGACCAATAAAAGCGCAATCCCCTGAATTTGCGACGAAAAGCATTCCCCAGACGAAAAAAAATCCCCTGTAGGAGCGAGGCTTGCCCGCGAAGGCGGTGTGTCATTCAACAAATGTTGTCGACTGACACACCGCCTTCGCGGGCAAGCCTCGCTCCTACAGAGGGGAGTGTTGAAACTAGAAGATTTGGGTGAACAACCAGTACAAGCTACCCGACAGCACAATCGCCGCCGGCAAGGTCAACACCCACGCCATCAGCAGATTGCGGATGGTCTTCATCTGCAAGCCGCCGCCGTTGGCGACCATGGTCCCGGCCACCCCTGAAGACAACACGTGGGTGGTCGACACCGGCAATCCGAACATGTCCGCAGCACCGATGGTCAGCATGGCCACGGTTTCCGCCGAGGCGCCTTGCGCGTAAGTCAGGTGGGTCTTGCCGATCTTTTCGCCGACCGTCACCACGATGCGTTTCCAGCCGACCATGGTGCCCAGGCCCAGGGCAATCGCCACCGCGATCTTTACCCACAACGGAATAAACCGCGTCGAATTGTCGATCTGCTGCTTGAACAGTTGCAGCTTGCCGCTGGTGTCGGCGTCGAAGTTGCCGACCTTGTTCTTGTCCATCAGGCGAATGGTTTCGCTGGCCAGGTACATGTCGTTACGCACGTTACCCACGGCTTCGGCGGGCACTTTGGACAACGAGCCGTAACCCTTGACCTCGGCACCGATACGGCCGGTGAGCGCGGCGAGGGCCGGGATCAGTTGCGGCGCGGCCTCCTTGCTGCGCACGTAGTCGGACAACACCGCACGCGGGTCGGCCGGTGCCGGCAGCGGCGAATTTTTCACCAGCGCTTGCTGGGTGACTTCGGCGACGGCGGCGAACTGCAAGGCCTGATCGGCCGGCATGGTGCGGTTCAGCGCATAGGCCATGGGCAGCGTGCCGACCAGAATCAGCATGATCAGGCCCATGCCTTTCTGGCCATCGTTGGAACCGTGGGCAAACGACACACCGGTGCAGGTCACGATCAGCATGCCGCGAATCCACCACGGTGGCGGCGTGTTGCCTTTCGGCGCCTTGTACAACGCACGATTCTTGACGAAGGCGCGCAAGGCCAGCAGCAACAGCGCGGCAAAACCAAAGCCGACCAGCGGCGAGAGCAACAGCGCATAACCGATCTTGGTGGCCTGCGCCCAGTCCACGCCGCTGGTGCCATCGCGGCCATGCATCAGGGCATTGGCCACGCCGACGCCAATGATCGAACCGATCAGCGTGTGCGACGACGACGCCGGCAAGCCCAGCCACCAAGTGCCGAGGTTCCACAGAATCGCGGCGATCAGCAGGGCGAAAATCATCGCGAACCCGGCGGACGAACCGACTTGCAAAATCAGCTCTACCGGCAGCAGGGCGATGATGCCGAACGCCACCGCGCCGCTGGACAGCAACACCCCCAGGAAATTGAAGAACCCGGACCAGGCCACCGCGAAATTCGGCGGCATCGAGTTGGTGTAAATCACCGTGGCCACCGCGTTGGCGGTGTCGTGGAAACCGTTGACGAACTCAAAGCCCAGCGCGATCAGCAGCGCCACGCCCAGCAACAGAAACGGCGTCCAGGTGGTGACCACCGTGCCGAGTTCGCTCATGTCGTGCATCAGGCTGTACGCGGTGAACAGCAGTCCACTGGCCAGCACACCGAAGAAAATCACCAGGGTGAACAGGTTGGGTTTCTTGTCGAGCTGCGGTCTGGCACTGCTGGCGGGCGCCTGGGCAGCGGAAAAGGAAGGAGTAGCCATGCCGGACAATCCTGAGGAGGGAAGTGTGTCGGTCATGATCGTTGCTAAATATTACAGGGAGGCTGCGTTGGGTCAGTGTTTGGGTTTTTTGCCGATACCACCGATCCGAACTTGACACCGTCCCTGTAGGAGCGAGGCTTGCCCGCGAAGAACGATAACGCGGTGTATCAGGCATACCGCGGCGCCTCATTCGCGGGCAAGCCTCGCTCCTACAGGGGTGGTGGTTGCTTAATAATCCTCGCGTTTTTTGAATGCCCAGCGCCCTGCAATCACCGTAAACGTCGCGACCAAGGCCACCAGGATCCAGAACCCCTCCGGGTCCTGCGATAGCGGCACGCCCCCCACGTTCATGCCAAAAAAACCGGCAATGATGTTGATCGGCAACGCCAGCACCGTGACCACGGTCAAGGTGAACAGCGTGCGGTTGCTTTGCTCGTTGAGGTTGGCGGCAATCTCTTCCTGCAACAGCTTGATCCGCTCACCCAGCGCCGTGAGGTCGTTGATGATCAGCGCAAACTCCTCGGTGGATTTGCGCAGCTCCTTCACGTCTTCCTTCTGCAACCATTGCGGCGGGCGATTGAGCAGGCGCAGCAACGAGCCCGGCTCCAGCGCCAGCAGCCGTTGCAAGCGCACCAGCACCCGGCGATTGGCGCCCAGCTCTGCGCGGTTGGTCGACAGCCGCGAGGACAGCAATTCATCTTCGATCTGATCGACACTGAGGCTGGTCTTGCGCACGATCTGCGTCAGCACTTCGCCCTGGTCGCGCAGCAAATGCACGAGCAATTCCAGCGGCGAGCGAAAACGCTCACCGGCCTTCACCGAGGATCGCAACTTGTCCACCGAGTGCAGCGGTTGCAGGCGCGCGCTGATGATCAGCCGACTGCGCGCGCAGACCCACAGCGTCGACACATCCGAGGAGACCATGCTGCTGAGGTTGAACACCACGTCGTTGACCACCGCCAGCAACGCCGAATCGACATGCTCGATGCGCGTCGAACGCGAGCCTTCATGCAAGGCTTCGAAAAACTCGTCAGGCAATTCCAGATGACTTTTCATCCAGCGCTCGCACGCGGCATGAGCGAGGTTCAGGTGCAGCCAGAGAAATTCGTCGCTGTCGTCCGGTTGTTGCAGGGACCGCAACGCCATGGCCGAATCGATTTCCCGACCGCGTTCACCGGGACGAAAACTGAAACCGTACAGCAGACCGAACAGGTCCGGGTCGCGATGGCTTTGGTCGATGCTGTGGTTCATGAGGTCTCGCTGTGAGGAGGCGGCCTGTCGCGGGTTTCACAGGTTCACTTGAGCCGCATCATCGCAAGGCGTCTTGACAGTTTTGTGACAGCTTCGCGGAGCTGGCCAAGTGCCTTCTACCGGCGGTCGGAACCGCTCAAGAACGGCCCTGAAACGCCGATCTCGTAGGAGCCGGCTTGCTGGCGATAGCGTGCTGCCAGTCAATAGATTTCCCGACTGACCGGACGCTATCGCCAGCAAGCTGGCTCCTACAAAGAGCATGCGTTCGACGTTGTAGACAGGGAATGTCCGGATTATTTTCACGCCTCCCAAGGGCGTGCCTCATTCCTGTCACGAGTACCTTCCGATGTCTTTGCAAAAGTCCTTGAGAGCGCAAATTCTCGCCCTGTTGAGCGGCAGCCTGTTTGCGATGCTGTTGATCGCTCTGGCCTGTTTTCACTTTCTGTCGAATGGCGTTCAAAGCTACGCGAATCTCATTGACGGTCCGCTGCACACTTCGCAATTGATCGATGAAGCCAACCTGCAATTCAAGGTGCAGGTGCAGGAATGGAAAAACGTTCTGCTGCGTGGCAAGCAACCGGCAGACCTGGACAAATACTGGAAGCAATTCGAAGACCGTCAGCGCGAGGTGCAGGGCATCCTCGGCGAACTGGCCGGGCAGAAGGGCATCGAGCCGCAACTCAAGACCCGCATCGAACGCCTGCGTGACGAGCATCGTCAGTTGGGCGCGGCATACCAGAAGGGCCGCGATGCCTACGTGGCGGCCGGTGCCGATCCAACGGCGGGCGACACCGCGGTCAAGGGCGTGGACCGGGCGACCAGCGATCAGATGAGCGAACTGGTCAGCGAATTGCGCAAACAGGGCGTCGAGCAGTCGAAGCTGATCAGCGCCAGCGCCGATCGCACCGTGTTGCTGGGCATCATTGTGATGCTCGCTTCGGGCCTGTTGATCGGGCTGTTGAGCCTGTGGCTGGTCAATCGCAATCTGGTTGAACCGATCCGCAAATTGATCGACTACGTGGCGCAACTTGCCCAAGGCAAGTTTGCCGAACGCGTGGCCAGCACCCGTCAGGACGAGCTGGGCAAACTGGCGATCGCGGCCAATACGCTGCGTGATTTCCTCGCTGAAACCTTTAGCCGTTTGCAGGTCAGTGCCAAGGATCTGGACGGCGCCAGCAGTGAGTTGAATTCGATCGCCATCCTCATGGCCAGTGGTACCAACGAACAGTTCAACCGCACTGACCAAGTGGCCACGGCGATGAACGAAATGTCTGCCACCGCGCAAGAAGTCGCGCGCCACGCCGCCGATGCCGCACGTGCCGCCGACGATGCCGACCAGTCCGCCCAGCAGGGCGAAAAAGTCATGCAGGGCACCATCCACACCATCACTCGCATGCGCGGCGAAATCGCCAACACCGCCACGGTCATCCGCCAACTGGAAACTGACAGCGGCCGCATCGGCAAGGTGCTGGAAGTGATTCGCGGCATCGCCGAGCAAACCAACCTGCTGGCACTCAACGCCGCCATCGAAGCGGCGCGTGCCGGTGAGGCGGGGCGCGGTTTTGCCGTGGTGGCCGATGAAGTACGCAGCCTGGCCCAGCGCACGGCGGCGTCGATCATCGAGATCAACCAGATCATCCAGACCGTGCAAACCGGTGCGGTGGACGCGGCTCAGGCGATAGAAAGCGGCCAGTCGCGCAGCGAGGAAAGCGTTCAGCAAGTGACCGAGGCCGGCGCCATGCTGGAGCGCATCACGCATGCCGTGGAAGCGATTCGCGACATGAACCGCCAGATCGCCACCGCCGCCGAAGAGCAGACTTCGGTCGCCGAAGACATTTCGCGCAACCTTACCGAGATCACCAGCATCGCCAGTACCAACCTCGACAACGTGCAACGCACCGAAGCCGCCAGCCACAACCTGCACGGGTTGTCGGGGCGGCTGAACGAGGTGACGGCGCGCTTGAGCGCGTAACGGAAATGACTGTGTACCGGATTGCTTACCGAGTCGGTACACAGTCGATCTCAAGTCCGCTGACCCGATGTCGATGATGAGCGTATTCCCATCACCTCAATGGAAAACGCCATGGTTAGCATCTCGTCTGTTTCGATCATCCAGCCCGTCGCCACTGCTTCGGCCAACGCCACAGCAAGCACTGACGACACGTCTGTCACCGCCAGCGCCGAGGCGTCCAGCGACACCACCAAAGTGTCCGCCGGCGGCGCACCGGCAGCGAGTGGCGGCAGCTCCAGCAGCAGCGAAGAATCGGACTCGGTGAAAGCACTGCGCAAGCAGATCGCCGAGCTGCAAAAGCAATTGCAGGAACAACAGCAACAACTGCAAGCGGCCCAGGCCAAACAGGAAAGTGCAGACGCCAAGGCTGCCGATGTGGCGGCGGCTCAGTCGCAGATTGCGACGACCTCAGGTTCGTTGCAGACCGCAACGGCGGCGTTGTTGGCGGCGTTGCAGGAAGAAGGCAGCAGCACTGCGGGATCGATGGTCAGTACGTCGGCCTGATTCGAAAACACAAAAAAGCCGCACGATCCGAAAATCGTGCGGCTTTGTTGTGCGGGCATCAGTCGTCTTGCTTGTTCTTCAGGACTTCGCCGGTGGCGGCGTTCAAGTCCACGTCCCACTCAATGTTTTTGGCATCACGCAGTTCAACTTCGTACTCGTAGATGTTGGAGTGTTTGTCGAGGTCGCTGTCAGTGATCGTGGCGCCCGGGTGCAACTTCAGAACGATCTGGTTCAGCTCTTCCAGTGGCTTGATCTTGCCGTCTTTGACCAGCTGAGGGATCTGATCGACAGGAACATCAGCCGCCTGCGCCAGGCCAGCGGTGAGGGTCAGGGCGGCAGCGGTGAACAGGGCAGTCAAAGTCTTCATGAGGTTCTTTCCTTGGTGAGCTGTTTAAGTGGGGCCAGATTAACTGGGGCAACTTAATTCACCCTTAATTCCAGGAGCATCGCCGGCAAGCCGGCTCCTACAGGTCCGTGTCGTTCACAACTTTTATGAACGACTCAAACTTGTAGGAGCCGGCTTGCCGGCGATGGCGTCACCTCGGTTCTGGATCAATACCCGTTGTTCTGCAACAACTGCGCAACCGTACCCGCCGCCGGACGTTTGTAGAACTTCAACAACTCGCTGGCGCGGTTGGTGAAGATGCCATCAACCCCGGCGTCCATGACCTTCTGGTAATCCACCGCATCATCGATGGTGTAGACGTGCACCAGCAAACCCTGATCGTGGGTGTACTGGTTCATCCATGGTTTGACCAGGTCCGAGTAGCTCTGATCGCCACCCTTGGTCAGTGCGGCAGAAGGGCCGGTGCCGATCGCGCCTTGAGCCTTGGCGTACTCGACCCATTGCTGGAATTCGGCTTTGTCCTTCGGTTCCTGTTTGGCGTAGTACGTGGCTTTGTCCTTGTCACCGGACTCGGCGAACGTCACCTTGGACTTGGGCTCGATGCTGCCTTCGCCGACCCACAACAGCAGGATCTTCGGCACTTGCGGCATTTCCTTTTCCAGCAGTTCGAGGCTGCTCTTCTCGAAGGTTTGCAGCACCACCTTACCTTTGCCCTGGCCGACGGCGAGTTCGCTTTTCGCCAGTTTCGAACCGGCCGGACTCAGCCATCCGCGATCCTGCAATTTATCCTTGAGGTCACGCTCGAGGCCGGGGAATTGCTTCGGCTCCTTGGTTTCGATGTACAGGCCAGGCTTGTGCAGCGGATTGCCCTGGGCGATGTCGATGATTTCATCGAGGGTCAGGATTTTCAGGCCGGCAAAGGAAGGACGCGCACGATCCGGGTAAGCCGTGTTGAACCAGCTGCCGGCGTCGAGGGTTTTCAGCTCGGCGATGGTGAACGCATTGGCCGGGCTGCCCTTGCGCTCAGGGAACTTGCTGGCGACGTCGGTGGTGCGTTGCAGGTTGTTGTCGTGCAGGGCAAACAGCACGCCGTCCTTGCTGCGTTGCAGGTCGAGTTCCAGGTAATCGGCACCCAGGTCGCGCGCCAGTTTGTAGGCGGCGGCGGTGGATTCCGGTGCATCGAAGGACGCGCCACGGTGGGCAATCACCGCCGGGTGCGGAATGCCTGCATGGGTGGCCAGTGAAGTAGGGCTTGGCTCGCTGGCGGCCTGCGCCTGGCCGAGACCGAGCAGCATGCTCAGCAGCAGGGCGCTCTTGGTGAAAGTTACAGGCATGGTCGAGATCCTTTCGCAGAGTGTTTTCAAAGACGTCCCTTTTAACAACTGAGCGCCGCTTGCGCTATCGCGAGACCGACATAAACGTGTTTAAAGCGGATTTTTTCAGCACATTTGTGCGGTTCTTTGCAGTACTCTTGGCCCCGGCAGCTTCCCCGGCAGAGGGAACGCCCTTCATCTTGCCCTGTGTGTAAACCATCGATCACTTGTGTGAGGTTTATATGCGCATCACTTCCGAACTCATCTGCCAGGCCGCCGACCAACTCAAAGGCTTCGTCGGTCTCAATCGCAAAACCGGCCAATACATAGTGCGTTTCAGCGAAGACTCCTTCGGCATGGACGTGGCGGATGACGGCATCATTCCTGTGAGTGAATTCGTCTGGGCGTCGGGGCCGGAGCAGGTCATGACGCTGAAGCGCGAGTTGATTCAGTTGTTGCTGGACCAGAACATCGATGACCGGATCAACATTACCGAGCCGTTGCGGGTGTACATGAATCGGCGGGAAGTGCCGGAGATTTCGGCGGTGCGGAGTTTGGTGCGGGGCTGAGTTTTTCGGTGTTTGTGATGGCCTCATCGCGAGCAGGCTCGCTCCCACACTGGTTTTGTGTACGACACCTATCCCCTGTGGGAGTGAGCCTGCTCGCGATGAAGGCCTAAAGATCACTGCAACTGTTACTGCTTGAACTGATAGGCCCGCTCAACCCTGCACACCCGCGTACTGCACGCCGCATACCAGGTCGAGCGCCCACGCTCACGAATCGCGCTGTGCTCGGGATGATGTTTCCACGCCACAATCGCCGCTTCACTGGCCCAATAGGAAACCGTAATCCCGAGCCCATCCTCACCCCGTGCCGACTCCACACCGAGAAACCCCGGCTGCTCACGCGCCAGCTCAACCATGCGCTCGGCAGCCTCGGCGTAACCCTGATCGCCGTCGGTGCGCAGCGAAGTAAAAATCACCGCGTAGTAGGGCGGTTCCGGTGTCCGGGCAATCATGATTTTTGCCTCGCACACGCGTCGATCAATGCACTCACCAGCGGCGGCAGAATTCCTTTGAGCGCGGCACGTTCAGGTTGAAATAGCGTAGCGACAAAAAACGGATGCCCGCGTAATTCCACCGCTCGCAAATCCCCCGTCGAATCGTGTCCCACCGCGGATAATTCCTGGCTTAGCAAATCCCGCTCAAACTGCGGATTCACACCATAACGGCAGCGATAGCCTTCACGAATCTCCGAATTTTCGTACGCCTTGGCGATCAACGAACCTTCAACCAGATGAATGCTGTCGACGGCTTCCACTAGCGAGCAAGTCAGCGGCGTGAGCAACGCTCGCGTGGCATCGGGTGCTGTCTCGCCGTGCTCGGCATCTCCCCATCCCAGAACGTTGCGGGCGTATTCGAGTACCGCGTGCTGAAAACCGCCACATGTACCGAGGAAAGGTCGCTGTTGTTCGCGGGCAAAGCGAATCGCTCGCAGCGCACCGTCTTCATTGCGGTAAGGGCTGGCGGGCATGCACCAAAAGCCGTCGAAGTCTTGCAGCGACGAGTCGTCGTTGATGTCGTCGGTGGCCTGCCACTGGAACTGCACGTCCAGTCCGGCGTGTTCGGCAGCCATGCCGAGGGCAACGGGAATCGCCTGGTGGGCGGTGACTTGCGGGTCGTAATCGCCGATCAGGGCGATGCGGATGGCGCTGTTTTCCATGAGGGCTCTCGACGCTTGTTGATTCCTGGGGCCCACTATAGATTGGCGTTCACGCACTCAATATTGGCGTTATCCCAAGTGATCAATGCAGCGACGCACTATCGACTGGACTACCCCGACCTGTCCCTGATTCTCGCCCTCGTGCGCGGCGGCTCGCTGGCCCGGGCCTCGGCGCTGTTGAAGGTCGACGTTTCGACCGTGTTCCGCGCCGTGCGCCGACTGGAAGCCGCGCAGGGCCAGCAACTGTTCGAAAAAAGCCGCACCGGCTACTTGCCCACCAGTCTTGCGCAGACCTTGGCCGAACAGGCTGAGCGCGCCGAGCAAGCGCTGGAGGCTGCGCGCATCGGCGTGGAGCAGGGCGGTGAAGTCATCAGCGGCACCGTGCGCCTGACCTGCACCGATTCGGTTTTACAAGGTTTGTTGCTGCCGGCGCTGGCGCAGTTCATGCCCGGCTATCCGGCGCTGACGATCGAGTTGAGCACGTCCAACGACTTCGCCAATCTCAGCCGGCGGGACGCGGACATCGCCTTGCGCCTGACCCGGAATCCGCCGGAACACTTGGTGGGCCGATGTCTGGCGCAGGTGTCGTATCGCGTCTGTGCGAGCACGGCGTATCTGAAATCGGTCGATGCCGAAGACTTGGCCGCGCTGACATGGATCGCCCCGGACGACTTCCTCCCCGATCACCCCACCGTCGCGTGGCGTCGTCAGCAATTGCCCGGCGTCACACCGGGTTATCGTTGCAACAGCATGTTGTCGGTGACTGAGCTGGTGCGGGCCGGGCTCGGTGTCGCGGCATTGCCAGACTTTCTGATCGATGACGGGCTGCAACCGTTGAGTGAGCCGTTGCACGGTTACGACACCGCGCTGTGGTTGCTGACTCGCCCGGACTGTCGCGCCTTGCGTTCGGTGGTGACGTTGTTCGATGAGTTGGGGCGAGCGTTGAAATTGCTGTAATGCTTGTAGGCGCTTGATTCAGAGCTGGTAGCAGGCGAGGAACATGTCCAGCGCTGAGTCGACGACGGTGGCCTGCATTTCAGGCGACAGGCCGGGTAGCCCCATGGAAATCTGCGGCCAGAACGCAAAGGATTTGAGCATCCCTTGAATCTGTTGAGCGGCAAACTCCGGGTCGACCGGCTTCAATCGCCCATCGGCCTGAGCGGCGCGAATCCACACGGTCAGGCCTTCTTCGCGCTTGCCCATTCTCTCGACCATGTTCTGCGCGCGCTCGGGGGAGTGGATGGTGGCCGCGATGGCGACCCGCGCCAGGTCGAGAAAATTGTCATCGCCCAGCATCTGCAATTTCGCCATCAGCATGCGGCGCATCTGGTCGCGCAGCGGCAAGTCAGGGCGGTAGGCCGTTTCTTGTTCGGCCGTCACCCTGGCCCATAATTGATTGAGGATTTCGGCGAACAACTCTTCCTTGCTGGGGAAGTGGTTGTACACCGTGCGCTTCGACACGCCAGCGGTGGCGGCGATCTTGTCCATGCTGGTGATGTCGAAACCGTTGGCCCGGAATTCGGCAATCGCCGCTTGAATGATCGCTTCGCGTTTTCGGTCGGTCAGGCGCTGTGGAGCTGTCATAAGTACGCTTCGGCAGAAGAAATTAAGAATTACACTTGGCAGTTTACTTGTGATCAGCTTTGATGCAACCTAGAAACTACACTGTGCAGTGTAATGTTTCGTTAATCCTGCGCAGCCAAAAATAGAGTGTTCGGCTGATGCGTGCGTGCCTTGGCCATTTATCGTCCCACCGTAGAAACTGCACATGTGCGGTTTCCTGGAGTCATTCAGTCATGGCCAATTCCATTAACGTTTCTGCACCTGAAGCGTCCCGTCAGGCCGAAGGGCACTTCCGCAACCATGCACCCGTGCAACGAGAAGGCTTGCGCAAAATGGTGCGCATCATGTGGAACATGATCTTCCACAAACCGCGCAACACCCGACCGACGGCGGCCGTTCCGGTGCAACGCCTGACCCACGACGCGTTGATCGCCGCGCCCAACCACAGCGTCTATCGCCTCGGTCATTCCACGGTATTGCTGAAACTGCGGGACAAATTCTGGATCACCGACCCGGTCTTCGCCGAACGCGCTTCACCGGTGCAATGGGCCGGTCCGAAACGCTTTCACCAACCACCAATCAGCCTCGAAGAACTACCGCCGATTGAAGCGGTAATCCTGTCCCACGATCACTACGACCACCTTGATTATCAGGCCGTGCTCAAACTGGCGGACAAAACCAAATACTTCCTCACGCCGCTGGGCGTCGGCGACACCCTGATCAAGTGGGGCATCGACGCCAGCAAAGTGCGCCAACTCGACTGGTGGCAAGGCACCGAGGTCGACGGCATCCAATTCGTCGCGACCCCGTCACAACACTTTTCCGGCCGAGGCCTGTTCGATGGCAACAGCACGCTGTGGGCCTCGTGGGTGATGATCGACGCCGACACACGAATCTTCTTCAGCGGCGACAGCGGCTACTTCGACGGCTTCAAACGAATCGGCGAACAGTACGGCCCGTTCGACCTGACACTGATGGAAACCGGCGCCTACAACGTCGAGTGGCCGCATGTGCACATGCAACCCGAGCAAACCCTGCAAGCGCACATCGACCTGAAAGGCCGCTGGTTACTGCCGATTCACAACGGCACCTTCGATCTGTCGATGCACGCCTGGTTCGAACCGTTTGACCGGATACTGGCATTGGCCTGGGAGCGCAGTGTTTCGATTACCACGCCGCAGATGGGTGAGGCGTTTAATGTGATGTACCCGCAGCGGGGGAGTGCTTGGTGGTTGGGGATGGAAGGGGAGGTAGATCAGGTGACGGTTCAGAGCGCGTAGCATTCGGCTACGCGTCTTAGCTGAACACCACCTCAATTCGCCCCTCTTTTCTTGATCGGGGGGCTGACTTGACCACGATTTGTACATCTCGCCCAAGCAAGGAAAGGCACTCCATCATCTTGGCTTCACTGATACCGCGAAACTTTCCGCGCAGCATTTCAGAGAGCTTGGGTTGGGACAGACCTAAAATTTCAGACGCTTGAACCTGGGTCAAATGGCGCGCCTTGATGATCTCGCCAATCTTTGCGGCCAATTGGGATTTCACGCGCATTTCATTGGCGTTGGGTATCGAGAGATCCTGGTAGACGTTCCCGCTGCTTTCTTCGATTTCAATCATTACCTGATCCTTTTGCATGAACCGGATCCTGTAGGAGCCAGGCTTGCCGGCGAAGGCGTCCCTGAGAGCGCCTTCGCCGGCAAGCCTGGCTCCTACAAAAAACCACGGCTTTCGAATGTCACGCGTTTGCTGAGGATCTTGAGATATACCTATATGGGAATAATCGTCAATCGATGATTTCTCTCACTCAACCATCGCAAAATCCGCCCGCCCCACCGAATTCGACTCAGTCCCTCTAACACTCATCCCCCGCCCCGGCGCAAACCCCGGGAAAAACACCAACCCCTGCGACTCAAACCGATACGCCAGCGCCAGTCGATCAGCATCCGGCACCTCACGTTTGGCCTCAAATCGCTCAATCACATCAACCAAAACGCCAGACTCCCGAGACAGCTCATCAACGCTCCAACCCAACATCGCCCGGGCCTGGCCGCAATGGGTGGGGGTGAATTGGAAGAGGGCGATACGTTCCAGGGTGATTTTCATCGCATAAGAGGCCATGGCGTTCTCCGGGCTCGAGAGTGCTGATTCAAAATGTACTGTGTTTTTGTACAGTTGTTTTGCGCCCGGATCAAACTCATTTTTTGAATTCTGCTATTTCGCCCCTGCCAACCAGACGGACGGCGCCTGACCCAACACACGACGAAACATCGTCGAAAACGCCGCCGGGCTGTCATAACCGAAATCCAGCGCAATCCGCGTCACCGGCTCACCCACCGCCAATCGCGCCAGCGCCAGCACCACGCAGGCGCGCTGGCGCCACTGGCTGAAACTCAGGCCGGTCTGCTGGCGGAACAGCCGATTGAACGTGCGCAGACTGACGTGCATCTGATCCGCCCATTGCTGCGGCGATTGATGAACATCGGGCCGCTGCAAGAAGCCCTGGCACAACCCAAGCAGCCGCGCATCCACCGGCAGCGGAATGTGCAACGGCAAGTGAGCACTGCGCGCCAGCTCATGCAGCAGCAGCTCGATCAACGCCCCATCGCGCCCGGCCTCGTCGTACGTCAGCGGAACCTCCACCGCTTCCATCAGCAAATGCCGCATCAACGGCGAAACACTGATCACCTGACAACGCTCGCCCAAATCCACTGCACCCGGCTCGATGTACAAACTGCGAGTGCTCACCCCCAGCATCAACACCTCATGCGGCACCCCCGCCGGAATCCACACCGCCCGCTGCGGCGGCACCACCCAGTTGCCATCGTGCGTGCCGACCTGCATCACCCCGGTCGCGCCGTACAACAACTGCGCCCGTCGGTGTGTATGACTAGGCAACACATGCCCGTAGGAATAATCCGTACCGATCGCCACCACCGACCGTGGCGTGTCATCCAGCAAATTAATCGAAACATTGCGCATCAAGCGGCTTCCGGCAGTTGGCGTAAACGCAAACATTATTGGCTCACTTGCTGAAGCAGGCCAAGCCACATCGCTCTATCGTCGACCACTCTCAACCAACGGACGACGCGCAATGTTCTACCTCCTGCTGACACTCTTCGGCTGCATGACCGGCATCACCGCCGTGCTGTTCGGCTTCGGCGGCGGCTTCGTCGTCGTGCCATTGCTGTACCGCATGCTCATGGCCAGCCACGGTGCGGACGACCCCATCGGTCAATCGGCGATGCACATCGCCGTCGCCACCTCGACCTGCGTGATGATCGTCAACGCCTTGGTCGCCACCGGAAAACATCACCGCGCCGGTAATCTGATTCGCCATTACCTGTGGCCGTTGGGCGGGTTTATCGGGCTGGGCGCGGTGGGAGGAGCGGTGGCGGCGATGTGGGTGAGTGGCGAGGTAATTCGGTATGCGTTCATTGCCTACCTGGGCGTGACCATTGTGGATTGCCTGTTCAGACGCGGTTTTCTTACACACGCAGATAACGCAATCCCACGGCGATTGGGGAGGGCGGAAGTGTCCGGTGGCGGCGTAGGAATCGGCGCCATCGCCACGTTTCTCGGCGTAGGCGGCAGCGTCATGACCGTGCCATTGTTGCGTCGATGCGGGTTGAGCATGAGTCAGGCAACGTCGATGGCCAATCCGCTAAGCCTGCCCGTGGCGTTGGCCGGGACGGTGACTTACATGGCGATGGCGGGGTTTAGCGATTTTGATTTGGGAGCGTGGTTTGTCGGTTATGTGGATCTGTTGGCGTTTGCAGTTTTGACGATGGGATCGTTGGTGGGGATTCGATTGGCCACGCCGTGGATCGGGCGGATTCCGGATCGGACGCATGCGCGGGTGTACATCGGTTTGCTGATCGTGGTGATGCTCAGCATGTGCCTGAATTGAACACCGTCACTTCGCCTCCAACCCCGGCGCCTCGCGAATAATGAAGTGATCCAGGTTCTCGATATTCGCACTGAACACCCCGAACGTCTGCTCGGGGTTTTTCTTGCTCGGCACCTGCTTCAACTCCGGCGTCACGCCATAAAAGAAGCAATACAGCTCCGCTTCACTGTCGATGGCGTGCTTGATCTCTTCCAGAAACGCTTTGCGCTTGCGGTAGTTCTCGATCAACTTCTTGCTCAAGTAAACGTTGACCGAATAAGGCTTCTTCTTCGCCTCATCCGCTTGCTTGAACCAGACCTTCTGCTCGAAATCGATGCGAAAGCTCTGCGTGTAATCCTTGATCTCCTTGATCTTGCCCCAGTAAATCAGCCCCTTGTTGTCCGTCAGGTATTCGACCTTCTTGAAGAACGACCCATAAGGCGCCGTGTGCTCGCCAATCTTCAGCGGCACGCGCTTGAGCAACTCCTTGTCCTCGAAGTTCGACACAAAACACTCCACTGGGTGGGCGAAGATACTGGTCTTGTCCGGCGCTGATTCGTGGCTTTGGTGCTCGGTATCGCTGGGCGGTGTAAGAGGTTTCGGATCGTCCCGCGTTACATCCGCCGTCACCGCCGGGTTCGATGGCTTACGCACATACTGACGCCGAGTCAGCAACAATTCCGACGGGAAATGCTCCTCGCGACTGTCATCCGTTTCCGCACCGTCCGCGTCCACTCCGGACGCCGGCGTCTTGAGACTGACATAAGGACAATCCGCCACATGCCGGGTGCTGGGCGTGTTCTTGAAGTGCGGGGTGCGAACGTAATTCACGTTTTTGGCGTTGAATGTCGTCAACACGTTTGCCGCATCGAACGCCGCCCTGCATGCGTCGTTGGGGCATTGGAAATGTTCCTTGGCGGAATCGAAATCCATGGTCTCGTCGAAATTCAAATCGCGCACGTCATAGATCGACAACTTGTCGTCGAGACTGAGGCAGTAGGCGAGGTCGAATTTCATGGCGGGCTCGGGTCCTTGAGTGGGGAGGGTATTAATAGCGGGAGGCGAGGCGGGTTGCACCCACTCTTTTAAAGCACCACAAAATCAACAGCAACACACCGTCCCTGTAGGAGCGAAGCTTGCTCGCGAAAAACCCAAGAACACCACTGGGCATCTGGTCGTACGCGTTGTCGGTCACGAACTTCACGGGCAAGCTCGCTTTTTGACAAACGGTCAGCTCGACACCTTGCTTATAGAAAAACCCCGGCTTAGGCTAGCTTAGCTAACTCTATGGAGGTGCCATATGAATGAATTGGTGCAAGTAAACATGCACGAAGCAAAATCCCAACTCTCCCAACTTGCTGAGCGTGTATGGCATGGCGACAAAGTGGTAATCGCCAAGGCCGGCAAGCCATATCTCGACCTGCTTCCTCATGTCGAGACGCCCCGCGCGCGCAAGCCTGGACGGTTGAAGGGGAAGATTCGGATGTCTGCGGATTTTGACAAAACGACTGAAGACATCATTGATGGATTTGAGGGCAGCCTATGAGGCGCTTGCTGTTGGATACCCATGCGTTTCTGTGGTGGCTGTCCGATGATCCCTCACTGGGCGCAGATGCTCGACAGATGATTGGGGAGCCGCGTAATCAGGTCCTGGTGAGTGCCGCTTCGATCTGGGAGATATCGATCAAACAAGCCAAAGGAATGCTCGAGGCCCCAGAGGATCTTGAGGCGCTGGTTGAGGACGAGGGTTTCACCAAACTGCCGATTTCGCTGTTCCATGGACAGCAGGCGGGCAAGTTACCGGAGATTCATCGCGACCCGTTTGATCGGATGTTGATTGCACAGGCTCAGGCGGAAGGGCTGGAGTTGGTCACAGCGGACGGGATAATTCCCCAGTATGGTGTGCGGGTGGTTTCGGCACGGTTGTGAGGGGGAGGCAGAATACTGATGTTTTCAAACCCATCGCAGATCCCCCGTGGGAGCGAGCCTGAGTTTCATGGCGGGTTCGGGCCCTGAGTGCGAGCAGAACGTGGGGCGAATTGCACTGCCTGTTTTCAAAACACCGTAAACCCATCACACGTCAATTTTGACTGGTGGTTAAAAAAAGAATGAGATCGGATGGAAACGAAACCGAGCAGGCCTGTTCAATGGCTGTAATTTGCTCCTTCGTCAATTGGTAGTCATACACGTAGTCCTCTTGATCCTTCCAGCCCATCAATACCGCGAGTTCCTCGCTTTTGATCGCAAGCACTTTCTCATAAGAAGCAAAGTCGTCTCCCTCATTGATACCCATCACCGTGTGCTTCATGGCTCTACCGTCCTCGTTGGATCTGCAGGTTTTGTCTGATTGCCTGATGCGTGATCAAACTCGCCCAAGTGTTTTCCGCGTTTGTTGTATTTCTCCACTGCGCCGTGCTGGAAGTCCCATTCGTAAATCGTGCCTTTTTTATCCTTCCAACGAGGACGTAGGCCCCCGCCCTTCATGCGGGTTTTGCCTGGGGCCCATTTTGCATCCGGAAAGGCCGGCAAGGTATGTGGCTTCGGGTAGTAATGATGAGAAATACTGACAACGACATAGACCGGCCTTACCCCCGAATCAGCCGGAAACACAAGAATGAAATCCTTGTACTCCGGCGGATAAACCGGGTTCACGATAATGCTGTCAGCCGCTTTCGTTGGCGGGTAAACCCAGGTATGCGGCGCTTGCGGGGCAGCCTCCAGCGCCGGAATGCCCAGAATGTCCGAACCATCCACGGCCGGCGTCCAGATCAGTTCAATGCCGTCACCCAGGTCAGCCACCTGCTGGCTGCCACGCAATGTGAACTGCACGACATCAACCATTTCCCAATCGCGATTTTTGCCGGTGTAAAAACCATATCCCTTGAGGCTGCCGTCAGTCTGTTGCTCGACCCGCAGGCGAACGCGGGTACGGGCCTGTTTGAGCGCATGGAGTTGGTCGTCGGTGTAAAGCGAGCTGTCGCCCAGACTCGATGGTGTGAACAGCGCAACAAGGCCAACCAGCGTTGCTGTTACGGCGCTCGCCGCGACCACGGGTGCAGCGGCGAATGCCGAGCCGGCCAAGGCGAGGGAGCCCAGACCAGCGGGAATCGCAGTGCCACTGATCTTCTTCAGTGGCACTGCGCCTGATTCATCCGATTCGCGAGCACCCAGCAGAATCAGGTCACCGTAGTCTTTCAGGCTATCGGTCGGCACCATCCCTGAGGGATTCGAGTAATCGATGATGGCGTCCGGCAGCTTGCAGGACTTGGCGAAGACACATCCAGCTTGAATGGGTCTTTGCTTTTCCGCTATGACCTGACGGCTGCGTTCGAAGGCGTCTTGCCTGGCCAGCATGGCCTCGTAGGCTGTTTGTCTGGCGTCCCGTTCGGCCAATTCGGTGGCATTCATATAGCGGTAGGTGACGTGATGCCCATCACCGGAGGGTGGATTCTTAACCCGCGGAATGTCTTTGTTGCCAGCCACTGATCATCCTTTCGTTCGTCCATCGGCAGCCCCGTAAAAGGGGCTGCGCGACGTTAACGAACGTGGCTAATCGTGGCTGTAGGACGGATCCTGAATGACTCTAAGCGTTTTCTCTTTTTATCGGAGTTGAAGCGCAATCCTTAGAACTCGGCGCCTTTGTGCGCGTAAGTTCTCCAGGCCCAATCACTCAAACTCCAACCGCTTCACCTTCTGAAACAGTGAAGCAGTGAACTCATCCCGATCACTCGAATGGTGACAACGGCGATGACAGTTCGGACACAGCGCCACGGCATTACTCGGGCGATCCGAACCTTCCTGCGCCAAATGCTTAACGTGATGAACCTCAAGAAACGGCCTGCCGTCCTTCTCAAACGGCGCCGGTTTTCCGCAACCCTCGCAGATACCATTGGCCTCTTTCCGCACCCAGGCTCTTACCTCTGGATCGCGTACAAAAGAGTTGCCCGAGCTCGACACTTGTTGTGGTTTCAAAATCCCCTTCGGCTCGCCTTTGAACGGTTGCTTCTCAAGTTTGGCTGCACGTTGTTCTAGCATTGCCTCATCGGCGGTCGGGGCAAAATCTTCCGGCGTTAACGTACTCGGCGCGTTCAGCGCTTCACGAATGCTGCGCGCAACATTCGCGCCGACGTTCTTGGCCGGTTTGTATCCCTGAATGCGATCTCGTTCGAGTTCGACCAACACGGTAGAGATGTTCTGCATCCGAAACTCAACCGAACTTTTGGTGCGACCCGCTAAAGCACCTTCGCGCAGGAGCCGATTCTCGTGTGCTTTATTGACCTTCTGACCGCTTTGCTCGCGTGACAGCATGCTGAGATAGGCGTCGACCGCAGCCTGAATCTCCGCATCACTCCAATCGCTGTTGCTCTTTTCCGTGTCCATACAATCGCCGAGGGCTGAAAACCCTCGGACGATACTGATTGGCCATCATGAATGTCTACGAAAATTCCTACAGAAAATGCCGACGCTTCTTTCAGTTGGTCCTACAAAGGCTAACCGACTGAATGCTTTGATAATTGAAACACCTCCAAAACCTTCCGCCACCAAGGCTTAACCGCTGGTACGCGCCGGCGTGTGCGGCCTAGCAACAGATAAGGCATATCCCGCAGCCGAATCCAGCCTTCATCCTGCCAATGCAACAGACTCAACGACATCTCAGGCCAGTCCAACAAACTCAACATCGGTCGATCCGCGTTTTTCGATTGCCCCGCATCGCGTAAGGCCGGAACCACTTGATGGGTTAACCACTCACGCAATAACCGATTCCCCGGCGCGTAGTGATACACCAACAACGCATACGCACCGGACTCACTGAGCATCAACCGCTTTTCTGGTTGGCCGTTGTAGTCAATCAACAACGTATGTCGCTGATCCTCGTCAAGTTTGCTGACCACACGATCACTCAGATGGAAGCCCATTAAGCGACCGAGATCGCGGGCGCAGAACCATGGCTGGTTTTCCAGGAGGAGGGCGTGGAGGGGGAGGTTGTGGCGGGTGAATACCGTTGGGATGAATTGATCAAGCATGACCGGTCTCCGAGGCGGAGGGACGGAGTGGAATCGTTATAGGCATATCCATTACCTCTACGTATGAAGTTTAAGAAGGCCAGAACCCGACGTAGAGGATCTAAAAATCCCAACGAGCTGATTTTCTCAAACACAAATTACGCATAGATCGCTGATTAGCTTGCGTACAGTGTTTGGGAACTAGCTTCTACGTTGGGCGTTTCTTAGGCACCTGCGAATACACTATGTAAAAAAGGTAAGAAAGGTCAATTAGTAAAGTTTCCTAGTTTTTCGTAGGAGAAAACTCACGTTTACGTCGTTAATTAAACGTGATTTTAGGTTTGGGTGTGGCGCACAGTGGAGTGTGCGCCAAAAAGGTTGGCTGATTAATTAGCCCATCCCCATTTCAGGCGATCATAAAGCACAACAAGTTTTCGGAAGCTACTTGCATAGCTGGAATTTTGATAGTCTATTTTTTCTATGTTTTCTACCAAGAAATTTTTTAGGATATCGAGATCTATCTTGTCTTTAGATAGAAATGGTATGTATGCCGCAGCATTTTCTGGCGTGCAGTCATGGATGATCTCCTCGATTGTAAGGTGCCGATATTTTCTGAAAAATGCAGCTGTATAGTTTTTGGAGCGAAACTCCTGTATGTCTCGGTTTACCCACTTGTCTAAACATAAATTGGATTTTTCATACTGCTCTTTGCTCGTTATTCCATAGCGAGTAAGATAGCGAAATACGGGTATGTTTTTTGTGTTTCGTCCGGCATTTTTTATTACTTGCTGAAGAATTGCAATTGGATCAAATTCGCGGTCTTCATGCAGTGTGTCAAGTATTAGGTCTTTAGACTCTAATGCGGCATAGCCTACCTCGCCAATTCCCTGATGTGGTTGGCTCGCTACGCCCACGCCAACTAGAAACTCTATATCTTCCTTTTTGTCTATATCATCTATGTCTACAACACATATTTTCTTCTCAGGCTCGGCAGACTTTACTAATTCATAGAGTTGTTCTTTGCAGTAGCGCAGTACTCGGGCAGGGATTTTTCTCTTTGTGGCGTCTATTGCCTCATACACTGGAGAGAAGTCGTTAGTCTTCACTAGCACTAGAGGGATCTGAACTCCATCGATGGTTAGGTAAGTATCTGAAATATTGGGGCTTTCTCCTTCGGCGAGACGCTGGACAAAAATCAGGTTTTTCCTAAGTTGCTCTATGTTGTCTTTCCCGATGCAAAGGGAAATGGAGCGTAACAGGCTGCTAATATTTTCGTCTGAAATCGAATACCCGAGAAAAACAATCGGGTGTTCAACAAAAAGAGTAATTAGTTTTGCTGCTAGGTATGCATTCTTATCGTGAAATTCTTGATAGTCAGTGTCTGTGAGTACTAACGAGTTGGGCGCCGATGAACAGCCATGAATTTTATATATCTCACCGATTTCCTGAGGGTTAGAAAATAGTAGTTCTTTTTGGCCGATATATGTTTTGTAGTCAGGGAATATTTGTTCAAGAAATAGGTCCCAGTTTGTTGTGATGACTCCATCAACGTTGAGTCTTGAAAGTATTTCAACTTCGGCTGCGAATTCCGAGTTTTTGGCTTTCGTTTGATCCAGCGTAGAGAGATAGTTGCATATCTCTATTCGTAGTGCCGAAGTTTTGTTTGTTATTTTTCCTTTATGCCTCTCAACGCTAGACTTGTACTCTTCGGCTTCCCACCAGTACTTGTTAAAGTCTTCGGCTAAAAGCTCTGCAACTTTCGGGTACTGTCCATTGGCGCTGGCGAGGTAGTACTCAAATGGCTTACCGTTTTGGCAAAATCGCTCAAGTAGACCACGCCAATCTTCCAGTCCAAGGTATCTTCTCGAAAAACCTGAGCCGACGAACAGGAAGGGGCCTGCTGGTCTAGATTTAAAAATAGCTATAAGTTGGTCTTTTATGCTCATCTCTTATCCTTGTAGACTTTTTAGAGTTGCTTGGCTTTGAAGTTAGACAAAAAAAACCCCGTTTTCACGGGGTTTTTGATATTCAAAGCGCCCCTAACATCATGTAGGTTCAGCTCATATTTTTTTGAGTGGTATCAATCCCAGCTCAAAGCACCACCGGTTTGGTATTCAATAACCCGAGTCTCAAAGAAATTCTTCTCTTTCTTCAAGTCCATAATCTCGCTCATCCAAGGGAACGGGTTAGTCGTCCCTGGATACTCTTCTTTCAAACCAATCTGCGACAAACGACGGTTAGCAATAAACTTGAGGTAGTCCTCCATCATCGCCGCATTCATGCCCAACACCCCACGAGGCATGGTGTCACGCGCATATTCGATCTCAAGCTGAGTGCCTTGCAGAATCATCTGAGAAGCCTCTTCCTTCATCTCGGCATCCCACAAGTGCGGGTTTTCGATTTTGATCTGGTTGATCACGTCGATGCCGAAGTTCAGGTGCATGGATTCGTCGCGCAGGATGTACTGGAACTGCTCGGCGACGCCGGTCATTTTGTTGCGGCGGCCCATGGAGAGGATCTGGGTGAAGCCGCAGTAGAAGAAGATGCCTTCCAGAACGCAGTAGTAGGCGATCAGGTTGCGCAGCAGTTCTTTGTCGGTTTCGACGGTGCCGGTTTCGAACTTCGGATCGGAGATCGAACGGGTGTATTTCAGGCCCCAGGTGGCTTTTTTCGCGACCGATGGGATCTCGTGGTACATGTTGAAGATTTCGCCTTCATCCATGGCCAGCGATTCGATGCAGTACTGGTAGGCGTGGGTGTGGATCGCCTCTTCGAAAGCCTGGCGCAGGATGTACTGGCGGCATTCCGGGTTGGTGATCAGGCGGTACACGGCCAGGACCAGGTTGTTGGCAACCAGGGAGTCGGCGGTGGAGAAGAAGCCGAGGTTGCGCATGACGATGCGGCGTTCGTCGTCGGTCAGGCCTTCCGGGTCTTTCCAGAGGGCGATGTCGGCGGTCATGTTGACTTCTTGCGGCATCCAGTGGTTTGCGCAACCGTCCAGATACTTTTGCCAGGCCCAGTCGTACTTGAAAGGTACGAGTTGGTTGAGGTCGGCGCGGCAGTTGATCATGCGCTTTTCGTCAACGGCGACACGGGCGGAGGCGCCTTCGAGTTCGGCGAGGCCTTCGGCGATGTCGAGGTTGTCGAGGGCAGCCTTGGCGCGAGCGATGGCGGCGGAGTCGGACGCGGTTACAGCGCGAGCTTCTTGAGCGGCAACACCACCGGCGGTGTCGAGGCGGTCCATGTTTGCTTCAGTCGCGTGGCCGGCGTTGGCGCCTTTTACCACGGTCTCGCCGCTGTCTTCTTTGTCGAATTCGTCCCAGCTCAGCATGACGTGTCGTCTCCTGCGTGAGGGCCAGATGCCCGTGTGAAAACTGATTGGTTGGTTTTTCACACGACCGGTCTGGCCGCGTTTGATAGCGTTTTTTGCAGCGGTACACGCAGGCAAATAAACATAATTTTGTACGGGGTTCCGAGAGCCGCTGATGGCGCTGCAGTCGTTGACGACGTCGGCCTGGGCTTCGGACTGGCTGTCATCCCTGTAAGGGAATATTGCAGGCCCGTTTAAGGCGGCATTATAGGGAAATTTTTGCGGCCGTGGTGGGGCGAATCCGCGCATGGAGCGGTCGAGAAGGAGGGTTTTTCGGTCGGAGCGAGGGTTTACAGGGCTTTGGCTGGAGATCGCGGGCGCAGATTTTTTTTCTTAAATTTTGATGTGCTACTTTTTTGTTCAAAAAATAGACAAAAAATCGGGTTTTTCACTACATCTTGTGTTTTGAGTCGGTTTTCGCTGGCCTCAGACACAACTAAGCCCGACCGAAGTCGGGCTGTCAGTCACGCTCGATGATCAGCTCAGGCGAGCGGCACCGACGTGGTCTGCGCCATCGGCGGCGAGTTTGCCTGCACCGACATGGTCGGCACCATCGGCAGCGACTTTGGCGGCGCCGGTGTGATCGAAGCCATCGGAAGCGAGTTTGCCTGCACCGACGTGATCGGCACCATCGGCGGCGACTTTGGCCGAGCCGGTGTGGTCGTAGCCGTCAGAAGCGACAGCGGCTTCGGTGGTGAAAGTGGCCGAACCCGTGCGGTCGTAACCGTCGGCGGCGAAGGTGTTGGCGGCCAGTACAGACAGGGTCAGGGCGAGGATCAGTTTGGTTTTCATGGTCGTTGCTCCAGGTTCGTTGGCGTTGTGTGCCTTGGTGTGGAATTCATACTACGCCGATGGATTCGATTAAAAAGCGCAAATAAATGCTTAAAGGTATCGTAAAAATAGATCTATACGGTTCGGCGCATTGACTGCCTTGAGCATCGTGTTGACCGATCTGTTGCTATCGCCAGCAAGCTGGCTCCTACAGGTCGGTGTGATGATCGGGCATTGGGTCGAACCGTTTTGGGGGGTGCGGGTGATTAGCCGTTGGAGCAGCCGTTACCCATGATGCTGTAGCGCAGGATGTGGCGTTGGCCTTTGGAGTCGTCGTATTCCATTTTCATGGGAACAACTTCGCACACATTGGGGATTTCACTCATGGAGACAACTTTGGCGATATCGAGGTGAGTGGAGTAAGTGTATTCCTCGATGGCCGGTTGTTGCTGGGCGACATCAGTCGGGACCTCGTCTGCCATGGCGGTTGCGCACAGGCTGGAGAGGGCCAGAACTAATAAAGCTTTCATTTCGGTTTTACCTTTTAGAGGTCGAGTGGGGTCACGCAACCTTTTTGGGGTTGCGTGTGGAACTTGGTTACCGGTGTTTTGATTAACTGCCTTCGTGGGGGCTGCAACTTGGTTAATCAGGGTTTGCCTTGTTGGCGAGGTGGATTTTAGGCGTGGGGGTGGCATTCATATAGGTGGGGTTTTGATAAACACCTTTGACAGATTTCGTAACAATCACCGGATAACGTTGTTGGGGAATCGTTCATTCCTTGTAGGAGCCAGCTTGCTGGCGATAAACCCGAGAGCGCTTCGGGGTGTCAGGATTGGCGCGTTATCGTTGGCGACCATCGCCGGCAAGCCGGCTCCTACAGGGTTTGGCGGAGGCATTTCGGGGTTATCACGATAATTTGTAGGGGCTTGTTACTACCATCGTCGAATGGTTCTATAGGCCCGGCCCGGGCTACAACAGGGCCATACAAAAACAACTATTCCACCGAGGTAAGAAAGATGAGTGCGGCTTCTCTGTATCCCGTTCGTCCCGAGGTAGCGGCCAACACGCTGACCGACGAGGCAACCTACAAAGCCATGTACCAGCAGTCGGTCGTCAACCCTGACGGTTTCTGGCGCGAGCAAGCCAAGCGCCTCGACTGGATCAAGCCTTTCACCACGGTGAAGCAGACGTCCTTCGACGATCACCATGTCGACATCAAATGGTTCGCCGATGGCACCCTGAACGTTTCCTACAACTGCCTCGACCGTCATCTGGCCGAGCGCGGCGATCAAGTCGCGATCATTTGGGAAGGGGATGACCCTTCCGAAAGCCGCAACATCACCTACCGCGAGCTGCACGAACAAGTCTGCAAGTTCGCCAACGCCTTGCGCGGCCAGGATGTGCACCGCGGCGACGTGGTGACTATCTATATGCCGATGATTCCCGAAGCCGTGGTCGCCATGCTGGCCTGCACCCGGATCGGCGCGATTCACTCGGTGGTGTTCGGTGGTTTCTCGCCGGAAGCCCTGGCCGGTCGCATCATCGACTGCCGCTCCAAAGTTGTGATCACTGCGGACGAAGGCATTCGTGCCGGCAAGAAAATCCCGCTCAAGTCCAACGTCGACGACGCGCTGACCAACCCGGAAACCAGCAGCATTCAGAAAGTCATCGTGTGCAAGCGCACCGGTGGCGACATCAAGTGGAACCAGCATCGCGACATCTGGTTTGAAGACCTGATGAAAGTGGCGGGCAGTGTCTGCGCGCCGAAAGAGATGGGTGCCGAAGAAGCGCTGTTCATCCTTTACACCTCCGGTTCCACCGGCAAGCCGAAGGGCGTGCAACACACCACCGGCGGCTACTTGCTGTACGCGGCCATGACCCATGAGCGCGTGTTCGACTACCGCCCGGGCGAAATCTACTGGTGCACCGCCGACGTCGGCTGGGTCACCGGCCACAGCTACATCGTCTACGGCCCGCTGGCCAACGGCGCGACCACGCTGCTGTTCGAAGGCGTGCCGAACTACCCGGACATCACCCGGGTGGCGAAGATCGTCGACAAGCACAAGGTCAACATCCTCTACACCGCGCCGACCGCGATCCGCGCAATGATGGCGTCGGGCAAGGCCGCTGTTGAAGGTGCTGATGGCAGCAGCTTGCGTCTGCTGGGTTCGGTCGGTGAGCCGATCAACCCGGAAGCGTGGGACTGGTACTACAAGAACGTCGGTCAATCCCGTTGCCCGATCGTTGATACCTGGTGGCAGACCGAAACCGGCGGCAACATGATGAGCCCGTTGCCGGGCGCTCACGCGCTAAAACCTGGTTCGGCGGCGCGTCCGTTCTTCGGCGTGGTGCCGGCGCTGGTGGACAACCTGGGCAACATCATCGAAGGCGTCGCCGAGGGTAACCTGGTGATTCTCGATTCGTGGCCAGGCCAGGCGCGCACGCTGTATGGCGACCATGACCGTTTCGTCGACACCTACTTCAAAACCTTCCGCGGCATGTACTTCACCGGTGACGGTGCGCGTCGTGACGAGGACGGTTACTACTGGATCACCGGCCGTGTGGACGACGTGCTCAACGTGTCCGGCCACCGTATGGGTACCGCCGAGATCGAGAGTGCGATGGTTGCGCACCCGAAAGTCGCAGAAGCCGCCGTGGTCGGTGTGCCGCACGACATCAAGGGGCAGGGCATTTATGTCTACGTCACGTTGATCGCTGGCGAAGAGACGAGCGAGCAATTGCGTCTGGAGCTGAAGAACTGGGTGCGTAAAGAGATCGGCCCGATTGCTTCGCCGGACGTGATCCAGTGGGCGCCGGGGCTGCCGAAGACGCGTTCGGGCAAGATCATGCGCCGGATTCTGCGCAAGATTGCGACTGCTGAATATGATGGGTTGGGGGATATTTCGACCCTGGCGGATCCGGGTGTGGTGCAGCATTTGATTGATACGCACAAGACGATGAATGTTGCGTAAGTAGCGTTTGGCGTTGTCGAAGCCCTGCCAGGTGTTGAGTCTGGTAGGGTTTTTTATTGCCTCAATATTTTGTGTTGGTCGGGCTGGCCTCATCGCGAGCAGGCTCACTCCTACAGGGGAACGCATTCCAAATGTGGGAGTGAGCCTGCTCGCGATGGCGATCTATCAAACACCGAATAAACACCAGCCAATAATTATCGGCTTCCCCTGTAGTCCATTTCCCACTGTTACCCGCCACCCTTCAAGTAACTGAATGTGTAACCGCCTGCGCCGATACGGGGCATTGCGAAACGCCATAACCCCGCATCAATGCATTTCAACCCCGCAAAAAAATAAGAACCCACGCTGCGCTTGCCGGATTAGAAGGCTTTGCGAATAATAGGCCCGCAATTTGCAATATAGATCGGTTCACTGTCTTTTGCTCTTGCATGAAATTGCAAGGCTGTCAACGTGCCTAAACGGCTTTCTCGGTGCTTCTGTAATTTGTTGTCGCATTGAAGAAATATCGGCTTCGGGCCTGTCGTTAGAATGCCGATCACTCGCTCGTCGTTGCTCGCGTTGAAAACAACGCCGGTTTCCCAGGACGCAGCAACCGCTTTCCGGTTTTACTCATTCGCATAATGGGCTGTTGCTCACTCTGCCGTTTTAGCCCTTTACCGATGGAGTCCCAAGATGAAGAAACTCGTGCTGCTTGGCGCCCTGGCACTGTCCGTGCTGTCCCTGCCAACTTTCGCCGATGAAAAGCCTCTGAAAATTGGCATCGAAGCGGCTTACCCTCCGTTTGCTTCCAAAGCACCGGACGGCAGCATCGTTGGTTTCGACTACGACATCGGCAACGCACTGTGCGAAGAGATGAAGGTCAAGTGCGTCTGGGTCGAGCAAGAGTTCGACGGTCTGATCCCGGCGCTCAAAGTGCGCAAGATCGACGCCATCCTGTCGTCCATGTCGATCACTGAAGACCGCAAGAAGTCCGTGGACTTCACCAACAAGTACTACAACACCCCGGCTCGCCTGGTCATGAAGGCCGGCACTCAAGTCAGCGAAGGTTTGACCGAGCTGAAGGGCAAGAACATCGGCGTGCAACGTGGTTCGATCCACGAGCGTTTCGCCCGCGAAGTCCTGGCTCCGCTGGGTGCCGAGGTCAAGCCGTACGGTTCGCAGAACGAAATTTACCTCGACGTCGCTGCCGGTCGCCTCGACGGCACCGTGGCAGACGCTACGCTGCTGAATGACGGTTTCCTGAAAACCGACGCCGGCAAAGGTTTTGTTTTCGTGGGCCCGGCCTTCACCGACGTCAAATACTTCGGCGACGGCGTAGGTATTGCTGTTCGCAAGGGTGATGCGCTGAAAGACAAGGTCAACACCGCGATCACTGCCATTCGCGAGAACGGCAAGTACAAGCAGATCCAGGACAAGTACTTCGACTTCGACATCTACGGCAAGTAACACGTCCCGGCGACAAGTCCGAATGGCGCAAGCAGCAGGATCTCTGAGGTTTGCGCCATTTTTTCATCCCAACTTTCGAGGATCTGAATCATGTTGAAAGGCTACGGGGCTGTCATCCTCGATGGCGCATGGCTGACGCTTCAGCTCGCCTTGTCGTCCATGGCCCTGGCCATCGTCCTGGGGCTGATCGGCGTTGCGCTGCGTCTGTCGCCGGTGCGTTGGCTGGCCTGGCTGGGCGATCTGTATTCCACGGTGATCCGCGGGATTCCCGATCTGGTGCTGATCCTGCTGATTTTCTACGGCGGTCAGGACTTGCTCAACCGCGTCGCACCAATGCTCGGCTATGACGATTACATCGACCTGAACCCGTTGGCCGCCGGTATCGGCACCCTGGGTTTCATCTTCGGTGCGTACCTGTCGGAAACCTTCCGTGGCGCCTTCATGGCGATCCCGAAGGGGCAGGCCGAAGCCGGTATGGCGTACGGCATGAGCAGCTTCCAGGTGTTCTTCCGGGTGTTGGTGCCGCAGATGATTCGCCTGGCGATTCCGGGCTTCACCAACAACTGGCTGGTACTGACCAAGGCCACCGCGCTGATTTCGGTGGTGGGTCTGCAAGACATGATGTTCAAGGCCAAGCAGGCGGCAGATGCCACCCGCGAGCCTTTCACCTTCTTCCTCGCAGTGGCCGCGATGTACCTGGTGATCACCAGTGTCTCGTTGCTGGCATTGCGTCACCTTGAGAAGCGCTACTCGGTAGGCGTAAGGGCGGCTGATCTATGATCTTCGACTACAACGTCATTTGGGAGGCCCTGCCGCTGTACCTCGGCGGCTTGGTGACCACCCTCAAATTGCTCGCACTGTCGCTGTTTTTCGGTCTGCTGGCGGCCTTGCCGCTGGGGCTGATGCGCGTCTCGAAGAACGCGGCCGTCAACATGACTGCCTGGCTCTTCACCTACGTGATCCGCGGCACGCCGATGCTGGTGCAGCTGTTCTTGATCTACTACGGTCTGGCGCAATTCCAGGCGGTGCGGGAAAGCTTCCTGTGGCCGTGGCTGTCCAGCGCAACGTTCTGTGCGTGCCTGGCCTTCGCGATCAACACCAGCGCCTACACCGCAGAAATCATCGCTGGCAGCCTTCGCGCTACGCCGAATGGTGAGATCGAAGCGGCCAAGGCCATGGGCATGTCGCGCTTCAAGATGTACAAGCGGATTCTGCTGCCATCGGCCCTGCGCCGGGCGCTGCCGCAATACAGCAACGAAGTGATCATGATGCTGCAGACCACCAGTCTGGCGTCCATCGTGACCCTGATCGACATCACCGGTGCCGCGCGCACGGTCAACGCTCAGTTCTACTTGCCGTTCGAAGCGTACATCACCGCGGGTGTGTTCTACCTGTGCCTGACCTTCATTCTGGTGAAACTGTTCAAACTGGCCGAGCGTCGCTGGCTGGGCTACCTGGCCCCGCGGAAGCACTGATATGGAACGCATCGATCATCCATTGCCGTGGAGCCACCTCGGTAGCGAACGCCAGATTTCGGTGTTCCGCTTCGGTAGCGGCGAGCGCAAGGCCTACATCCAGGCCAGCCTCCACGCCGATGAATTGCCGGGCATGCGCACGGCCTGGGAGCTGAAAAAGCGCCTGACCGAACTCGAAGCCCAGGGCCTGCTCAACGGTGTGGTCGAACTGGTGCCGGTGGCCAACCCACTGGGCCTCGGTCAGCTGTTGCAAGGCAATCATCAAGGACGTTTCGAAGCGGGCAGCGGCAAGAACTTCAACCGCGATTTCGTCGAGCTGAGCGCGCCAGTGGCCGCCCAACTCGAAGGGCATCTGGGTGACGATCCGCACGCCAACATCCGCTTGATCCGTCAGGCCATGAGCGATCACCTGGCGGCATTGCCGCAGGCGAGCAGCCAGTTGCAAGGCATGCAGCGCGTGTTGCTCAGCCATGCCTGCACCGCCGATGTGGTGCTCGATTTACACTGCGATGCCGAAGCCGCGCTGCACATGTACGCGTTGCCGCAACACTGGCCGCAATGGCGTTCGCTCGCCGCGCACCTGAATGTGAAAGTGGGCCTGCTGGCGGAAGATTCCGGCGGCAGCTCCTTCGACGAAGCCTGCTCGCTGCCATGGTTGCGTCTGTCCCGTCAGTTTCCTGAGGCGCAGATTCCACTGGCGTGCCTGGCGACTACTATTGAATTAGGGGGGCAGGCCGATACCGCTCGCGCTGACGCCGAGGCTCACGCCGAAGGCATTCTCGCGTTCCTCGCCGAGCAAGGCTTGATCAGCGGCGAATGGCCGAAACCTGCGCAGGACGCGTGTGAAGGCATGCCGTTCGAAGGCACCGAATTGCTGTTCGCGCCGCATCCGGGTGTGATCAGTTTTCTGCGTAAACCCGGTGAGTGGATCGAGGCCGGCGACGAGATTTTTGAAGTGATCGATCCGTTATCGGATCGGGTCAGCACGGTGTGTGCTGGTACGTCCGGGGTGCTGTTTGCCATTGAACGGCTGCGTTATGCCCAACCCGGTTTCTGGCTGGCCAAGGTGGCGGGGCGCGAAGCGCTGCGTCACGGGCGCTTGCTCAACGACTGACTGACTGTTTTTGTGAGAACCGACCGCATGTACAAACTTGAAGTCCAAGACCTGCATAAACGCTATGGCAGTCACGAAGTGCTCAAGGGCGTGTCCCTGAAAGCGGCGGCTGGCGATGTGATCAGCATCATCGGCTCCAGTGGCTCCGGCAAAAGTACCTTCCTGCGCTGCATCAACCTGCTGGAGCAGCCGCACGCGGGCAAGATCCTGCTCAACAACGAAGAGCTGAAACTGGTTGCCAACAAGGACGGCGCGCTGAAAGCCGCTGACCCGAAACAGCTGCAACGCATGCGTTCGCGTCTGTCGATGGTGTTCCAGCACTTCAACCTGTGGTCGCACATGACCGCGATGGAAAACATCATGGAAGCGCCGGTCCACGTGCTCGGCATGTCCAAGGCCGAAGCCCGCGAGAAAGCCGAGCACTACCTGAACAAGGTCGGTGTGGCACATCGTAAAGACGCTTACCCTGGCCACATGTCCGGTGGCGAGCAGCAGCGCGTGGCGATTGCCCGTGCGCTGGCGATGGAACCTGAGGTGATGCTGTTCGACGAACCGACCTCGGCCCTCGACCCGGAACTGGTCGGCGACGTGCTGAAGGTGATGCAGGCCCTGGCCCAGGAAGGCCGGACTATGGTGGTGGTGACCCACGAAATGGGCTTCGCCCGTGAAGTGTCGAACCAGCTGGTGTTCCTGCACAAAGGTGTCGTCGAAGAAAGCGGCAACCCGCGTGAGGTGCTGGTCAATCCACAGTCCGAACGTCTGCAACAATTCCTCTCTGGCAGCCTGAAATAATCAAGACTGCCGTTGTGCACCGGGATAGTGCATGCTTCGCAATTTAGAGGCCGGCCCCGATCCCCTGTAGGAGCGAGGCTTGCCCGCGAAAGCGGTGGCTCAGACAGCAATGATGTTGACTGATACACCGCTTTCGCGGGCAAGCCTCGCTCCTACAAGGGATCGCTGTTGGTTTGAGATTTGCGTTCATTTACGGGCTAGCATTGGCCCATGCCTTCATCACTGTTTCGTTTCGGATTGCCCGCCATGACTGCCCATCGAATTGGTTTCCTGATTTGGCCCAGCACTAAAGCACTGACGCTTGCGCTGGCTGAGGAGGCCTTGCGTGTTGCCCAGCGTGTGCATCCGGACGTGGTCTACGAACTGTCGTTCCTGCAGGCCGAACCGTCGACCGAAGGCGCCTGGCAATTGCCGGGTGAGCCCTGGGCCGGCAAGCTCGAAAACCTGCAGAAACTGTTCCTGCTCGCCGATGAGCCGCCGACCACCCTCGCGCCGGCGCTCAGCAGTGCGCTGAAACAACTGGTGCGTGCCGGTTGCGTGATCGGTGGTTTGTCCGCCGGTGTTTATCCGTTGGCGCAACTCGGTTTGCTCGACGGTTATCGCGCTGCCGTGCACTGGCGCTGGCAGGACGATTTCGCCGAGCGTTTCCCGAAAGTCATCGCCACCAGCCATCTGTTCGACTGGGATCGCGATCGCCTGACGGCGTGTGGCGGCCTGTCGGTGCTCGACCTGTTGCTGGCAGTGCTGGCCCGTGATCACGGCGCCGAACTCGCTGGCGCCGTATCCGAAGAACTGGTGGTCGAGCGCATCCGCGAAGGCGGCGAACGCCAACGCATTCCGCTGCAGAATCGCCTCGGTTCCAGCCATCCGAAGCTCACCCAGGCGGTGTTGCTGATGGAAGCCAACATCGAAGAGCCGCTGACCACCGACGAAATCGCCCAGCACGTGTGCGTATCCCGTCGGCAGTTGGAGCGGATCTTCAAGCAATACCTCAACCGTGTGCCGAGCCAGTACTACCTGGAACTGCGCCTGAACAAGGCCCGGCAGATGTTGATGCAAACCAGCAAGTCGATCATCCAGATCGGCCTGTCCTGCGGCTTCTCCTCGGGACCACATTTCTCCAGCGCCTACCGCAACTTCTTCGGTGCCACGCCGCGGGAAGATCGCAACCAGCGGCGCAGCAGCAGTCCGTTCGAGTTGTCGTCGGTGCCGTCCGAGCGCGGCTGATTTATTCGTCGATCTCGGAACCCTCAGAGGTGGATACGTTCATTTCACCTCGATTGATCACTTCTTCTACGCCAAAGTCGGCACGTGTGCGTTCGAAGTAACTGATCAGCCGCAACAGGCTTTCCTCCGTAAACGGATTGCCCCTCAGCGTAATGTTCTCGGCCACTTCCGCGGGCAACTCCAACAGGTCGCTGGGCACGTCGGTGATTGCATTGCTGCTCAGGTCTGCCCAGTCCAGTTCGGCCAGTTGCAACAGGCCATTGGGTATGTCGGTGATGCCGGTGTCGTTGAGCAGAATGGTTGCCAGGTCCGGCATCTGACTCAGGTCCGGTGTCAGCCCCAAGGGGTTGAGGCCCAGATCGAGGTATTCGAGCTGTTCCATTCCCGCCAATCCACCGACCGAATCCACGGACAGACTGACGCGGCAGTTGGGAATCGACAGTGACCTGAGTTGCCCCATCTTGAACACTGCATTGGGAATGTCACCGAGGTTGCAGTCGCGCAGCCTCAGGCTTCTCAGGTTCGGGAAGGATTCCAGAAAACGCCCGATACGCGTCACGCCATCGACACTTTGCAGCTCCAGCGCCGAGACATGGCTGAAGTCAGCGCTGAGGGTCGGCAGTTCCCCGGTGATGACCGGGCGGATGGAGAGTTCATACGACGGCTCAAGCGACTCATTGAAATCATCCAGGTCTGCGTCATGCTGCCAGCAACGTTGCAGTGCCTCTTTGAATTCATCGCGATTGGCGTGTTCGACAAACTGTTGCATGTCACTGAAGGGTTCACCCGTTAGCGGATGGCGCGGTGGCAGATCGGCTGTCCATGTCGTCAGATCGTTGCTCAATTGAGCCAGTTCTTCCTCCAGTTGGGTCAACGCTGCTCGGCCCTCTTCCAGTGTGCCAGGCAGTTCGTAGACGAAGTCGCTGGCCTGCTCGACTTCCATGTTCGGGTAGAGTGCCCTGGCTCGTTCGATATCCGCCTCGGGGGCATAGACGCCCAGATCGTATGAGGTTTCGAGGTAGTGCAGCTTGACGAGTTGCCGAGCGCTGTCGACGAGCGGGTTGTCCGACAGGTGTACGCCGCGCTTGTCGTAGACCACGCTGTCGAACACCCCTTCGGGCAGCTCGGTGATCCGGTTATTGATCAGCATGAGCGTATCGAGTCTGGGGTGCGTGATAGCGCTGACGGGGATTTCAGTCAGACCGGTTGCGCTCAGGTCCAGGTGCACGAGTTCGGTAAATGCGCCGACATCGGGTACCACATCAACCGGATTACGGAACAGGTCCAGCATCACCAGTTTGTTCAATGAGGACAGTTTCGACCACGCGTCAGCATCAATCCTGATCGAGCATTCGTTCAGCACCAATGTGTCGAGGTTGGTCATCCGAGGGATGGCGTCGGGTAGGGTGGTCAGGGAGAAGCGCCGCAAGTCGAGGCGACGAAGGTCGCTGAAATTTTGCAGGAAACCGTGAACACCTTGCTCCGCGTGACTGCCTTCGAGGGCGACCAGCGATACGTGACTGAAGTCGGCCGTCAACACCGGCAGCTCACCCAGAATCGGCTCGGCAAACCGCAATACATAGCGGTCACTGTGCTCTGTCGATTCGAGGTCCCGTTGCGTTTGCCGACGCCAGCTCTGCTGGATTTCCTGTGCCAGCAACCGGCGGTTGTGCTGCTGGGCCTGTTGTTCCAGCTCGCTCAATGGCTGTCCGGTTTCGGGGTGGGCGGTGGGGGCTTCCTTTATCCAGGTATCCAGGTTTTCATGCAGCCGTTCGAGTTCATTACTCAGGCGCGAAAGCTCCACGCGAGCGCCATCGGGGTGGCTTTGCAGGCGGGCGACGACGGCGCGTAGTTCATCCTGGGGCAGGCCTGGATACACCTCGCGAACCCTGTCATCCAGTGTGGGGATGGGACGACCTGTTCGCTTGTAACCCTCCGATCCGCCGGGCAGGCGCATGGTCGCCGGGTCATAGAAGGGTTTTCGGTTGGGATGCTTCACCAGTAGCGTGCGCAACGCGGGTTTGTTCTGCGCATGCTCGGCAATGCGTTGTTTGAGTAGCTGACCGTCTTCGGCGGAAAGACCCAATGCCGTGCGCTCAGCGTCGGGCAGTGCCTGCAGGAGGGCCTGATAAAAGTCGCTCGGCAGAGACGTGTTTTCATGGACCCGATACGTGTGGTCCTCGGCGTATACCAGTGTCTTGAGGATGGGGGCGTCGGGCTGACCGATGCTGTCGCGCAACGTCCCCTCATGGGCGAACTCCCTGACTTCGATGCGCAGGCGAGCAGGCCAGCCGGGCAGTGATTCAAGGCTATGCAGGGCCAGGCGATGGGTGTCCGCCGTTTCCATGCCCTGCAGATAAAACCCCTCATAGGCTCTGGCGACACGCACCGCGTCCATGGCTTTCAGCGCTACATCCTTGAGGCGCTGGGGCAAGCGGCCGTTGTGCATTTGCTTCAGCTCGGTGCCGCTTGCGTTGCTCACCAGTTCTTGTGCGATGTCCGTGGGCAGTCCCTGTACTTCGCCTTGCAGTAGCAGAACGTGGCGATCGGCGGTTTTTTCAAGTTCACGGTAGCGAGACTGGAACAGCGATCTGCGCTGGTTCAGCGCCTGATAGCGGTCGGGATGGTCACTGCCGGTCTGCTCGACCAGCGCCTGAATGTCGCGGTCGATCTTGAAGCGCTTGATCGTGTCGGTCAGCAGCGAAGGTGGGCGCTGATTCTCGACATGGATCTCGCGCAACACGTTGTCGTGAAAACCGCTGATCTGCAGGAGTTGCTCGCGCTCGGCAGTATTGAACGATTCGACGCTCTGGCCGAGGCGGCGCAGCACGGTTTCCCTGTCCCACGTCAGCGGTCGCTCCAGCATGGTTTGCCAGGCACCATGGCTGTTGTGTCGCAGAACCGGCTGATAGGCGTCGGCCCGGCGCGGGTGCTGAATCTGAAAACGGCCTGTCTTGCTGTCCGGTTTTACCGAGTAGAGCTTGCCTTCTACGCGCGCCAGTGTTTTGCCCTCATGCTGATACAAACCGAGAGGGTCGGGGCTGGCAGCGTCCGGCAGATCAACGGACTGTTCGTAAGGCGCGAGATCCGGTTTCCAGTATCGGGTTTTGCCTGTGGCTGTCTTGATGGGTTTGAGCGGGGAAATCAGCGTCACCGCCTCGCGAGACATGAGGCCATTGAACGCACCGGCCGCCATGACGCCGCCCACCGCGAACGTCCCGAGTTCAACCACCGTTTCGGCGATCGTCATCAAGTGTCCGAACGCTTCGGTTTTCAGGCCTTCGGCCCAGTCGATGATGCCTTCGAACGTGTCGTCGAGCACTTGATAGGCCATGTAGGCGAGCATCAATTCGCCCAGAAACGGAACAAAGGGCAGGGCCACGAACGACGCCACTTCAAGGATCTTTTTGGCGACATTGCTGAAGGCGTCCCACGCCGCCCATCGCGCTGCTCGGTCGGCACTGGCGGTAGAGACCGCAAGGGTTCGTGCATCATTGAGCAGTTTGTTCAATTGCTGCTGGTAGAGGTGAGTCCACAGATCGTTTCTGATCGGGTTCACCGAGAACTGCAGGTTGGGCTTGTCGATGGGGGTGTCGCGCCAGCTCGGCAGCGGATCGCCGCGCTGGTGTTCATGCCAGGTCACGGCGCGGAGGTGACTGTTGAGGTCGGCGAAAAAGTGGCCTCGTTCCTGATGATCGATGAACCGGCTGAAGAACGTCTGATAAGCAGGCGAACGCAGTTTGCGGGTCAGCTCGGTCATGAACGCCAGGGTGTCGGGGTATTGTTTGAACGGGTGTTCCGGGTCGTCGGGGATGTAGACGATGATCCTCGACCGCTGGGCGGTGAGGTCAAGTCGCGGCGCGAAAATGACGATGCCGGTCAGCAATGAAGACATCAGGCTCAGGTCGTGACAGTGCAGTCGCCAGTTGTCCAGCCCCACGTTTTCGCGGCTCTCGATCATGTCGAGAATCGATTGCCCTGCATCCAGCGGCAGGTCGCCACGGACCTGGGCCAGATGCAGGGCTGATAGCAGGGCGGCCTTGTGCGTCTTGATCACGCTCGACTTCAACACGGCAGCGGCGACCGGGTTGGTAAACCCCAGGTTTTCCTTGAGGTGGGCCTCGTATCGACCGCCGATATCCAGCTCCCTGCACAACCGGGTGAAGTTCTGAATGGAGAGTTGGCGCTTGATCGCCGGCAATGTATCGAATTGCCCGGTGGACGAGGGTTCGGTGATGAACGTCGAGGCAGATTCATAAGCCTGCGCTTCGGTTTCCGAATCCTGAAAGTTGTGCAGGGCGGCGTCGAGCAGCGAAACCGTCCAGGTGCGCGCGGCACCGGTCTTGATCGGGAACCACGGAACGGTCTGCGGAATGTACAGGCGCAGGAAGGTCGTCTTGACGTCCAGTTCCAGGCCGTACCGGGTTTTCAATGCGTCACGCAGAAGCGGTTCGGCAAAGTCCCGGGCGTTCTGCAATTTATCCAGCATGGATTCCAGGTGGTTACGCTGGGCCAGGTAGTGCGTGCTGGCCGCTTTCAATGATTGGTGCTGCTGGCGGGTTGCCTGGGCGTGCCATTCAGGGATGTCCAGCCGCGCGCTTTTCAGTGCAGTGCGCGTAGCGGGCGATGCTGTTAATAGCCAGTCGGGCAGATTGTGGAACGCATGCTGGAAATGCGCGTCTGGCTGAGCCGTAAGCTCGGGGTCATGCTGAATCATGGCGCTAGTCCGTTAGCGTTTGGATGGAACCCAAGGAAAACAAACGATGAAGCACGGTGTGCGGTACATATTTACCGCACCGTTCGACAAGCCTGCCTATAACCTGTGCCGCCGGTTTAAACTGCGCCTTTGCGACGCTATATGTCGCATTGCCGTAAACCCGGCTGAAACCGGGGTTTGCGCTATAAGAAGTTGTCGCTTGGCGGCAAGGCCGGGCTGAAAACTGTCCTTACAATCCCCCCATCGCTCGCCAGTTTCCGGCGAGTGTTCCTCTTCAGGAGACTCCGATGTCCGTTGAGCACGCTGCGGTAGAACGCGCCGATTTCGACCAGGTAATGGTTCCCAACTATGCGCCTGCCGCCTTCATTCCTGTGCGTGGCGCCGGTTCCCGCGTATGGGACCAGTCTGGCCGCGAGCTGATCGACTTCGCCGGCGGGATTGCCGTTAACGTATTGGGCCATGCGCACCCGGCGCTGGTCGGTGCCTTGACCGAGCAGGCGAACAAGCTGTGGCACGTGTCCAACGTGTTCACCAACGAGCCTGCCCTGCGCCTGGCGCACAAGCTGATCGACGCAACCTTTGCCGAGCGTGCGTTCTTCTGCAACTCCGGCGCCGAAGCCAACGAGGCCGCTTTCAAGCTGGCCCGTCGTGTCGGCCATGATCGGTTTGGCAGCGAGAAGTACGAAATCATCGCCGCGCTCAACAGCTTCCACGGCCGTACCCTGTTCACCGTGAACGTCGGTGGCCAGTCGAAGTATTCCGACGGTTTCGGTCCGAAAATCACCGGCATCACCCACGTGCCGTACAACGATCTGGCCGCGCTGAAAGCCGCCATTTCCGACAAGACCTGCGCCGTGGTCCTGGAACCGATCCAGGGCGAGAGCGGTGTGATCCCGGCCGAGCTCGAATACCTGCAAGGCGCCCGTGATCTGTGCACCGCGCACAACGCGCTGCTGATTTTCGACGAAGTGCAGACCGGCATGGGCCGTACTGGCCATCTGTTTGCCTACCAGCATTACGGCGTGATCCCGGACATCCTGACCAGCGCGAAGAGCCTGGGCGGCGGTTTCCCGATTGCAGCCATGCTGACCACCGAAGACCTGGCCAAACACCTGGTCGTCGGCACCCACGGCACCACTTACGGTGGCAACCCGCTGGCGTGCGCCGTCGCCGAAGCGGTGATCGACGTGATCAACACCCCTGAAGTGCTGGCCGGCGTCAACGCCAAACACGACAAGTTCAAGGCTCGCCTGGAGCAGATCGGCGAGAAATACGGCCTGTTCACCAAGGTTCGTGGCATGGGCCTGTTGATCGGTTGCGTGCTGAGCGAGGCCTGGAAAGGCAAGGCGAAGGACATCTTCAACGCCGCCGAGCGCGAAGGCCTGATGGTCCTGCAAGCCGGCCCGGACGTGGTGCGTTTTGCGCCAAGCCTGGTGGTTGAAGACGCCGATATCGATGCCGGCCTGGATCGTTTCGAGCGCGCTGCAGCAAAACTGACGCAAGCCTGATAGACCCTTCGACGCCTGATGATTTCAGGCGTCGAACCCAATTTTGATGCCGGCCCCGCTTTTCTGTAGGAGCGAAGCTTGCTCGCGAAGGTGTGTCAGTCGACATCACTGTGACTGACACACCTTCGCGAGCAAGCTTCGCTCCTACAAGGGGCCGGCTTATTTTCCTCAAAGAGTATGAGAAAGGAGTGACACCATGCTGGTGATGCGCCCCGCGCAAATGGCTGATCTGGGCGAGGTACAGCGTCTGGCTGCGGACAGCCCGATTGGTGTCACTTCCTTGCCGGATGACGTTGAACGCCTGAGCGACAAGATCGCCGCGAGCGAAGCCTCGTTTGCTGCCGAAGTCAGCTTCAACGGTGAAGAGAGCTATTTCTTCGTCCTCGAAGATACGGCCACCGGCAAACTGGCCGGCTGCTCGGCCATCGTTGCCTCGGCCGGTTATTCCGAGCCGTTCTACAGCTTCCGCAATGAAACCTTCGTGCACGCCTCCCGCGAGCTGAAGATTCATAACAAGATTCACGTGCTCTCCCAGTGCCACGACCTGACCGGCAACAGCTTGCTGACCAGTTTCTACGTGCAGCGCGAGTTGGTGGGTTCGCCGTGGGCCGAGCTCAACTCCCGTGGCCGTTTGCTGTTCGTGGCCAGCCATCCGGAGCGCTTTGCCGATTCCGTGGTGACCGAGATCGTCGGTTACAGCGATGAAAATGGCGACTCGCCGTTCTGGGACGCCATCGGTCGCAACTTCTTCGACCTCAACTACGCCGAAGCCGAGCGTCTGTGCGGTCTGAAGAGCCGCACGTTCCTCGCCGAGCTGATGCCGCATTACCCGATCTACGTGCCGTTGCTGCCGGACTCCGCGCAAGAAGCGATGGGCCAGGTGCACCCGCGGGCGCAGATCACTTTCGACATCCTGATGCGCGAAGGCTTCGAGACCGATCACTACATCGACATTTTCGACGGCGGCCCGACGTTGCATGCGCGTGTTTCGGGGATCCGCTCGATCGCCCAGAGCCGTGTAGTGCCGGTGAAAATCGGCGAGCCGGTCAAAGGTGCCGGTCGTCAGTACCTGGTGGCCAATGCGCAGTTGCAGGATTACCGCGCCGTGTTGCTCGAGCTCGATTACGCGCCGGGCAAACCCGTGACCCTGGATCTGGAAGCGGCCGAAGCCCTGGGCGTCGGTGAAGGTGCAAGTGTGCGCCTGGTGGCGGTTTAACGCCTGCTTTTCAACCTAGAAAGCAGCAAGTGTTTCGCGGGTGGCGCAAGCGGCCCGTTTGAGGAGATAGCATGATCGTTCGTCCCGTACGCAGCAGCGATTTACCCGCTCTGATCGACCTGGCCCGCAGCACCGGCACCGGCCTGACCACCTTGCCGGCCAACGAAGAGCGTCTGGCCCATCGGGTCGGCTGGGCCGAGAAGACCTTTCGTGGCGAGGCCGGGCGCGGCGATGCGGACTATCTGTTCGTCCTCGAAGACGACAACGGTCGTGTGGTAGGCATTTCCGCCATTGCCGGCGCCGTCGGCCTGCGTGAGCCCTGGTACAACTTCCGGGTCGGCCTGACGGTCAGCGCTTCGCAAGAGCTGAACATCTACCGCGAAATCCCGACGCTGTTTCTGGCCAACGACCTGACCGGCAACTCGGAATTGTGCTCGTTGTTCCTGCACGCCGATTTCCGCACCGGCCTCAACGGCCGCATGTTGTCCAAGGCGCGAATGCTGTTCATCGCCGAGTTCCCGCAATTGTTCGGCAACAAGATCATTGCCGAAATGCGCGGTGTCTCCGACGAAGCAGGGCGTTCGCCGTTCTGGGAAAGCCTGGGTCGACACTTCTTCAAGATGGAATTCAGCCAGGCCGATTACCTGACCGGCGTGGGCAACAAGGCGTTCATCGCCGAACTGATGCCGAAATTCCCGCTGTACACCTGCTTCCTGTCGCCGGATGCGCGTAACGTGATCGGTCAGGTTCACCCGGACACCGAGCCGGCGCTGGCCATGCTCAAGAGCGAAGGTTTCAGCTACCAGGGCTACGTCGACATTTTCGACGCCGGCCCGGCCATCGAATGCGAAACCGGCAAGATCCGCGCCGTGCGAGACAGTCAGGCGCTGGTGTTGGCCGTTGGCACGCCGGGTGACGACGCCACGCCATTCATCATTCACAACCGCAAGCGCGAAGACTGCCGGATCACTGCCGCTCCCGCACGTCTTGCCGCCGGTACGCTGGTAGTCGATCCGCTGACCGCCAAACGTCTTCAACTCAACGCCGGCGATCAAGTGCGCGCCGTTCCGTTGTCTGCTGCTCGGGAGTCGAAATAATGAATTCGCTATACATCGCAGGTGAATGGCTGGCCGGTCAGGGTGAAGCCTTCCAATCGTTGAACCCGGTGACCCAGCAAGTGCTGTGGGCCGGCGAGGGCGCTACCGCCGCTCAGGTTGAGTCCGCCGTGCAAGCCGCGCGTCAGGCGTTTCCGGGTTGGGCTCGCCGTACTTTGGAAGAACGTATTTCGGTGCTGGAAGCCTTTGCTGGCGCGCTGAAAAACAACGCTGACGAACTGGCGCGTTGCATCGGTGAAGAAACCGGTAAACCGCTGTGGGAAGCGGCGACTGAAGTGACCAGCATGGTCAACAAGATTGCGATTTCGGTGCAGAGCTACCGCGAACGCACCGGCGAGAAGAGCGGCCCGCTGGGCGACGCCACCGCCGTGTTGCGCCACAAGCCACACGGCGTGGTCGCGGTGTTCGGTCCTTACAACTTCCCGGGTCACTTGCCCAACGGTCATATCGTGCCGGCGCTGCTGGCCGGTAACAGCGTGCTGTTCAAACCGAGCGAGCTGACCCCGAAAGTCGCCGAACTGACGGTCAAGTGCTGGATCGAAGCCGGCCTGCCAGCCGGCGTGTTGAACCTGCTGCAAGGCGCTCGCGAAACCGGTATCGCCCTGGCGGCGAACCCGGGCATCGACGGTCTGTTCTTCACCGGTTCGAGCCGTACCGGCAATCACCTGCACCAGCAGTTTGCCGGTCGTCCGGACAAGATCCTCGCGCTGGAGATGGGTGGTAATAACCCGCTGGTGGTCGATGAGGTCGCTGATCTGGATGCAGCGGTGTACACCATCATTCAGTCCGCTTTCATTTCTGCCGGTCAACGTTGCACCTGTGCCCGTCGCTTGCTGGTGCCGCAGGGCGCCTGGGGCGACACGTTGCTGGCGCGTCTGGTGGCGGTCAGCTCGACGATTGAAGTCGGTGCGTTCGATCAGCAGCCAGCGCCGTTCATGGGCTCGGTGATTTCCCTTGGCGCGGCAAAAGCGCTGATGGATGCGCAGGAACATCTGCTGGCCAATGGCGCCGTGGCGTTGCTGGAAATGACTCAGCCTGAGGCACAAGCCGCGTTGCTGACCCCAGGTATTCTGGACGTGACCGCCGTTGCCGATCGTCCTGACGAAGAGCTGTTCGGCCCGTTGCTGCAAGTGATCCGCTACGCTGATTTTGAAGCGGCCATCGCTGAAGCCAACGACACCGACTATGGCCTGGCGGCCGGTTTGCTGTCGGATTCCGAAGCGCGTTATCAGCAGTTCTGGCTGGAAAGCCGTGCCGGTATCGTCAACTGGAACAAACAGCTGACCGGTGCTGCGAGCAGCGCACCGTTCGGCGGCGTCGGCGCCTCGGGCAACCACCGCGCCAGCGCCTATTACGCGGCAGATTACTGCGCGTACCCGGTGGCCTCGCTGGAAACGCCGAGCCTGACGTTGCCAGCGGCCCTTACGCCTGGCGTGAAGATGGCGTGATGCCCATCGCCAGCAGGCTGGCTCCCACAGGTTCGGTGGTGTTCACACATTTTGTGTACCACCCAATCACTGTGGGAGCCAGCCTGCTGGCGATGACCGCAACGCGGTCGTACTGAACAGTAACTGAAGCCTATAAAAACAGATTCTCGTGGAGCCTCGCTGATGAAATCCTATGAAGTCAATTTTGACGGTCTAGTGGGGCCGACCCATAACTACGGCGGCCTGTCCTACGGCAACGTCGCGTCCCAGAGCAACAGCCAGCAGTCTTCGAACCCGAAGGAAGCTGCGCTGCAAGGCCTGGCGAAAATGAAAGCGCTGATGGAAATGGGCTTTCAACAAGGCGTTCTGGCCCCGCAAGAGCGTCCTGATGTCGCCGCCCTGCGTCGCCTGGGCTTCAGCGGCACCGACGCGCAAGTGATCGAGCAAGCGGCGAAAGACGCGATGCCGTTGCTGGTCGCCAGTTGCTCGGCGTCGAGCATGTGGGTGGCCAACGCCGCCACGGTCAGCCCGAGCGCCGACACTGCCGACGGTCGCGTGCATTTCACCGCCGCCAACCTCAACTGCAAATACCACCGCAGCATCGAGCACCCGACCACCAGTCGTGTACTGGGTGCAATGTTCGCTGATCAGAAGCACTTCGCTCACCACGCGGCGTTGCCGGCCGTGGCGCAATTCGGTGACGAAGGCGCAGCCAACCACACGCGTTTCTGCCGTGAATACGGTGAAGCCGGCGTCGAGTTCTTTGTGTTCGGTCGCAGTGCGTTCGATAACCGCTACCCGGCACCGCAGAAGTACCCGGCGCGCCAGACCCTCGAAGCCTCGCAAGCCGTTGCTCGTCTGCACGGCTTGAGCGATGACGGCGTGGTCTACGCCCAGCAGAATCCTGCGGTGATCGATCAGGGCGTGTTCCACAACGACGTGATCGCGGTGGGTAACGGCGAGGTGCTGTTCTATCACGAGGACGCGTTCCTCGACACCGAACAGATGCTGGCCGAGCTGCAAAGCAAACTCGCCAAGGTCGGCGGCAAATTCCAGTCGGTGTGCGTACCCCGTTCGGCGGTTACCGTGGAAGACGCGGTGCGTTCCTACCTGTTCAACAGCCAGTTGCTGTCGCGTCCTGACGGCTCGATGCTGTTGATCGTGCCGGAAGAGTGCCGTGGCAACGAGCGCGTCTGGCAGTACCTGCAAAGCCTGACCAGTTCTGGCGGCCTTATCCGCGAAGTCAAAGTCTTCGATCTGAAGCAAAGCATGCAGAACGGCGGTGGCCCGGCGTGCCTGCGTTTACGCGTGGCACTGAATGAAACCGAACTGGCGGCCGTCAACCCAGGGGTTATCATGACGGCACCGTTGTACGGCACGCTGACCGAATGGGTCGAAAAGCACTACCGCGACCGCATGGCCGAAACCGACCTTGCGGACCCGCAATTGCTGCTTGAGTGCCGGACGGCACTGGATGAACTGACGCAAATCCTTAAACTGGGCGCGGTTTATCCATTCCAGATCAATTGAACGTCGAGAGCGTAAAACACATGAGCGATACCCTGCAGCTGATCCTTGAAGACACCGACGGCACGCAACTGGAAACTTCCTGCACCCGCGTCGCTGTCATTTGGCAAGGCAAAGAGCTGTGGATTCAGCACGATGGCCGTGGCCAGTTGCTGATCGGCGTGGACGTCGAAGAAGGTGACGCTGAATACGCCAACCTGCTGCTGCGCCCATTGGCGACTAATCTGGTAAGTCTGCAACTGGAAATGGAACCGGCTGAAGTCGGCGACGAAGACCACGTGCACGGCCCGGATTGCGCCCACGACCACTAAGGAAACCGCTCTATGCTCGCCCTCGGCAAACTGCTTGAACTGACCCTCGCCGGCCGCGAACCGGCGGAGAAGACTCAACTGACTGTCGAAGGCGTGCGCATGCGCTGGTTGAGCGAAGGTGCGCTGGAAGTCCGGCCACCTGAGGCTCGCGACAATGGCCTGGACCTGCTGCTGTCAGCCGGGATCCATGGCAACGAAACAGCGCCGATCGAGTTGCTCGATCGTCTGTTGCATGACATCGCTCGCGGCGACTTGAAGCCGCGCGCACGTATTCTGTTCCTGTTCGGCAACCCGGAAGCGATTCGCAAGGGCGAGCGCTTTATCGAGCAGGACGTCAATCGGCTGTTCAACGGCCGTCACGAACAAACCAGCGGCTCCGAAGCCCTGCGCGCCTGTGAACTGGAGCGGCTGGCGGCCAGTTTCTTCAGCCTGCCGGATCGCGATCGTCTGCATTACGACCTGCACACCGCGATTCGAGGCTCGAAGATCGAGCAGTTTGCGTTGTATCCATGGAAGGAAGATCGCCAGCATTCACGTCAGGAACTGGCTCGCCTGCGCGCCGCCGGCATGGAAGCGGTGTTGCTGCAAAACAAGCCGTCCATCGTTTTCAGTTCCTACACCTACGACAAGCTGGGTGCCGAGTCTTTCACCCTGGAGTTGGGCAAGGCGCGGCCGTTCGGGCAGAACGACGGGGTCAACGTCTCCCTGCTGGAAACCCGCCTTAAACAGATCATCGAAGGCACCGAGCCGGAACTGACCGAAGAGGCGCTGAATGGGTTGCAGTTGTTCAGCGTGGCACGGGAAATCATCAAGCACAGCGATAGCTTCCGCTTGAACCTGCCGGCGGACATCGAGAACTTTTCGGAACTGGAAGTGGGTTATCTGCTGGCCGAAGACATCGCCCAGACGCGCTGGATCATCGAAGAAGAGGGCGCGCGGATTATCTTCCCGAACCCCAAGGTCAAGAACGGCCTGCGCGCCGGCATCCTGATCGTGCCGACCACCGACGAAAACCTTGCCTAACTGACGACGTTGACTCTGTAGGAGCGAGGCTTGCCCGCGAAAGCGATTCCAGATTCAGCGATGATGTTGAATGTTAAATCGCTTTCGCGGGCAAGCCTCGCTCCTACAGGGGGAGCGGTGTTTAGACGGCTACCGCACGTGGCTCGCTGCGACGCAACGCCCGAATCTTGCTCAGCGTATCCGCACACGTCTTCGCCGCTTCCTGGCCTTTGTGCACGAAATGCTCGAAGAAGAACTTCTGATGCTCTTCGCCGGCATGGAAGTGGTGCGGGGTCAGGGACACCGAGAACACCGGCACTTCGGTTTCCAATTGAACCTGCATCAAGCCGCTGACCACAGACTGGGCGACGAATTCGTGACGGTAGATCCCGCCGTCCACCACCAGGGCAGCCGCGACAATACCGGCATAACGGCCGGTCTTGGCCAGCAACTTGGCGTGCAGGGGCATTTCAAAGGCGCCGCCGACTTCGAAGAAGTCGATGTCGGATTCCTGATAACCCTGAGCAATCATTTCTGCGACGAAGCCCTTACGGCTCTGATCGACGATTTCCTTGTGCCAGCAGGCCTGGATGAACGCAACGCGCTCGCCCTGATGGTGTTTGCTTTTGCTGTCGATTGCGGTGGGTTGCATGTTCTGACTCCTGTTTATGTATAAAACAGGGCATATGAATCGAATGGGATTTAAGGGTACGCAGGCACGAATGCCCGCGGACGGCGCTTTGGTATCGAGCCTAGGCGGCGCCAATCCCGTTCTCTCTTCATCCGGACTATGACCGTCGGCCCCGGGATCACACCGGGTCTGCTGACCTTGCCGTCAAACACCGCCGAAGCCGTGCCTGTCGCCGAGCGCTCGCGGGCTATGCGCATTGCGCGCAATTACCGCCGGTGGGGAGTTGCACCCCGCCCTGAGAACGTTTTGCCGACAGATTGTCTGGCGGCGCAGCGTTTTTAACACATATTTCTCAGCTGTGCATTGCTGCTATCTGATGATTGCTATCGACTTTTTCGCTCACTTGCTGCGTCTTTTCCTCGCCCAAGGGTTGATTATTCGTCGACATGACCGCAGTAATTCCATTCCGAAAGGGATTTTCCCCTGCTTACCGAGGCCAGATTCATGAGCGTTATCGATCTTCGCAGCGACACCGTCACTCAGCCGACTCCAGGGATGCTCGACGCGATGGCCAACGCGGCCACCGGTGACGACGTCTACGGTGAAGATCCGACGGTCAATCGTCTGGAAGCCGAGTTGGCGAAACGCTTGGGCTTTGCCGCGGCGCTGTTCGTGCCGACCGGCACCATGAGCAACCTGCTGGGCCTGATGGCGCACTGCGAGCGCGGTGACGAATACATCGTTGGCCAGCAGGCGCACACGTATAAGTACGAAGGTGGCGGCGCGGCGGTGCTCGGTTCGATCCAGCCGCAACCGCTGGAAGTGCAGGCCGACGGCTCGCTGGACCTGGCTCAGGTGGCTGCCGCGATCAAACCGGACGATTTCCATTTCGCCCGCACCCGCTTGCTGGCGCTGGAAAACACCATGCAGGGCAAGGTTCTGCCGCTGGAGTATCTGGCCCGGGCGCGCAGTTTCACTCGCGAACACGGGTTGCAACTGCACCTCGACGGCGCTCGCCTGTACAACGCGGCAGTCAAACTGGGTGTCGATGCCCGGGAAATCACCCAGCATTTCGATTCTGTGTCGGTCTGCTTGTCCAAGGGGCTGGGCGCGCCGATCGGTTCGGTGTTGTGCGGCTCGGTCGAGTTGATCGGCAAGGCGCGCCGTCTGCGCAAGATGGTCGGCGGCGGCATGCGTCAGGCCGGGATTCTGGCGGCGGCGGGGCTGTACGCACTGGATAACAACGTCCTGCGTCTGGCGGACGACCATGCCAATGCGCAATTCCTCGCGGACGGACTGCGGAAAGCCGGTTACGAAGTCGAACCGGTGCAGACCAACATGGTTTATGTGCAGATGGGCGACAAGGCCGAGGCGATCAAGGCGTTTGCCGCTGAGCGCGGGATCAAACTCAGCGCCGCCGGTCGTCTTAGAATGGTCACGCACATGGACGTGAGCCGCGCGCAAATCGAGCAAGTCATCGCGACATTCGTCGAGTTTTCGCGCAACTGACAGCGTTAGCCGTCCAATTGACCGTTTCTATCGTATAAACACGCTGTACCCCGCGCGCTGGGCCGATATAATGCGGCCCTTTGCCGTCGCTTCGTCTGTTGACGTTTCGCACAGGCCTTTGGCCGCAGCCTCCGTGGAAGAACCTAATGAAAAGCGCAGAAATCCGTGAAGCCTTCCTTCGCTTCTTCGAAGAGCAAGGCCACACTCGTGTAGCCTCCAGCTCTTTGATTCCGGGCAACGACCCAACCCTGCTGTTCACTAACGCGGGGATGAACCAGTTCAAGGACTGTTTCCTGGGCCAGGAAAAACGTGCGTACACCCGTGCGACCAGCAGCCAGAAATGCGTGCGTGCCGGTGGCAAGAACAGTGACCTGGAAAACGTCGGTTATACCGCTCGTCACCACACCTTCTTCGAAATGCTGGGTAACTTCAGCTTCGGTGACTATTTCAAGCACGACGCAATCACCTACGCCTGGACCTTCCTGACCGGCGTCCTGAAGCTGCCCAAGGAAAAACTCTGGGTAACGGTCTATGCCTCGGATGACGAAGCCTATGACATCTGGACGCAGCAGATCGGTGTGCCGGTCGAGCGCATGATCCGCATCGGCGACAACAAAGGCGCGCCGTACGCCTCCGACAACTTCTGGACCATGGGCGATACCGGCCCGTGCGGTCCTTGCACCGAGATTTTCTACGATCACGGCGCCGACATCTGGGGCGGCCCACCGGGTTCGCCGGAAGAAGACGGCGACCGTTACATCGAGATCTGGAACAACGTGTTCATGCAGTTCAACCGCACCGCCGATGGCGTGTTGCATCCGCTGCCAGCACCGTCGGTCGACACCGGCATGGGCCTGGAGCGGATCAGTGCGGTGATGCAGCACGTTCATTCCAACTATGAAATCGACCTGTTCAAGAACCTGCTGAGCGCATCGGCCAAGGCCATTGGCTGCACCAATGACGATCAGTCTTCGCTGAAGGTTGTGTCCGACCATATCCGTTCGTGCGGTTTCCTGATTGCCGACGGCGTGCTGCCGTCCAACGAAGGTCGTGGCTACGTGCTGCGCCGGATCATTCGTCGTGCGTGCCGTCACGGTAACAAGCTGGGCGCGACCGGCAGCTTCTTCTACAAGATCGTCGCGGCGCTGGTTGCCGAGATGGGCGAAGCGTTCCCGGAACTGCAGAAGCAACAAGCCAACATCGAGCGCGTGCTCAAGGCCGAAGAAGAGCAGTTCTCCAAGACCCTGGAGCACGGCCTGAAGATTCTCGAGCAGGATCTGCTGGAACTCAAAGGCACCGTGGTGCCGGGCGACGTGGTGTTCAAACTCTACGACACCTACGGTTTCCCGATGGACCTGACCGCGGACATCGCTCGCGAGCGCAACCTGACCGTCGACGAAGCCGGCTTCGAACGCGAAATGGAAGCCCAGCGCGTCCGTGCCCGTTCCGCCAGTTCGTTCGGTCTGGACTACAACACGCTGGTCAAGGTTGACGTGGCCACCGAATTCACCGGCTACAAGGCCACCAGTGGTTCGGCGAAAATTGTCGCCATCTATAAAGAAGGCAAGTCCGTCGACGTCTTGAGTGAAGGCGAAGAGGGCGTGATCGTTCTCGATCAGACCCCGTTCTACGCTGAATCCGGCGGTCAGATTGGCGACTGCGGTTACCTGCAATCGAACATCGGCCGTTTCGACGTGCGCGACACCACCAAGACCGGTGGCGCGTTCCTGCACCACGGTGTGCAGGCATTGGGCAGCCTGACTATCGGTTCGCCGGTCGAGACCCACGTCGAAGCCGACGTGCGCCACGCGACTTCGCTGAACCACTCGGCCACTCACTTGCTGCACGCGGCATTGCGTCAGGTGCTGGGCGATCACGTTCAGCAGAAAGGTTCGTTGGTCGACAGTCAGCGCCTGCGCTTTGACTTCAGCCACTTCGAAGCCATCAAGCCTGAGCAACTGAAGGCGCTGGAAGATATCGTCAACGCCGAGATTCGCAAGAACACGGCTGTTGAAACCGAAGAAACCGATATCGAAACCGCCAAGCAAAAAGGCGCCATGGCGCTGTTTGGCGAGAAGTATGGCGACAACGTGCGCGTACTGAGCATGGGCGGCGATTTCTCCGTCGAGCTGTGCGGCGGGATCCACGCCAACCGTACCGGCGACATCGGCCTGCTGAAAATCATCAGCGAAGGCGGTGTGGCTTCCGGTGTGCGTCGTATCGAAGCGGTCACCGGCGCTGCGGCGCTGGCATACTTGAACGCTGCCGAAGAACAACTCAAGGAAGCGGCCAACCTGGTCAAGGGCAGCCGCGACAACCTGATCGACAAGCTGTCGGCTGTGCTGGAGCGCAACCGTCTGCTGGAGAAGCAACTCGAGCAGTTGCAGGCCAAGGCTGCCAGCGCGGCGGGCGACGATCTGTCGGCTTCCGCCCTGGACGTCAAAGGCGTGAAAGTACTGGCCGTGCGTCTGGACGGTCAGGACGGCAAGGCGCTGCTGGCGCTGGTCGATCAACTGAAAAACAAACTCGGCCGCGCAGTGATCCTGCTCGGCAGTGTCCATGAGGAAAAGGTCGTTCTGGTTGCAGGCGTAACCAAAGACTTGACTGGCCAACTCAAAGCCGGTGATTTGATGAAGCAAGCCGCTGCGGCAGTGGGCGGGAAGGGCGGTGGTCGTCCAGACATGGCGCAGGGCGGTGGTACTGACGCTGGCGCACTGGATGCGGCATTGGCCCTGACTGTTCCATTTGTAGAGCAGGGTTTATAAGGCAGTGTGTCCGGCCCACAGTCTAGTGGTGGGCCGGAACGCTGTTTGAGTGATTATTTGGGCGCCCTTCATGGGCAGAGGCGGCTTTGAAATGGCTTTGATCGTACAGAAATTTGGAGGCACCTCGGTCGGCACTGTCGAGAGAATCGAGCAGGTCGCCGACAAGGTTAAGAAATTCCGCGATGCCGGCGATGACCTGGTGGTTGTGCTGTCTGCAATGAGCGGCGAAACCAACCGTCTGATCGATCTGGCCAAGCAAATCAGTGGCGACGGCCAGCCGGTTCCGCGTGAGCTGGATGTGATCGTCTCCACCGGTGAGCAGGTGACGATTGCCCTGTTGGCCATGGCGCTGATCAAGCGCGGCGTGCCAGCGGTGTCCTACACCGGCAATCAGGTACGGATTCTGACGGATAGCGCGCACAATAAAGCGCGTATCTTGCAGATTGATGACCAGAAGATTCGCGGTGATCTGAAAGCAGGTCGTGTGGTGGTTGTCGCCGGTTTCCAGGGCGTCGACGAGCACGGCAACATCACCACCCTCGGTCGTGGCGGTTCCGACACCACCGGCGTGGCGCTGGCGGCAGCCTTGAAGGCTGACGAATGCCAGATCTATACCGACGTCGACGGCGTCTACACCACTGACCCGCGTGTGGTGTCCGTGGCCCAGCGCCTGGACAAGATTACCTTCGAAGAGATGCTGGAAATGGCCAGCCTCGGTTCCAAGGTGTTGCAGATCCGTGCGGTGGAATTCGCCGGCAAGTACAACGTTCCGCTGCGCGTACTGCACAGCTTCAAGGAGGGTCCGGGCACCCTCATTACTATTGATGAAGAGGAAACCATGGAACAGCCGATCATTTCCGGCATCGCTTTCAACCGCGATGAAGCCAAGCTGACCATCCGTGGCGTGCCAGACACCCCGGGCGTTGCATTCAAGATTCTCGGCCCGATCAGCGCCGCGAACATCGAAGTCGACATGATCGTGCAGAACGTTGCGCACGATAACACCACCGACTTCACCTTCACCGTACACCGCAACGACTTCCAGGCCGCGCAAACCGTGCTGGAAAACACCGCTCGCGAGATCGGTGCCCGTGAAGTCGTTGGCGACATCAAGATCGCCAAGGTCTCGATCGTCGGTGTCGGCATGCGCTCCCACGCAGGTGTGGCCAGCCGCATGTTCGAATCCCTGGCGAAAGAAAGCATCAACATCCAGATGATCTCGACTTCGGAAATCAAGGTTTCCGTGGTGATCGAAGAGAAGTACCTGGAACTGGCTGTGCGCGCCCTGCACACGGCTTTCGAACTGGACGCGCCGGCCCGAACGGGCGAGTGATGCGTTTGCCGAAGGGCGCGGTCTGACCGCGCCCTTTTGTTTTTTTGAATGGTGCGGCCCGAAGCTGTTCTTTTGCCCGCGCTGGTCAATACTCAGGCATGTAGGGCTGCGATCTTTCAGGTTGTAGGTCGAGTGCCTTTTTTTTGCAGACTGTTGTCCCTGAAATGAAATGCGTGAGGAGAAAGGTATGCTGATTCTGACTCGTCGGTGCGCAGAAAGCCTGATTATTGGTGATGGAGAAATCACCGTGACCGTGCTCGGCGTTAAAGGAAATCAAGTGCGTATCGGTGTCAACGCCCCGAAAGAGGTTGCGGTCCACCGTGAGGAAATTTACCTGCGTATAAAGAAAGAGAAGGACGAAGAACCAAGCCATTAATTTTTATCGTTTTTTATGTTTGCAAACGGGGAAGAAGCTGGTTAATATACGCCCCGTGTTGCGGAGAGCTGGCCGAGTGGCCGAAGGCGCTCCCCTGCTAAGGGAGTACACCTCAAAAGGGTGTCGGGGGTTCGAATCCCCCGTTCTCCGCCATTATTTGCGTAGTACGTTGTAATCTGGCTTCTTTGGTAAGTTGTTGAAATTACTAGAAAAAAGCGCTTTACAAAAAGATTCGACGGCCTATAATGCGCGGCAACAAATGCACTCGTAGCTCAGCTGGATAGAGTACTCGGCTACGAACCGAGCGGTCACAGGTTCGAATCCTGTCGAGTGCACCATTTAAGAGTTGTTTGCAGTGATGTGAGCTACTCTGTTTCAACCAGTTGTGATCTGGTCTAAAAACACAAATTGCACTCGTAGCTCAGCTGGATAGAGTACTCGGCTACGAACCGAGCGGTCACAGGTTCGAATCCTGTCGAGTGCACCAAACAACAAAAAGCCCGCGTTTAACGCGGGCTTTTTGCCGTCTGGGATTTGGCTTTTCCTCTGGTACAACCTCTCTCGTCGAATTCGACGTGTGCGCTACGACCTCGCTTGGTGTCGTATCGGTAACTCGTGGCCGAATTCCGAATACTGATCTTGTCTGGCTTGCCGAGGGCGCTTTCGACGTCTTGCCGGGTCATGCCGGCGACAATCCGTTGATTGATGATTGCTTCCCTGCGCTCCCGGGCATCGATCAGGTTTCCACAGTTGTCCTCTGTCTGGCCGACGACTGTCGGCTCCCTCCTTTTGATATTCATACGTGATGTTTCACGAAAGTCCGCTTCCGGCATAAGCGACACTGTGCTGCCGGGGGTAAACGTGCGTACTTCCTGGAGCGAAAGGCTTTCTCCGGCCGTACAACTCAGCGTGGTGAAGGTGATGCGGCCGTTTGCTGCCTCGCAGCGGTGAACGGTTGAGGCAAGTGCCACGGGCGGCAGGCAGAGCAGGGCGATCAGCAGAAAATAACAGGCATTCAATGGCATCAAACGTCCTCCATGACGGTCTGACTCAAGGGTAGCTGCTACATTTTTCAACGCTGGTGTGTTTTCTTTTCAGAATGAGTCGTCGCATTTTCACGGATCAGGACGGCGCTCAGGTTTGTCTCGCAAGCGCTTGTTTCAGCCGCGATTTTTTAACATTTAAAACCGTAGGGCGGTGTATCATTGCGCCCGTCAGCCCCGCCGGGGCTTGTGGAATACCTCCATGGACTTACCCAGTAGTAATTCAGTAAACCGCTTTTCCAATCATGAATTGACTGATTGATCCTTCCGGCGTGCCCCGCTGCTGGGAGTGGAGTTCGCCTATGTCCGAAGTTGAAGTAAAGAAAACGCAAGAAAGCCTGCAGGACCGCCTCGCTCAAGTGATTGAGCTGTTGCAGCGTCAGCGGGTGGTCGAAGACCTGACTCATCGCCAGGAAGGTCCGCATCACGACCGGGTTGAAAACCTGGTTCACCGGCAAAACCTCGTCGAGTTGCAGCGCAAGCTCGACGACCTGCACTCCGCCGACGTTGCCTACATCCTTGAAGCCTTGCCGCTGGACGATCGTCTGACGCTCTGGCAATTGGTCAAGGCAGACCGCGACGGCGACATCCTGCTCGAAGTGTCCGACTCGGTACGTGAAACCCTGATCGCCGACATGGACGATCACGAGCTCCTGGCAGCGGCCAAGGACATGGATGCCGACGAACTGGCTGACCTGGCCTCCGAGCTGCCGCGAGACGTCGTCCACGAGCTGATGGAAACCCTCGACGGTCAACAGCGTGAGCGCGTTCGCTCCGCGTTGTCCTATGACGAGGAGCAGGTCGGTGCGCTGATGGACTTCGAGATGGTGACGATCCGTGAGGACGTCAGTCTTGAAGTGGTGTTGCGCTACCTGCGTCGGCTCAAGGAGCTGCCGGGTCACACCGACAAACTGTTTGTGGTCGATTACGACGGCGTGCTCAAGGGCGTGCTGCCGATCAAGCGTTTGCTGGTCAACGACCCGGAAAAACAAGTATCGGAAGTCATGGCCAGCGACCCGGTGAGTTTTCACCCGGACGAAGACGCCTACGATGCTGCACAAGCATTCGAACGTTACGACTTGATCTCGGCCCCGGTGGTCGACAAGAACGGCAAGCTGATCGGCCGTCTGACCATCGATGAAATGGTCGACCTGATTCGTGAAGAGAGCGAAAACGAAGTTCTCAACATGGCGGGTCTGCGTGAAGAGGAAGATATTTTCGCGTCAGTCTGGAAATCCCTGCGCAACCGCTGGGCCTGGCTGGCAATCAACCTGATCACTGCCTTTATTGCCTCTCGCGTGATCGGATTGTTCGAAGGTTCGATCGAGAAGCTGGTGGCGCTCGCGGCATTGATGCCGATCGTGGCGGGCATCGGTGGCAACTCGGGTAACCAGACCATCACCATGATCGTTCGCGCCATGGCGCTGGACCAGGTGAGTACCGGCAATACTTCGCGTCTGATGCGCAAGGAGCTGGCTGTCGGTTTGATCAACGGTTTGGTGTGGGGTGGGGTGATTGGTGCGGTCGCCTACCTGCTTTACGGCAGTTGGTCCCTCGGGGTGGTGATGACCGCTGCCATGACGCTCAACCTGTTGCTCGCGGCGTTGATGGGTGTGTTGATCCCCATGACACTGGCGAAGATGGGTCGCGATCCGGCGATGGGCGCCAGCGTGATGATTACCGCCATGACCGACAGCGGTGGTTTCTTCATCTTCCTCGGGCTGGCGACCATCTTCCTGCTCTGATTGCCATCTGCCTGCAACCCGCGAATCAGCTCGTAGGAGCCAGGCTTGCCGGCGAAGGCGATCTCAGGGCCGCCTTCGCCGGCAAGCCTGGCTCCTACAAGAGCAATTAACCCGCCAATCGGCGGGTTTTTTGCGCCTGAATTTCAGGCAAAAAAAAGCCAGCGATTAAGCTGGCTTGAGCGTTCGGATGAATCAGGAGGCGTCTGCGGCCATTTCGGCGTCGTGGGCAATCAGCGAAACGAGTGCGTTCTGCTGACGGTGGGAGAGTTGGCGGAAGCGCTGCAGCAGTTCGCGTTCGTGCAGTGACAGCTCCGGGCTGTCCAGTCGCATGCTCAACTCTTCACCCAGTGCGCCTTCCTGAATGAGACTCTGCTCAAGGCGCGCAATGATTTCGGAGTTCATGCTGCGATGATGATTGCGAGCCACCTCGGCAATGCGTTCACGCATTCCGTCTGGCAGACGTACGACGAACTTGTCAGCCGTACGGCTGGAATAAATTGCCTGTTTCAATGGGCGCATATATTTAACCGGTTAGTTCAGGGGAGCGGTTCTCGGGATTGGCCGCGCGATGTCTGATAGGACAAGGACTCTGGCCAAATGTTCAACCTGAATTGATAGAGGCTCGCATCATGCCTCAAAGAAGCCAGATCATTGGCGTCAATTCTGTGACAAATATTGAACTGGATAAAGGCGTTATGCCAGCACCAATTATCAGAAATGCGGACTGGTTTGAAAAGACTACCCACATCCGTATCGCTGGCCGCGTCCTATTGCACGACAGCAGATGTCCTGGGACGCCTGAAGGTGCATGCTGTGCGGATTTCGATCACGATTCCTTACTTCGTACAGGATAGTGGCAATTGGCCGATTTACTAGTGGCAACCACGACATGGGGGGCTAATTCAGGATGGATGGCAGACTGATTTACCTGATGGGGCCTTCCGGGTCCGGCAAGGACAGTCTCATCGAGGCTGCTCGTGAGCCTTTGCAGGCGATCAACTGCGAAGTGGTGCGTCGGGTCATTACGCGTTCAGCCGAATCCGTGGGCGAGGATGCCATCGGTGTTTCCCGTGAAGAGTTCGCACGCCGCAAAGAAGAGGGCGACTTCGCGCTGTGTTGGCATGCCAATGGCCTGGATTACGGTATTCCCATCGTGATCGATCAATGGCTCAAGGAGGGCAGGGATGTCCTGATCAACGGCTCCCGCGGGCACTTGGCCCAGGCGCTACGCCGTTATCCGGCGCTGGTGCCGATTCTGTTAACGGTCAAGGAGGACGTGCTGCGAGAGCGCTTGCTGCGACGGGGGCGTGAAAGTCTGGCGGAGATTGAGGCGAGATTGCGCAGAAATGAACTGTTCACGGCGGACGCCTCAGTCGGTGAGACGCTTATCCACCAACTCGACAATTCAGGCGAACTTTCGGACACAGTGGCCGGCCTGTTGAAGCTGATACAAGTCAGCGCAACACCGGATCAAACTTGATCTTGCGGCCAGCGACCAGCGCCAGCACAAACAAAGCACTGAAAACGCCGCAGGCAATCAACGGCAGGGTGACGACTGCGTCCTCTACCAGTGATAAATGAAGAATGCCGCTGAGCAGGGCGAGGACGAAAAATCCTGCGGCTGATTTGGACATGCTGTGCTCCTGATGGGTTGTTCAAAATACCAGGCGTTCTGAAGACTGCGCTGGCAGCAGGACATTTTCCTGACTCACTTCTTGACCGACAAAACCCTGCTGATTACCCAGCACTGCCAATTGAGGTGCCTTCTGTACCTGGAGGTAATGAGGCATTCGTTGGGCAACCGGTTCGGCACCACTCTGCGGGGCAAAATGAAAACCCAAAAAAACCGCCAAAGCGATCGCGTTCGAGAGTAAAAGGGCGCGGTTCATGAGGGCTGACCTCCGTTGTTCTTTGAGAACAGCTGAAGCAGCCGACGTGCCAAGAGTCTAACGGCTATTAAATCCTTTAAAAACAAAGGATTAAGATAATCGTGCAAGGTGATCTCATTGCAATTTGCAATGATGGCTTTTTGCGGTGATGCAATTTGCACGGTTAACAAATCCCGTGCTGTAGAGGGGCGTCTGCCTACACTTAAAAAGCCTACGGACGACATGACAAAATCAGACCCGCCCGTTAACATGCACGCCGTCCATCGCATCGCATTTCTCGCGTGCGACTTGTGTCTCAGTAGCTCAATTGGATAGAGCATCCCCCTCCTAAGGGGAAGGTTGGCAGTTCGAACCTGCCCTGGGACACCATCAATTTCCAGCCCTGTGGCTGTCAAAAAAGCCCCGCCAGGATCTCGTATCCGGTGGGGCTTTTTCGTGTGCGATCACCTGACGACCAACATTTGAAAGACGCTCATTGCTGTGCCTTACTCCAAAGACCACACAGGGAGCGAAATCGATGCGACGCAGGGGCGCCCAATTCTGGTTGTGGACCAACACGCGATTGCCTCTGCACACCCACGAAGAAGTGCTGGGCAGTGGCGTGCAAATCGAGGTGCATGCGCGGATCAGTGTTGAAGGGGTTACCCAGATTTTTGTAGGTGTCTACGGCGCTGATGGCTGGCCGATTTGCGAGGAGCATCATGACCTCAAGGCGGGTGAGCATTACTGCGCCGCATTGAAGTGGGGTACCCAGCGGGCGAGGGAGATTGTGGCGGACACTCAGGAGTTTGTCGCACCGCACCGGGTGCAATTGACGTTGAGTCCGGTGATTACCGATGAGTCGGTCGTCGCGTTGCGCCGGATGGAGATGACCGAGCGTGAACGCTTGAAGCTCAGGTCTGCCGATGCCTGGTCAGAGTACCTGGACGCCAAGGAGGCCATGCTCGTCTTGATGCGTTCCACCAAGGTTGACCCTATGGTCTGGGCCGATCACAAGGAGCGGCTCAGGCAGGCGATCGATCGGCGCGCCTGCGTGCAGCGCGACTATCTGAACTGAGCGCGCTTCAGCGCTGGTTGCGCAGCGTCTCGATGGTCTGGATCAGGTCATCGTAGGACACCGGTTTGCCAACATGCTGGTCAAAGCCCGACTGTCGTGACTTCTGAATGTCGCTGTGCGCCCCGTAGCCGGTCAGGGCGATGGCCGGTACATCCTTCGCGAGCGGCAACTCACGCAGTGCGCTCATCAACTCGTGGCCATTCATGACCGGCATGCCGAGGTCGGAAATGATCAGGTCGAATCGGGTACTTTTTGCCGCGTCCAGCGCCGCCACCGGGCGGTCAAAGGCAATCACTTGCGCATCTTCCATCTCCAGCAGCATTTTCAGGGTTTCCAGCACGTCCGCGGAATCGTCCACCAACAGAATCGTCAGTCCGCTCAGTCTGCCGCAGCTCTCTTCGGTCTGGGCAGCGGCTTGCGCTTCGCCGGCGGTTTTGGCCAATGGCAGGTAGACGGTGAACGTGCAGCCTGTGCCTACACCGGCCGAACTCACCTCGACTGCACCGCGTTGCGCCTCGGTCAACTGACGGACCAGTGACAAACCAATCCCGAGCCCTTCACGGTTATGGGTGGCATGTTGTTTTTCAGCCTGGCCGAACAGGTCGAACACGTGATCAAGGTTTTCCGGGGCAATGCCGACGCCATTGTCCTTGATGTCGAGCCGCGCCATGTCCCCGGCCTGGCTGGCAATCAATTGCACACGCCCCTTGGTCGGGGTGAATTTCAGTGCATTGTTCACCAGGTTCCAGATGATTTGTTCCAGCCGTGTCGGGTCGGCCTGGACCATCAACGCATCGGACGGCACGAGCAGTTCGACGGTGACGTCATGCTGGTCATTGAGCACGACAGTGTGGACATCGCGCAGCACGCTGGCGAGGTCGACGGCGACCGTTTGCAGCTTGAGCTTGCCGGTGCGGACCCGGGCCACATCCAGCAGATCGTCGATGATCCGTGCCTGGCTGGTGACCGCGTCGCAGATGGTGTTCACCGCCCTGGCCGCCGGCGCCAGCGACTTGGTCACCGGCAAGCGCCGCAGCAATTCTGCGTTGAGCTGGATCAGGTTCAGAGGATGCTTGAGTTCGTGGGACATGACCGCAAAGAACTCGTCCTTGAGGTTATTGGTGTTACGAGTCTCGGCCAGCTCCTGACTCTGTTCTTCGTGCTGGCGTTTATGGCCGGTCAGGTCGCGGGCAATTTTCACGTAGCCCTGCAGGTTATCGCCGCTGAGCAGAGTCACTTCGCCGCTGCAAAAGAAGCGGCTGCCATCCTTGCGCAAATGCCAGCGTTCATCGTCGCTGCGGCCGTGGTTGCGCACCGTCAGCAGCTCGTTTTCCGGCACGCCCGCCGCGCGGTCCTCCGCAGAGAAGATGAAGTCATAGTAGGCGCCCTCGGCCTCGGCCTTGCTGTAGCCGAAGATCAACTCCGCGCCTTTGTTCCAGGTGGTGATCACCCCTTGTTCATCGAGCGTGATGATCGCGTAGTCGCGGGTGCTTTCAGCGACCAAGCGCATGCGCTCCTCGCCCAGGCGCAGCTCTTCTTCGGCCGCCCGACGCTTGGTGATGTCGATGAAGGTCAGTACGGTGCCGTCGATGTGGTCTTCGCTGGAGCGGTAGGGCAGCAGGCGGGCGATGTACCAGCGATTGTCGGTGCTGCTGACTTCACGCTCGATCATGTTCAGCGATTCGAACACCAGCGCTGCATCACCGGCCAGGTTGTCGTAATGCAGGCGGTGGGTGATGTCGAGCAGGGAGCGCCCGGTGTCCACCGGCAGCATGCTGAAAATGTCGGTGGCGCGCGGGGTGAACCACTTGATGCGCATGCTGCGGTCGACAAACACCGTGGCGATGTCGGTGGAGGCAATCAGGTTGGTCAGGTAGTCGTTGATCTTGTCGGTTTCTTCGACCTTGGTTTTCAGCTCGAAATTGACCGTCAGCAACTCTTCGTTGATGGATTGCAGCTCTTCTTTACTGGTCTCCAGCTCTTCGGTGGCCGAGCGCAGTTCTTCGTTGATCGCCTGCATTTCTTCGTTGGAGGCCTTGAGCTCTTCGCTGGAGACCTCCGATTGTTCGATGGTGTCCTGCAAATGCAGCTTGGTGCGTTGCAGTTCGCGTTCGAGGTTGGACAGCACCTGGTTTTCGTTCTGCAGCACGGTGGTCGCCGCCAGTTCTGAAGGATCGACTTCGACCTCCTCGAAAATTACCAGCACGTACTCGCTGTCCGAGCCTTCATCCTTGTAGGGATGAGCGACCAGATCGATCAGATAACGCCGCTCATCACGCTTGATCGACACCTCGCGGGATTTGACCGACAGACTGCTCTGCTGAACCTGGAATAACGTGGTGCGCAGTTCCAGGCGCAGCTCTGGAAGGATCAATGTCAGTAAATTGCGCGACATCTCACCACCGACGTGCCGCAGGAAACGCCCGGCACTTTCACTCATGTGCAGAATGTCGGCGTTGGCGTCGACGATCACGCTCGGTGGCGCCGACTGTTCGAGGGCGCGTTGATGGATATCGGCGAAAGAGGTTTTGCGCTGTACACCGCTGTGCGTCGGCTGCTGGGAAATGTTGGTCCGCACGTAGCCTCCACGCGGCATGGTCGGCGTGCGACGGCTGTTGGCCGTACCGGTTTTGGCGCGGAAGATCCGGTTGCGTTTGTCCACCGGGGCGAACAGTTCGTGGCACGCGTCCGCGCTCTCGGAGGAGCCGAGAAACAGGAACCCGCCGGGGCGCAGGGCAAAGTGGAACATTTGCAGGATTTCACGCTGCACTTCGCGATCGAGATAGATCAGCAGGTTGCGGCACACGATCAGGTCGATCTGCGAGAACGGCGGATCGGACAGCAGGCTGTGTTTGGCGAACAGGACTTTTTCGCGGATTTCCTTGCGAATCCGGTAATGGTCATCTTCCTTGAGGAAGTAATGCCGCAGTCGTGTGGGCGGCACGTCGGTCACGATGGCTTGCGGGTACAGCCCGGCCCGGCCGACGCTGATGGCGCGCTCGTCAATGTCAGTGGCAAACAATTGCAGCGAAGCCGCACTGGCGTCCAGTTGCAGTTGATCGCTGAGCAACATCGCCAGGCTGTAGGCTTCTTCGCCGGTGGAACAACCCGCGGACCAGACGCGAATTTCTTCTTTCTCGGGCTGCGCTGACACGGCGGCACTGACCAGTTGCGGCAGGACATCGCGCTCCAGCGCTTCGAAGGCCTCGCGATCGCGGAAGAAGTTGGTCACGCCGATCAGCATGTCGCCGAGCAGGGCCTTGGTTTCTTCGGGATTGTTTTGCAGGTAATGAAAATAGGACGCCAGATCCGGTTGAGACGTGACCTGCATCCGCCGTTCGATCCGGCGCAACACGGTGGCGCGTTTGTAGTGTTTGAAATCATGGCCGGTGCCGGTACGCAGCTGGATCAAGATGTCGTGCAGCATTTGCTCCGCCACCAGCGCTTCGCGTTCGGAGATGGCAACAATGGTCTGCGGTTCGGGGTCGTTGGCAATGGGCAAGCTGATTTCCTGAGAGTTACGCCACAGCTCCAGCAGTTTTTGCGGCATTTCAACGACCGGCAGAACCAGGTCAACCATGCGGGTATCGATGGCGGCGCGGGGCATGCCGTCGAACTCGGCGTCTTCCGGTGCCTGCGCCAGCGTGACGCCGCCCTGTTCCTTGATGCGCGAAAGACCGACGGCACCGTCGGAGCCAGTGCCCGACAGCACCAGGCAGAACGCTCGTTCCCGATGGACATCGGCCAGGTCGCGGAAGAACAGATCGATCGAGGCGTGCCGGGATTCCCGGGTATCGCTGGTACTGACCTCAAGAAAACCATCGTTCATCGACAGGCGTTGCGCCGGTGAAATGACGTACACATGGTTTTTCTCGATGGACACCCTTTCAGTGACTTGCAGAACCGGCATCGCGGTCGATTCCTGGACGATCCTGTCGGCAATGCTCTGGTGATCGGGGGAGAGGTGAAGAATGATCACGAACGCCATGCCGTTGTCCTGCGGCATGTTTTCGAAGAACAGCTTGATGGCTTGCAGCCCACCTGCCGACGCGCCAATTCCCACCACCGGAAAATCCAGGGTACTGGGGATCAGGGTCTTTCGCTCATTGGAGTTCACTGAGCGATTGGGGGTGGTGGTCATAACTTATGCCTGTGCCGACGACGGGAGCGTCTGGGTCTGAAAGAGGGGTAGCAGACGCGTTGCAATAAATCAGGATAATCCCGTTTTTCAATAACGCCTTCAAATATTTAGCCCGCATTCGCGGCCCTTTTAAATTTGGACTCCAGCGGCGCAAATGCATTCCAATTCTTCAAGTGAATGGCCCTGCTGGCCGATAACCCGGACAGTCATGATCTTCTTCTTAAAATTGCCTGGAAATCTTCGATGCTGTCGTATCACCAAAAGCGTTTTTTGATCGTCGATGATTTCTCGGATTTCCGCAGTTCCGTCAGGTCCATGCTGCGTGAGCTGGGCGTCAAGGACGTGGACACCGCCGACACCGGCGAGCAGGCGCTGCGCATGTGTTCGCAGAAGTCCTACGATTTCATCCTCCAGGATTTCCACCTCGGCGATGGCAAGAAGAACGGTCAGCAAGTTCTCGAAGACCTGATGGTCGAGAAGCTGATCAGCCACGAATCCGTGTTTGTCATGGTCACCGCCGAGACCAGCCAGGCGATGGTGCTCAGCGCCCTGGAGCACGAGCCCGATGCTTACCTGACCAAACCCTTCAACCGTTCCGGCCTGGCCCAGCGCCTGGAGCGTCTGGAGCAGCGCAAGACCTTGCTCAAGCCGATCCTGCAGGCGCTCGATCGCGGTAAACCGGTTGAAGTGCTCAATGCCTGCATCGCCTTGTGCAAGCAGGACATCCGCTACTCGCCGCTGTGTTTGCGCTACCGCGCCGATGCCTTGCGCGACTTGAACCAGAACGAAGCGCTGGAGCGACTCTACGACAGCATCATTGCCGACCGGCCTTTGCCGTGGGCGTTTGCCGGGCTGGGCCAGTTGCTGTTCAAGCGGGGTCAGGTCAGCCAGGCCAAGGGCGTCTACGAAAAAGCGTTGAAAGTGTTTCCGATGATGCCGGCGCTGTATGACGGCATGGCCGATGTGCTGGTCGCCGAGGGCGACACCAAGGCTGCGCAACAGGTGTTGGAGGAGGCGATTCGTTTGTCGCCGCTGGCCGTACGCCGGCAAGCGCTGCTGGGTAAGCTGGCGATGACCAACGAAGATTTCGATACCGCGTCCAAAGCTTACCGTCAGGCCGTCAGCCAAGGTGCCCAGTCACGTTTCAAGGACGCCGAAAGCAACCTCGGCCTCGCCCATGCGTTGATCAGCAAGGGCAGCGAAAAGGGCCTGGACACCCGGACCCGGCTGGAAATCAACACCACGCTGAGTGCCGTGGCCAAGGAAAACCCTTCCGACCCGGGCCTGCAGATTCGTGCGCGGCTGATGAAGGCCACCAGCCTGTTGCTCAACGACGCCGAAACCGCAGAAAAGCTCACCGAGCAAGCGATGTTGCGCCTCGATGGCATGGAGCAATTCATGAGTGCCGAAGCCGCGCTGCTGGTGGCCAAGCAGCTGCAAATGCTTGGGCAGGCTGACGCCGGCAAGTCGATGCTGAAAAACTGCGCAGAAATCTACGGCGACGATCCGACAGTGATGCAGGGTATCGCCAAGCTGACCGACGACCCGAGCATCCTCAACTCCGGCAACGATGCGGCGGAACTCAACCGTCAAGGCGTGCGGGTGTACAAGACCGGCAACCTGGTGGAGGCGCGGGCGGTGTTCCGCAAAGCCCTGGCGTTGCAACCGAAGAACATCAGTATTGCGTTGAACATGGCGCAATCGCTGCTGCATGGCACCGACACCAGCGCGCCATCGGCGGAGCTTGAAGAATGTCGCGCCTGCCTGAAAACGGTCGGCCTGATGCCCGACACCGATGCGCGATATGCGCGTTATCAGAAACTGAAAATCAAGGCGTTCAGCGGATGAACCAAGACAACCCGGCACTGGATTTCTCCACGGTGATTGCTTCCACCGTGCACGACATGAAGAACTCTCTGGCGATGCTAATGCAGGCACACAGCCAATGGCTGGCGCGCTTGCCCGACCCGGAGCGGCACACCCCGGAGCAGGGTGTGATCGAGTTTGAGTTCGCCCACCTCAACGGCATGCTGGTGCAGTTGCTGGGGCTGTACAAACTTGGCGTCAACCAGATGCCATTGCAGCCGGCTTACCACGAACTGGATGACTTCATCGAAGCGCAACTGGCCTGCCATCAGGACGTGTTCGCCAGTCGCGGCATCATGGCGACCTATGAAGTGGACCCGCTGAGCCCGTTGGGTTTTTTCGACCGTGAGCTGATTGCGTCGGTGCTGGCCAACAGCATCAACAACGCCATCCGTTACGCCCGTCACGCATTGTTGATCACGGTGAGCGACGAGGCCGGGCAATTGGTGTTGACCATCAACGACGATGGCGAGGGTTATCCGGCCGAGATGATCGAGCGTCAGGCCGATTACGTGCAGGGCATCAACCACAGCAGCGGCAGCACCGGCCTGGGCCTGTATTTCGCCGGACGGATTGCCGCGTTGCATCAGCGCAACGGGATCGGTGGGCGCACAGAAATCAGCAACGGCGGCCCGTTGGGCGGTGGAGTGTTCAGCCTCTATCTCCCCTGAAAACACCGCATCCCCTGTAGGAGCTGGCTTGCCAGCGATGAGGGCTTTGAACTCTGCGGCGTTCTTACGAACGCCATCGCCGGCAAGCCGGCTCCTACAAGGGTTGCGGTGACGGTTATTCCGGCGTTGTCGTCCGCCATGACGTTTTTGTTTGTCGCTGCTTGATATTCCGAACACGCGGAGCCTATTTTGTACGGTCGCCGTTCGCGGCTTGCACAACTACAAAGGATTGCGTCATGACAACCGGTGGCCAGCGCTCACTCGCGCAGCGATTGACGGGCATTGATGAGATTGAATGTGTTACGCCGGATTTGAACGGCGTGCCCCGTGGCAAGGTCATGACGGCCGAAGGCTTTCTGGAGGGGCGGCGTTTGCAGATGGCGCGGGGTGTGCTGCTGCAATGCATCATGGGCGGATATCCGCCAGCGCGTTTTTACGGCAGCGATGACGGCGACCTGGCGCTGGTGCCCGACCCTGCGCAGATCCATCGCTTGCCCTGGAGCAAACAGCCGCGTGCCTTGGCCATTTGCGATGCGGACGAACTGACCGGCGAAAGCTCCCCTCTGTCGACTCGCGGTCAACTCAAAGCAGTTATCGCGCGTTACGCCGCCCTTGGGCTGGCGCCAGTGGTGGCCACCGAGCTTGAGTTTTTCGTCTTCGCGCCCAACACCGACCCGACGCAACCGTTCCAGCCGCCGGTAGGCCTGGACGGGCGGCGCGAGGACGGTCATTCGGCGTTCAGTGTCAGTTCCAATAACGGCTTGCGGCCGTTTTTCAGTGAAGTCTATGAGTGCATGGCGGCCCTCGGTTTGCCGCGCGATACGTTCATGCACGAGATGGGCGTCAGTCAGTTCGAGATCAACCTGTTGCACGGCGATCCCTTGTTGCTGGCCGACCAGACATTGCTGTTCAAGCATCTGCTTAAAGAAGTGGCGCTCAAGCATGGGCTGACGGTGGTCTGCATGGCCAAGCCACTGGCGCACACGCCGGGCAGCTCGATGCATATTCACCAGAGCATCGTCGAGATCGCCACCGGGCGTAACGTCTTCAGCGACGAGGCTGGCGAGCCGACGACGACCTTCCGTCACTTCATCGGTGGCCAGCAGGCCGGCATGGCGGATTTCACGGCATTATTTGCACCGAACGTGAACTCCTATCAGCGCTTGTGCCATCCGTTCGCATCACCGAATAATGCCTGCTGGTCCCACGACAATCGGGCAGCCGGTTTGCGCATCCCGGCCAGCTCGCCGGTGGCGCGTCGGGTGGAAAATCGCCTGCCGGGGGCTGATGCCAACCCGTATCTGGCGATTGCAGCGAGCCTGGCGGCAGGGTTGTATGGCATTGAAAACAGGTTGGAGCCGAGTGAAGCGATCCAGGGCGAATTCGAGGTGCCGGATAATCTTTCGTTGCCGTGTACCTTGCATGCCGCGCTCGAGCGTCTGAAACGTAGCCAATTGGCGAAGGAACTGTTCGGCAAGGAGTTCATCGAAGGCTACGTCGCTTCGAAGACCATGGAGTTGACCAGCTTCTTTGATGAAATTACGCCCTGGGAGCGCCGTGTTTTAGCCGCCCAGGCCTGACGAACCTTCGTCTTCGGGCTATCTTTCGGATAGCCCGTTTCTTACCGCAAGGAGCCGCTCGGAACGCCGATGCGCCAAATCTGGAAACCCTTTCGAGCGCTGTATTTCGCCTCGCTGATGATGTTGATCGGCTCCGGCTTGCTGAGTACTTACCTGGGCTTGCGCCTGGCGGCCGACCATGTCGACAGCCTGTGGGTCGGTGCGTTGATGGCGGCCAACTATTTCGGCCTGGTGCTGGGGGGCAAGATCGGTCACCGGTTGATTGCCCGGGTCGGGCATATCCGGGCTTATTCGGCCTGTGCCGGGATTGTCGGCGCGGCGGTGCTGGGCCATGGTCTGGTGGACTGGCTGCCGGCGTGGATATTCCTGCGGGTCATCGTCGGTCTCGGCATGATGTGCCAGTACATGGTCATCGAAAGCTGGCTCAATGAGCAGGCCGAAGCCTCGCAGCGCGGCACGGTGTTCAGCGGTTACATGATCGCTTCTTATCTTGGCCTGGTGCTGGGGCAGCTCATTTTGGTCATGCACCCGGGCCTCGGTCTGGAGCTGCTGATGCTGGTCGCCCTGTGCTTTGCTCTGTGCCTGGTGCCGGTGGCCCTGACGCGGCGGATTCACCCGGCGCCACTGCATCCGGCACCGATGGAGCCGCGCTTCTTTATCAAGCGTGTGCCGCAGTCGTTGAGTACGGTGCTGGGGGCGGGGCTGATCATCGGTTCGTTCTACGGTCTGGCGCCGCTGTATGCCTCGCAGCAAGGGTTGTCCACGGAGCAGGTCGGTCTGTTCATGGGTAGCTGCATTTTTGCCGGCCTGCTGGTGCAGTGGCCGTTGGGCTGGTTGTCCGACCGTTATGACCGGGCGCTGTTGATCCGCTGTTTTGCGCTGGTGCTGGCCCTCGCTGCGTTGCCGCTGGCGATCATGAAGCAGGTGCCGCTGGAGGTGTTGTTCATCACCGGTTTTATCTGCTCGCTGGTGAAATTCTGCCTGTACCCGCTGGCGGTCGCGTTTTCCAATGACCACGTCGAGGCTGATCGGCGGGTATCACTGACGGCGATGTTGCTGGTGACCTACGGTGTCGGCGCGAGTATCGGGCCGTTGGTCGCCGGGGTACTGATGAAGATGTTCGGCAGTCAGATGCTCTACGCCTTCTTCAGTTTCTTTGCGTTGGTGCTGGTGTGGCGGATCCGCCCGAAAGCGGTGACCAACCTGCATCAGGTGGACGACGCGCCGCTGCATCACGTCGCCATGCCGGACAGCATGTCGAGTTCGCCGCTGGTGGCTTGCCTTGATCCGCGTGTCGATGAGCAAGTGGTGCAGGACCAGATGCAGGGCCCGGCCAATCCTGATCCGGCTCCTGAGTCGGAGGCCGAGACACCCACCACTCCACCTCCGGAGGACCCTGACACGGGCCGCGAGCAAAGCTTCACCGAGGCCAGGCCTTAAACCTGGGCATAAAAAAACGGGCAGTCACCGCAAGGGACTGCCCGTTTTTTATGGGTGCTTGAATTACAGGTCGTCTTTGTCGAAACGTCGTGCTTCGCGCTGAAGCTGATAGACGAAGCGCTCGACCTGACGCTGCACCAGGCCGCTCATGTTGTGAAAGCGGATGCCGGCGAAGGTGGTGGAGATTCTTTCTTCGAAATGCAGGTAACGCAGTTCGACCGGTGCCGTCATTTTGCCAAAGGGCAGGGCGGCGGCGAAGCGGTCATAGACCTGACCCAATTGCAGGCTGCCGGTGATGTCGCCTTCAAAGCGCAGCTTGCAGCCGGTGGCGGAGATGTCCAACAGCTTGCCGCTGATCGGCGCCTTGAGCTTTTCACCGTCCAGATCGACGTTGACCAGTTGGGCCAGCTTCAAGGCTGCGCGGAAGGCATTGCGGCGCTGGTGATAAACCACTTCATTCGGCAGCGGGCCACGATAGCAGCGGCTGTCACCGGACTCGTCGATGGTCAGTTGACCGTTGCTTTCCCAGGCAATGCGCACGCCTTCGTGAAAGCCTTCGACCTTGAACGGTTCGCCGGCCAGCATGAAGCGCTCGCCGTCACGCGGGATCATTTCGTCGAGCGCGATGGTCCCGCGCTCGCGGTCCACGTCCACCAGATAGCTCTGGAAGCGCTGGGTGCGCTCATGGAACGTGATGATCAGCGGGTCATGGCTTTCTTGCAGTTGGCGCAGGTTGCCGGAGATTTCCAACGGTGTGGTAAGCACCTTGGGTGGCTGCGGGGCATCTTCCGCGGTTAAGGCATTGGACACGGTTCATCAATCTCCAGACAAAATATGACTACGGCTGGCCAGTATATTGCCAGCATGTTGCGAGTCTTGATAGGGCGCGGTCATTTGCGGGCTCAAGCCTGACTGAGCGGGCGCGGCTTCGCAAGCTTGGCGGTTGATCCGCGGGCGTCATAAAGCGCTGGCGGTTCACCGCCGGTCAGGATTTTCAGCTGATTGGCCGTGGCGGCCTGCTGGACCAGGATGGACTGGCCATTATTGGCGTTCGCCGCCTGGCATTGAGCCAGTAGATCGGTCAGCACATCGCTCTGGGCCAGCAACTGCTCGCCAATGCTCGAATGGCTGGCGAGTTGCTCCAGGCCGTTGCGATTGGTCGGCAGGTTGAGGCTGGCGAGGATTTCGCTGCGCTTGCGGCCATGCTGTTCAAGCAGAATGATCAATGCCTGTTTCTGCGCCAGAATCTCTTCGAGCAGTGGCATGTCCCGACCGTGCAAGGCGAGGGACTCGGTTTGCAGTAACTCAAGCAAGTGTTGCGCTGGAGCAAAGTCGTCGGTGATCAGTTGCAGTAAATTAGTGTCTTGCATGGCTGGCCTTGGGTTTTAAGCGTCCAAAAGCCTGGCGCGGGCCGTAGCCTAGCGCTGGGCTTCGAAGTTGAGCAGTTTGCTGGCTACACGGCTGCTGTCGACTTTATAGCTGCCATCGGCAATCGCTGCTTTCAACTCGGCCACACGGGCGTTGTCGACGGCAGGCTGATCGCGCAGCTTGTCAGTGACCTGTTGCAACTGTTGAGCCTCATTGCTGAGGTGTACCGATTCCCCGCTTTTGATGGCAGTGGCCTGTTCGGCCGGGGTATTCAGCGGCGCGGATTTGCCGGCATCGGCAGTTTCCTTGGCAACGCTGGTACGTGTACTGCCCGTAAGTGGCGAGGAGCTGTTCAAACGGCTGAAATCGATGACCATGGTAAAAAACCTCTGAGTATTTGGACGCTTGCCATGTTTTCGGCTCTCCCTGTGAAAACTTTAGACCCATTTATCAAATGGGCCCGCATGCGCCAGCACTTCTCCTGCATGCGGCACAGTTTAGGGAACAGCCTCGGGCAACGCCACATCTTCACGAACAGAGAATCCTACATGGACACTTCCACCTGACCTGGCGCGGTAACCTGCGCCTTGATGACCCGTTTGGAATTGAGGTTTTTCACCCGTATCTGCTCGGCCATGCCGCCGTTGGACAGGGCCTCGCCGGGCATTCGCACGCTGAGCGTACCACTGCGGGCGGTAATCACCACCTGATCGCCTTTGCTAATGACTTCCGCCTGTTCGAGATGAACCAGGGTAATCACCTGGTCGGTGACCATTGGTCGGGTAAGTCGCTGGCCGATCGCCTGGTCTACGGATGTGAAGTAGCCCTGGCCGATCAGGCTGATGTCACGCTCGCGCAGCGTCACGTCATCGGGCTCGACAATCCCTGCGCGACGCAGGGGTCGGGTGACGGTCACAACGTCGCGAAACAGGCGGACTTGAGCGGGTACGAAGACTGTCCAGGGTGATGCCCCCTCGCAGCGAACCTTGACCGTGACCCGGCCCAGCGGCTTGGCCGGACTCTCGAGGCTGGCTGTCAATTCCTTGTCGCACATGGGCATGCGCAGTCGCTGGTCGAGCTGGTTGACCTGGATTTCGTAGCGACCTTCCGTTTGACTGGTAGCCAGATAGTCTTCTACGGTGAATTCAAGAAAGCCCTGGGTGACGCCGATAAGCATGTCAGGCAAGGTAACTGCGTCAGCAAAGGCAGGGCTGCCAGCGTTGAACAGGCAAACGGCCGACACTGCACAGAGCAATCTGCGGATAGGTGATGTCAGGCGTCGGAAAAATGTCGGTTCTGTGTTCATAAAAGTTAAAAAGCAAGCGCCGTGCCGTTTAGTGATGAATGTGCGTCGCAACACACTTAGCGTTGGTGTAGGAGTCTGGGCATGGCTGGTGTAATGGATTCGGTAAACCAGCGCACGCAACTGGTAGGGCAGAATCGCCTGGAGCTGTTGTTGTTCCGTCTCGACGGCCAGCAGCTGTACGGGATCAACGTGTTCAAGGTTCGCGAGGTGCTGCAATGCCCCAAGCTGACCCTGATGCCCAAGTCCAGTCCTGTCGTGTGCGGTGTGGCAAATATCCGGGGGGCGACCATTCCGATCCTTGATCTGGCAATGGCGACCGGTTCCGGGGCGCTAAAAGATCAAAGCAATCCGTTCGTAATCATCACGGAGTACAACACCAAGACCCAGGGTTTCCTGGTGCGCTCGGTGGAACGCATCGTCAACATGAACTGGGAGGAGATTCATCCGCCTCCCAAGGGCACCGGACGCGATCATTACCTGACGGCTGTGACTCGGGTCGACAATCAGTTAGTCGAAATCATCGACGTCGAGAAGATCCTGGCGGAAGTGGCGCCGACACCGGAAGCGATTTCCGTCGGCGTGGTCGATGTCGAGACCCAGCACAAGGCGCTGTCGCTGCGGGTGCTGACGGTCGATGACTCGTCGGTGGCGCGCAAGCAGGTCACGCGCTGCCTGCAATCGGTCGGTGTCGAAGTGGTGGCGTTGAACGACGGACGGCAAGCGCTGGAATACCTGCGCAAACTGGCCGACGAGGGTAAGAAGCCGGAAGAAGAGTTCCTGATGATGATCTCCGACATCGAGATGCCGGAGATGGACGGGTACACCCTGACGGCCGAGATCCGCAACGACCCTCGCATGCAAAAGCTTCATATCATCCTGCATACTTCGTTGTCGGGTGTGTTCAATCAGGCGATGGTCAAGAAAGTCGGTGCCGATGACTTCCTGGCCAAATTCCGTCCTGATGACCTGGCATCCCGGGTAGTTGACCGGATCAAAGCAGCAGACATCAGCTAGGGGCCTTTTGCCCCTGGTGATTAACACGATTTAAGAGGCGGCATCTTTGTCTACGGGTAATTTGGATTTCGAACAGTTCCGGGTCTTCCTGGAAAAAGCCTGTGGCATTTTGCTCGGTGAAAACAAGCAGTACCTGGTCTCGAGCCGTCTCAACAAACTGATGGAACAGCAAGGCATCAAGTCCCTGGGTGAGCTGGTTCAGCGCATCCAGACCCAGCCGCGCAGCGGTTTGCGTGAGTTGGTGGTCGATGCCATGACGACCAACGAAACCCTGTGGTTTCGTGACACCTATCCGTTTGAAGTCTTGAAGAACAAGGTACTGCCCGAAGCGATCAAGGCGGCTCCGGGGCAACGATTGCGAATCTGGTCGGCGGCCTGCTCGTCGGGTCAGGAACCGTATTCGCTGTCGATGTCCATCGACGAGTTCGAGCGGGTCAATATGGGCCAGTTGAAGATGGGTGTGCAGATCGTTGCCACTGACCTGTCCGGCACCATGCTGACCAACTGCAAGACTGGCGAGTACGACAGCCTGGCCATCGGCCGCGGGTTGTCGCCCGAGCGTCTTCAACGTTATTTCGACCCGAAAGGGCCGGGGCGCTGGGCCATCAAGGCGCCGATCAAGAGTCGGGTGGAGTTTCGCTCGTTCAACCTGCTGGACAGCTACGCGAGCCTCGGCAAGTTCGACATCGTGTTCTGCCGCAATGTGCTGATCTATTTCTCCGCCGAGGTGAAGAAAGACATCCTGTTGCGCATCCACAGCACGTTGAAGCCTGGCGGTTATCTGTTCCTTGGCGCGTCTGAAGCGCTGAACGGGTTGCCGGATCATTACCAGATGGTTCAGTGCAGCCCGGGGATCATTTACCAGGCTAAGTGATGGGTTGGCGGTGGCTTGAACGACGGGAGTCCTTGGGGGCTCCCGTTTTTTTTGTCTGCTGTGTTGGTGTGTATATCCGTTTCTGGGGTTATGGCGGCTGGCGGTTTCGCCCTTACGGCGAGTCACTTGGAAAAGCCCCAAGTAACCAAGGGCTCTTGCCCCTTTCGTTCGGTGGCTCGCTAATGCTCGCCATGCCCTCGCTCCGGTCCTGCTCCGTGGGCCCGCCGCCATCGGCCATCCATGGCCGGGGGCGGCTAACCCGGCATCCATGCCGGGTTGCCCACTACGCAGAACCTCCACTCGGCCTCTCGAGGGGGCGCTCAGATCAAAAGCTGAAGGCGAGCTAACGCTCGGCCTGATGAGTGGTGGAAATCAAAAGCGTATGGGGTTCCCTGTAGGAGCCGGCTTGCCGGCGAAAGTCGTCTAGACACCGCGTTCATTCAGACAGCCCGCGTTATCGTTGACCTCCATCGCTGGCAAGCCAGCTCCTACAGTTTTGAATCGTGTGAACCCAATCCCCTGTAGGAGCCGGCTTGCCGGCGACAATCGTCGGGGCAACGCGTTCATTCAGATAGCCCGCGTTATCGTTGACCTCCATCGCTGGCAAGCCAGCTCCTACAGTTTTGAATCGTGTGAACCCAATCCATTGTAGGAGCCGGCTTGCTGCGGGCGGCGTTCCGACGATAGCGGTGGGTCGGCGATACATGTATCGCCTGAAAGGACGCCATCGCCAGCAAGCCGGCTCCTACAGGGGGTCGGTGTTCAAGTCCGGAACGAGTGAGCGCAGCAGAGAAGGAGAGCGCGCACGACTGAGAGCCAGGTCGGCTTTCAGGCCGCCTCGGCGGCTGTGGCGGTGGTCGCCCCCTCGAGAGGCCGAGTGGAGGTTCTGCGCAGTGGGCAACCCGGCATGGATGCCGGGTTAGCCGCCCCCGGCCATGGATGGCCGATGGCGGCGGGCCCACGGAGCAGGACCGGAGCGAGGGTATGCCGAGCCTTAGCGAGGCACCGAACGAAAGGGGCAAGAGCCCTTTGGTTACTTTGGGGCTTTTCCAAAGTGACTCGCCGTAAGGGCGAAACCCATAGCAGCCAACACCACAAAAACGGATATGTACCCCCCCTCAAAAAAAACAAACGGCCTGACACAAAAACGCTCCGACATTCGATCTGCGGTGTCGGCAATACCCGAGCAAAACCATCGGAGTTTCTTGATCGCCATCAAGCAGGTTTCAACCCTTCGCTTCCTATCATGGACGGGCCAAGCAAAGAGGAAGCGACCATGTCAGAGACCTTCACCAAAGGCATGGCCAGGAACATCTACTTCGGGGGAAGCATCTTCTTCTTCCTGGTATTCCTGGCCTTGACCTACCACACGGAACAGACCTTCCCGGTGCGCAGTAACGAAGCGCAATTAACCGAATCAGTGATTCGCGGCAAGACAGTCTGGGAGCAAAACAACTGCATCGGCTGCCACACGCTGCTGGGCGAGGGCGCCTACTTTGCGCCTGAGCTGGGCAACGTCTTTCAGCGGCGCGGCGGGGAGCAGGGCTTCAAACCTTTCCTGCATGCCTGGATGAAAATGCAGCCGCTGGGCGTACCGGGCCGGCGCGCGATGCCTCAGTTCAAATTGAGTGACCAGGAGGTGGATGACATCGCCGAGTTCCTCAAATGGAGCTCGAACATCAACACCAATGGCTGGCCGCCAAACAAGGAGGGCTGAGCAATGAGCATTGCCAATCCACATCTGAAATTCGCCTCGCAAGCCGTGGCCAAACCGTACTTCGTGTTTGCCCTGATCCTGTTCCTCGGTCAGGTGCTGTTCGGTTTGATCATGGGCCTGCAATACGTGATCGGAGACTTTCTGTTCCCGATCATTCCGTTCAACGTGGCGCGGATGGTGCACACCAACCTGCTGATTGTCTGGCTGCTGTTCGGCTTCATGGGCGCGGCCTACTACCTGATCCCGGAAGAAGCCGACCGAGAGCTGCACAGCCCGAAACTGGCGATCCTCCTGTTCTGGGTGTTCGCCGCCGCCGGTGTGCTGACAATCCTGGGCTACCTGCTGGTGCCTTATGCGGGCTTGGCCAGGCTGACCCACAACGAGTTGCTGCCGACCATGGGCCGGGAGTTCCTCGAGCAGCCGACCATCACCAAGATGGGCATCGTGGTGGTGTGCCTGGGCTTCCTCTACAACATCGGCATGACCCTGCTCAAAGGTCGCAAGACCACCGTCAGCATGGTGATGATGACCGGGTTGATCGGGCTCGCAGTGTTCTTCCTGTTCTCCTTCTACAACCCCGGCAACCTCGCCCGTGACAAGTTTTACTGGTGGTGGGTGGTGCATCTTTGGGTGGAAGGCGTGTGGGAATTGATAATGGGTTCGATGCTCGCCTTCGTGCTGATCAAGATCACCGGGGTAGACCGGGAAGTCGTGGAAAAATGGCTGTACGTGATCATCGCCATGGCGCTGATTACCGGGATCATCGGCACCGGTCACCACTTCTTCTGGATCGGTGCGCCCGAGGTCTGGTTGTGGGTCGGCTCGATCTTTTCCGCCATGGAACCGCTGCCGTTCCTGGCCATGGTGATCTTCGCGTTCAGCATGGTGAAAAACCGTCGTCGGCAACACCCGAATCGTGCGGCCACGCTGTGGGCCAAGGGCACCACGGTCACGGCGTTCTTCGGTGCGGGCGTCTGGGGTTTTCTGCACACGTTGGCCCCGGTCAACTTCTACACCCACGGTTCGCAACTGACGGCGGCTCACGGTCACCTGGCCTTCTACGGCGCTTACGCGATGATCGTGATGACCTTGATCAGCTACGCCATGCCACGCTTGCGCGGCTTGGGTGAAGCCGGCGACGAGCGTTCGCAGACGCTGGAGATCTGGGGCTTCTGGTTGATGACCCTGTCGATGGTGATGATCACGTTGTTCCTCACCGCTGCCGGTGTCGTGCAGGTCTACCTGCAACGCTGGCAGGCCGACGGAATCGCGTTGCCCTTCATGTCCACGGTCGAACATTTGCAAGTGCTGTTCTGGGCCCGCCTGGGTTCCGGTGTGGGGTTCTTCGCCGGGTTGCTCTGCTACTTGTTCAGCTTCAAGCAACGTGGCCGCGCCGCTTTGCGCGCCCCGGCTGCCGTGGTTCCGTCATGAGCCTGCATAACGGCTAGAAAAGGTCGGCCCGGCTGAGACAGCGGGCCGTTTTTTTGCTTTGAAAAAAGGGCAACTACCATGGCCTTTACCGTTGAACTGGAAGAGTGGGTCGGCAGTGTCTGGCACCGTTTCATCACCCGACGCGCCAGTGCGGATTTCCCTGAGGCACGCGTTGAGCTGATCAGCCAGCAACGCCCGCTGGCGCTGTTGTTTCGCGCCATGGGCGGTGCCAACGGTGTCGGCGTCGAAGCCGCCAGCGACCGCGATCTGCTGCTGCGGCGCAACGTGTTGCAGCAGATCGCCGGCACCTGCAAACAAGTGCCGTTGGCGTGGTGCGACGACGCAAATCTACGGCTGCCGTCGAGCCTGGCGGTGTTTCCTGACGTCGCTCTGAACGAAGAACTCTATCGTTGGCTCGCGCTGCTGGCGGCGCAGGCCGGGCCGATGCGTCACTGGGGGCGGGACAATCAGCGCTGGACGCAACAGCTGTTGCAGCGCTTCCCCGCGTTGCGCGTCCGCTATCAACGCCTGGTCGATGCTCATCTGCAATTGCGCCCGGATCCGGCCTCGTTGAACCGCAGCGAAGCGGCGCTGGAGCGGGCGTTATGCCAGGCGTTGCGTGAGCCGGGCAGTGTCGAGCATTTTCCTCGTAGCGAACGTGCAGCCTGGCCGCTGCCATTGTGGTTGTACCCGCCGCAAAATTTCGGCAGTGCGCAGGCAGCCGATCTGGGCGATGAATCCGAAGAATCGTTGACCACGCCACCCGGTGAACAGAAAAGCGGACGCAAACGCGCCACGCGGATCGATGAAAGCACCCGTGATGGCGGGCTGTTGGTGGTGCGCCTGGAGAACCTGTTCAGTTGGACCGAACACGTGGATCTGGATCGCTGGTCAGACGACAGCGAAGACCCGGACGCCGCCCGGGTCGCCGATGACCTGGACGAACTGACGCTGTCACGCACCCGTCTGCGCAAGGGCGGTGGCCTCAAGCTGCACCTGGACCTGCCGCCGGCCGATGTCGACGATATTCCCTTGGGCGAGGGCATCAAGTTGCCGGAGTGGGACTATCGCAAGCAGCGGATGCAGGACAGCTTCGTCAATCTGCAAATGATGGTGCCGCGCGACTGTGAAGCGCAGCCGTTGCCGCCACGACTCAAGGCTTCGGCGCGACGTTTGCGCCGCCAGTTCGAACACCTGCGCAACGACCGCCAGTGGTTACGTCAGCAACCCCAGGGTTCTGAACTGGACATGCAGGCCTGGCTGGATTTTCACGTTGAACGCGAGCATGGCGAGTGCGCCGAGCGGGGTTTGTTCATGGAACAACGCCAGACCCGCCGCGACCTCGCGTGCCTGTTGCTGGCCGATGTGTCGATGTCCACCGACGCCCATCTCAACGATGAACATCGTGTCATCGATGTTATTCGCGACAGCCTGCTGCTGTTCGGCGAAACCCTGTCGGTGCTGGGTGATGATTTTGCCCTGTACGGGTTTTCCTCATTGCGTCGCCAGCAAGTGCGCATGCAGGAACTCAAGTCGTTCACCCAGCGTTATGACGACAACACCCGAGGTCGCATCCAGGGGCTCAAGCCGGGTTATTACACACGCATGGGCGCCGCCATTCGCCAGGCCACCAAACTGCTGGGCACCAGCAAACGCCGCAGCAAATTGTTGCTGCTGCTGACCGACGGCAAACCGAATGATCTGGATTTGTATGAGGGCCGCTACGGTGTCGAAGACACCCGCGAGGCGGTGCGGGAGGCGCGGCGCCAGGGGTTGACGCCGTTCTGCATCACGATTGATCGCGAGGCCGGGGATTACTTGCCGTACATGTTCGGCGCCAATGGCTACACCTTGATCCGCCAGCCCGAACAACTGCCTTTGCGCTTACCGCAGTTGTATCGCCAGTTGACCCAGCCTTGACCCTGGCTTCAGCGCGGCAGCCAGAAAAACATCGCCACGCAAAAGATCGTCAGGCCGATGCAGAACCACATGAACCGATGCTGCCGACGCTCTCCAGAGCGTTCGGCCAACGCCGGCAGGGGCATGCCGCAGTGGCGGCATTCGGTTTCTTTTGATGGGTTGACGTGTTGGCAATACAGGCAGACGGGCATGGCGCTCACTCGAACTGTTCCAGGCGTGGACGATCAAGAATGGCGATCTGGCGGCCGTCCTGGGTAATGATTTTTTCATCGATCAGGCGGCGGATGATGCGCGAGAACGTCTCCGGCTGGATCGACAGGTGCCCGGCAATCAGTTGCTTGGCCATCGGCAGTTCGAATTGACTGTCGATGGTTTGCTGGCGCACCAGTTGTGTCAGCAGATAGCGCACGACCCGGTGGGTAGCGTTTTTCAGTGACAGGGTTTCGATTTCGTTGACCCGCTGGTGCAGGCGAACGCAGAGCTTGCCCAGCAGCGCGAAAGTCAGCCGGCTGTTGTTCTGCAGCAAGCGCATGTAGGTGCTGTTGGATAACCGGTAGAGCTGGGTAGGGCAGACCGCTTCGGCCGAGGCCACATAGTTGGGGGTGTCCATCAGCATCATCGCTTCGGCGAAGGTTTGCCGATCGCTGAGCACCTCGAATACTTTCTCCTGCCCGTCGGGTGTCAGGCGGTAGATCTTCACCGCCCCGGCAATCACGAAATAGAACGAATCGGCCGGCTCGCCCTGACGGAACAACGGCTCGCCTTTGTCGATGCTCAGCAGTTGGCTGGTACTCATCAATTCATCCAGCTGTTCTTCATTCAACGGCTCGAACAAGTGATGACTGCGCAGAATCTGGTGATGGACGCGATGAAGCACCATGGGAATTCATCCTGAAGGTTGAGGAGGTGGCTTGCGATCAAGAATCAGACAAGGCCCAGGGAGATGCCGCTGGCCACCGCCAGGACAGAGGTCAACACCACAAACCAGGCCAGTGGCTGGACGACTTTTTTCATGAGGACTCCCGGGATCGAGTTTGCTTTGAGTTCCCGAGGCTTGAGCAAGACGCGGGCCATGCCTGAAGGCCTTTGTTTATTGGGGTTGTAGACGGACAGGGTAAAAAAGACCCATGCATTCAGGGTAAAAAAAACCTTCAAATGGTCATTTTTACCCTGCGTCAGCTACCGTTACAGCTAGGAAGTGCCGCCAGCCGTTGATCTGGAGCGGGGGCACGGCCCTTGCACACTTGATCTGCGACAAAGGCAATTGCTCGGCAATACCCGATGATTGCACCCGGAATTACCTCGCGCGCTGGTTGGCGCCAGGTCAGCAACAAGGTAGAGGAGTGGCTTTATGCAAGTGCTTGACCGCCGTAAAGCGATGGCCATCGCGCCGCTGTTACGTCTGGCCTTTCGGCCGTTCTTCCTCGCGGGTGGGCTGTTGGCCGTGCTGGTCATCCCGCTTTGGCTGGCGGCCTTCAGCGGTTCGTTGTCCGCATGGCAGCCGGCCGGTGGTTGGCTGGGCTGGCATCGGCATGAATTGCTGTTCGGGTTCGGGCTGACGATTATTGCGGGCTTCCTGCTGACGGCCGTACAGACCTGGACCGGTCGCCCCGGCCTCAGCGGCAAACCGTTGGCCGCGCTGGCGCTGCTGTGGTTGGCGGCGCGCGTGGCGTGGCTGGTCAATGCGCCGTGGTCGCTGCTGGTGGTGCTGGAAATGGCGTTCCCGCTTGCTGTGGCGGCGTTGATGGGCTTCACGTTGTGGAAGGTGCGGCAAAAGCGTAACTACCCGATTGTGGTGGTCCTGCTGTTGCTGGCCGGTGCCGACGGGTTGTCCGTGTCGGGGCTGGTCGCAGGTCATGAAGGCTGGCAGCGTCAGGGCGTGCTGACCGGCATCTGGCTGGTGGCGGCCATGATGGGGTTGATCGGCGGGCGCGTGATTCCGTTCTTCACCCAGCGCGGCCTCGGCCGAGTTGACGCTGTCGCCCCTTGGCCATGGCTGGATTGGCTGCTGCTGATTGGCTCGCCACTGGTGGCGTTGCTGTATGCCGTCGGCCCTGCGCTCAACGCCAATGTCTGGGTGGGTTTGTTGTTCGCGGTGCTGGGGGCTGGGCATCTGGTGCGCCTGGTGCGCTGGCAAGATCGCGGCCTGTGGCGCGTGCCGTTGTTGTGGTCGCTGCACCTGGCTTACGGCTGGCTGGCGGTGGCTTGTCTCGGCATGGCGCTGTGGCATTTCGGCGTACCGCTGAACCCGAGCCTGGCAGTGCATTGCCTGACAATCGGCGCCATGGGCGGTCTGGTGCTGGCGATGATCGCGCGGGTAACGCTCGGGCATACCGGCCGTGCGCTGGAGCCACCGTCGGGCATGACCTTGGCGTTCATTTTGCTCAACCTGGCGTGTCTGAGTCGGGTCGTGTTGATTGTGTTTTTCCCTTTGCCGGCGTTGTGGCTGGCCGGTCTGTGCTGGACGCTGGCGTTTGCGCTGTACGCCTGGCGTTATGGGCCGATGCTGCTGCGGGCCCGGGTCGACGGTCATCCGGGATGAGCAGGCCAAAGAATGGAGGCGGGCGATGATGTATCCCTTTTTGTTGATTACGCATTTGCTGGCAGCCATCGCCTTCATCGGCACGCTGTTTTTCGAAGTGGTGATCTGGCACCGCGCCCGCCAGCCGCTGGCAGAAGCGGCGCGAGCAACGGCGGATCAGGCGATTGCCGTGCGCTCGCGCAAGGTGCTGCACGGTGTGGTGTTGCTGTTGTATGGCGCCGGCATCGCGCTCGCCTGGCAACACCGCGGTGTTTTGAGCCAGCCGCTGGCCAGCAGTTTTGGCACCTTGCTGAGCCTGAAAATCATCCTGGCCCTGAGCATCATCGGCCATTACCTGCTGCTGGCGTATTGGTTGAAAAGCGCGCGGCTGTCCACGACCCGCGCGACCTGGATTCGCCGTAGCATCCTCGGGCACATGGTGTTGATCGTGATCCTGGCCAAGGCAATGTTCTATTGGCACGGCTGATGGCGCTGTAAAACCGGTAGTTCTGAGGTGGCGCCATTCGCGAGCAAGCCCGCTCCCACAGGGGAATGTTGATCCCTGTGGGAGCGAGCCTGCTCGCGAAAAGTGTGATCAGTGGTGTGGGTTCAGGGCGTTGATGAACAGCACGTTGTTTTCCAGGTGAATGTGTTGCATCAGGTCGTCCTTGAATTCCAGCAACCCGCGATAGAGTGCGCGCCAGGTGTTGCAGGCATCCGCCGGCGGGGTGATGTGGTGGGTCAGGGCGAGCATCTGTTCCAGCGCTTCGCCATGTTGATCATGTTCGAAACGCAACACCTGGATCGGCGGTGCGGCCTGCGGGCCGATGCCCTGTTGCAGCATCGGGAAGAGCACTTGTTCTTCCTTGAGCATGTGGCCTTCGAGTTCTTGCTGCATGTCGCTCAGCAGATCGGCCAGGCCGTTGGGGCAGGTGCTGCGCGCCCCGTGCACTTGCTCGACGCGTCGGGCCAGGCGGATCAGTTCCGGCAGTTGCTCGCGGTGGCGGGCGTGGTAGCGCGTCAGGAGGTGGGCAATCAACACCTCGGACGTTTCGGTGCGCCAGTCGTGCTGGGTTTCGCCGGTGTCTTGCAGGGTTTCCAGGGCATCGGCAATCAGCAGCGGATCGAGGTCTTTGCCAAGGGCCGCTTCCCGCAGGCTTTTATGCCCGCCGCAACAGAAGTCCAGTTTGAAGTTGTGAAAGATTCGGGTGGCGCCGGGAATGTCGCAGGCCAGTTGGCCGAGGCTTTGTTCCAGTAGGGTCTGGCTCATCAGGGGTTCCTTGCTTGGGTTTCAACGGTTCCCCTGGCTTGTTGCATCCGGCGTGCCATATTTAACTGATTGATAAATATGAATTTATTTTTAGTTGTGGTGATGCGCACCCTGACGCATTAGGGTGAATCCCACCATAGAGGGTAATTAAAACCATGCTGCGTGAAAGCCTGGCGGCCGACCTGATTGTCGAGTTGCCCAATGCCGTACGGTTGCAACGACTGGTCCAGACCCTGCGCCAATACTTCAACAGTGGCGCGGTGGGTTTATTGCGTCTGGATGACGACAGCCTCAGGCCCGTGGCGACGGTGGGGCTGGTGCATGAAGCGTTGGGGCGCCGGTTCGTCATTGCCCAGCATCCCCGGCTGGCGGCGATCATGGCCTCGCGCGAACCCGTCTGGTTCGAGCCCGACAGTCGCCTGCCGGATCCTTACGACGGATTGCTCGACAACCACATCGGCGAACCGCTGCCGGTGCATGACTGCATGGGCGTGAGCCTGTATGTCGAGGGTCGGATCTGGGGCGCGATCACCCTTGATGCGTTGCACGCTGGAACCTTCGACAGCCGCGCACGGGAGGAGCTCAAGCGCTGCACCTTGCAGATCGAAGCAGCCGTGCGGGTCACTCGCCTGGAACAGGAAAACCGCAGCTTGCGCCTGTCTCGCAGCGATCCTCAGGATTTGCGAATGCCGGTCGAGGAGGGCGAGATCCTCGGGCAGAGTGAGGTGTTGCATCAGCTACTCAATGAGCTGGACGTGTTGGCCGATTCCGATCTGCCGGTGTTGCTGCTGGGCGAAACCGGCGTTGGCAAAGAACTGTTCGCCCGGCGCTTGCATCGTCTGTCGCGGCGTAGCCACAAGCCGCTGATTCAGGTCAACTGCGCGGCCTTGCCCGAGTCGTTGGCGGAAAGTGAATTGTTCGGACACGTCAAAGGCGCCTTCTCCGGTGCCACGGGTGACCGTGCCGGGCGCTTCGATGCGGCCAACGGTGGCACGCTGTTCCTCGATGAAGTCGGTGAGTTGCCATTGAGTGTGCAGGCGAAATTGCTGCGCACCTTGCAGAACGGCGAGATCCAGCGCCTGGGCGCGGACAAGCCGCTGCATGTCGATGTGCGCATCATCGCCGCCACCAATCGGCACTTGCCGGACAGCATTCGCGATGGCCTGTTTCGGGCTGATCTGTATCACCGGCTCTCGGTGTACCCGGTGCCGATCCCGTCGTTGCGCGAACGCGGCAATGACGTGTTGATGCTGGCCGGGCATTTCCTTGAACTCAATCGGGCGCGGCTCGGCCTGCGTGGCTTGCGTCTGTCTCCGGCGGCGGAACGCGCGTTGCTGGCGTATACCTGGCCGGGCAACGTGCGCGAGCTGGAGCATGTGATCAGTCGTGCCGCCTTGAAGCAGCTCAGTCGCGGCAGCAGTCGTGCGTTGATCATGACGCTGGAGCCCGAGATTCTTGATCTCGACAGTGCTCCGAACGCACCGCAGGTTGTTTCTGAGCCGTCCGACGCCGCTCCGGCTGATCTGCCATTCCAGCCGCTGGGTGAAGCCGTCGACGATTATCAACGCAAGAAAATTCTCCAGGCCCTGAGCCTGTCCGGGGAAAACTGGGCCAGCGCGGCGCGGATTCTGGAAGTCGATCCGAGCAATTTGCACAAACTGGCGCGGCGTCTGCGGCTCAAGTAATCGACACTGTTGATGGCGGTCAAGGTCGGTTGGTGCAGTGCCTCGCACACTGAGCAAAACCTTCCGGAGATCACTGTCATGCCGCTTTCCCTGGCCCAAATGCGCCGCAACTACACCCTGTATGGTTTGCAGGACGAGCATGCGCTGGATGACCCTTTGGTGATGTTTCGCCAATGGCTGCAACTGGCCCGCGACACCGAGAGCGCGCCTGTCGAAGCCAATAGCATGATGCTGGCGACGGTCGACAGCGATGGGCGGCCGCACTGTCGTGTCCTGTTGCTCAAGGGTTTGAGCGAGGAAGGGTTTACGTTCTTCGGTCATTACCAGAGTGACAAGGGTCAGCAACTGGCCGCCAATCCTTATGCCGCCATGACGTTTTTCTGGCCGGGGCTGGAGCGGCAGGTGCGTATCGAAGGTCGCGTCTCGAGGCTGGATCCGGCGCTGTCGGATGAGTACTTTGATTCCCGGTCCATGGCCAGTCGTCTCGGTGCCTGGGCTTCGCCGCAAAGCCGTCCGCTGGCGAGTAGGGCAGCGCTTGAATTGCTGTTGGCTGACACGATCAAACGCTTCGTCGGGCAGACTGTGTCGCGACCTGAGCAATGGGGCGGCTATTGTCTGCATCCTGAGCGCCTGGAGTTTTGGCAGGGGCGTGCGGACCGGTTGCATGACCGTATTGACTATCGCTTGCATGAGGGTGTCTGGAAACGGAGCCGTTTGGCGCCTTGAGTCTGATGGGAAATGGTGGGGTGGGTTTGTTGGTGTGTATATCCGTTTCTTCGGTGATGGCGGCTATTGGTTTCGCCCTTACGGCGAGTCACTTTGGAAAAGCCCCAAAGTAACCAAAGGGCTCTTGCCCCTTTCGTTCGGTGGCTCGCTAATGCTCGGCATGCCCTCGCTCCGGTCCTGCTCCGTGGGCCCGCCGCCATCGGCCATCCATGGCCGGGGGCGGCTACCGCAGCATCCCTGCCGCGGTGCCCACTGCGCAGAACCTCCACTCGGCCTCTCGAGGGGGCGACTACCGCCACAGCCGCCGAGGCGGCCTGAAAGCCGACCTGGCTCTCAGCTGTCCGCGTTCTCCTTCTTTGCTGTATTCACTCTTTCCGGACATGTACACCGCTCCCCTGTAGGAGCCGGCTTGCTGGCGATGGACGTCAACGATAACGCGGGCCGTCTGAATGAACGCGTTGTCCCGACGGTTTTCGCCGGCAAGCCGGCTCCTACAGGGGGCACGTAT